>NZ_JBMDIQ010000029.1:0-64023 GCF_057808735.1 Chromobacterium sp. FG89 | reverse complement strand
CATCGACCGAGCACTTACACCTATCGGTTATTCGTTCTGTTAAAGATCGGTGCAGGTCGCTGCGTTTCGTTTCCGTCGCTGCGTTGTCTGCTGAGGAGGCGAACTATACGTCAGGCCCCTAAACCCGTCAACACCTTTTGCGAGAAAAACCTCAACAAAAGCGGGCCTCACCGGACAAACCATTGATGTGGCAAGAAATATCTAAAAGGGGTATTTGCCGACACGCCTCAACTGCCCCGCCGAACCATGAAAAACGGGCCGGCGCTTCGCCGGCCCGTTGCGGGAATGCGCGCAAATCTTCTAGTTTTTCACGCTCTCCGCCGGCTTCAGATAAGGCAGGAAGGCGTTGACGACGTCCGGATCGTCCGGCTTGGTGCGCGTGCCTATGCTGACCACCTTGCTGGCGCCGGGCAGGATCAGGTATTTGTGGAAGTTCCATACTGGAGCGTCGTCGGTGGCCTTGATCAAGGCTTTGAAGAACGGCTGCGCATCGGCGCCGCGCACATGCCCTTTTCCAGCCATCGGGAAGGTCACGCCGTAATTGGCTTCGCAGAAGGCGCCGATCTCCTTATCGCTCTCCAGTTCCTGAAAGAAATCGTTGCTGGGAAAGCCGACCACCATCAGACCCCGCTGCCCATAGGTCTGATACAGCGATTGCAGTTGCTTGAACTGCGGCGTGAAGCCGCAGTGGCTCGCGGTATTGACCACCAGCAGCGGCCGATCCGCGTACTGACATAGATTGATCTGACCGCCCATCAGACCCGGCACCGTGTAGTTCAATAAAGCCGGGCAAGCCGCCATCACCGCCTGACTGCAAAAAATCAGCATTGCGCCCCATCGTTTCATTCGCGTCTCCTCGCTGCGCCATACCTATATAGATAGATGGCAGACAAAATAATAAGGCAATGCCCGAAGCATTGCCTTATCTATTGTCCTGAGCGCCGCGCGTCGGCGCCAGCTGTCATTCCTGCTGGCTGGCGATGTCGGCCCGCACCTTGTCCATGTCCAGTTCGCGCAGCCCCTGGATCAGTTGTTCGAATTGCGCCGCCATCATCGCGCCGGCCTGGTTGAACACCATGATGCCGTCCTTGATGGCGATCAGCGTCGGAATGGAGCGGATATTGAAGTGAGCGGCCAGGTCGCGTTCGTCTTCGGTATTGATCTTGCCGAACACGATGTCGGCGTGTTTTTCCGACGCGGCTTCGAAAGTGGGGCCGAACATTTTGCACGGACCGCACCACGGCGCCCAGAAGTCGAGGATGACCAGGCCTTCCTCTTTCATATGGGTGTTGAAGTTGTCGGCGTTGAGATTGATGTAAGCCATGGGGATGTCTTTCGCTGTCTGAAGCGCCCGCCAGCGGCGGGCTGTTGCAGCAAAGATAGGTACGCGGCCACGTCATTGCAAGGCTATCGCCTGGTTGAATTTATCAATCCGGGCGATAGCCTCCGCTGCCGCAAGGCTTAACCAATGAAGGGCAGCGCCAGGTAGAGCTTGATCACGATGGCGTTGACGATGTCGATGAAGAAGGCGCCCACCATCGGCACCACCAGAAAGGCCAGATGCGAAGGACCGAAGCGCTCGGTCACCGCCTGCATATTGGCGATGGCGGTGGGGGTGGCGCCCAGGCCGAAGCCGCAATGGCCGGCGGCCAGCACCGCCGCGTCGTAATTGCGGCCCATCACCCGGAAGGTGACGAAGATCGCGTACATCGCCATCGCCGCGGTTTGCGCCAGCAACAGCACGAAGATGGGCAGCGCCAACGCCGCCAAATCCCACAAGCGCAGCGACATCAGCGCCAGGGCCAGAAACAGCGACAGGCTGACATTGCCGAGCACCGACACTTCGCGCTCGAAGATCTGATACCAACCCAAAGCCGCCAAGCCGTTGCTGATCAGCACGCCGACGAACAATACGCAGACAAAGGTGGGCAGCTCCAGCGGCGTGCCTTTGAGCAGGCCGCCGAGAAAGGTGCCGCCCAGCAAGCAGACGGCGATCAGCGCCAGGGTCTCTATGAAGGAGTGCGGCGTGATCAGACGCTGGGCGTCCGGTTGTTCGAAGGCCAGCGGCGGATCGTCGGCATTGTGCTCGGCGCCCGGGGTTTTGACTTTCTTGACCAGGAAGCGCGCCACCGGGCCGCCGATCAGGCCGCCCAGCACCAGGCCGAAGGTGGCGCAGGCCAGCGCCAGTTCCGACGCAGAGGCCAATCCGTATTTGGAGGCGAAGGTGCCGCCCCAGGCGGCGCCGGTGCCGTGACCGCCTGACAAAGTGATGGAGCCGGCCAGCAAGCCCATCAATGGGTCCAGGCCCAGCAGGCTGGCCAAGGCGATGCCCAAGGTGTTCTGCACCAGCAGCAGGCCGACCACCACGGCCAGGAAGACGCCGACGGTCTTGCCGCCCTGTTTCAGGCTTTTCAAATTGGCGTTGAGGCCGATGGAAGCGAAGAAGGCCAGCATCAGCGGGGTTTGCAGCGAAGCGTCGAAGCGGACTTCGCTGCCGGTGACTTGGCGGAACAGCAGCAGCAAGGCGGCGATCAGCAAGCCGCCGACCACCGGCTCGGGGATGTTGTAGGTGCGCAGCGCGCCGACATGCGCCACCAGTTTGCGCCCGAGCAGCAAAACCAGCGACGCGGCCACCAGGGTGCCGTAGAAATCGAGTTGAATCATCGAGTCTCCTTATTGTGATGAGCGAAGGCGCGCTTGATTCAGACTAGCAGCTGTCGGAATGTTGTCGCGCCATGCAATACGATAGGAAACCCGGCGATAAAGTTCGGTCTCTAATTAACCGGAACCTTATATAGAAGACTCAAACCGCTAGTCGCGGCGTATCTGCCAGCACTGATGGATGGCTCGGTTGCGGAAGTCTTCCGGCACCGATTGCGCGCTGATGTCGCGGATGACGTAATCCTCGGCCAGTCTCTCGTCCAGCTTGAAGCTGCGCAGATTATTGGAGAAGTACAAGGTGCCGCCCGGCGCCAGCAGCGCCATCGCGTAGTCGATCAGCCAGACGTGATCGCGCTGCACGTCCAGGATGTCGCGCATTTTCTTGGAGTTGGAGAAGGTGGGCGGGTCCATCACGATCAGGTCGAACTGCTTGCCGCCGTCCACCGCTTCTTCCAGATACTGGAACACGTCGGCCCTCACCAGCTGATGCCGGGCCAGATCCAAGCCGTTGAGCTCGAAATTGCGGCGCGACCAATCCTGATAGGTATTGGACATGTCCACGGTTTCGGAACTGATCGCCCCACCGCAGCCGGCATAGACGGTGAAGCTGCCGGTATAGGCGAACAGATTGAGGAAACGCTTGCCGGCGGCCTCTTCCCTCACCCGCTTGCGGGTGTTGCGATGATCCAGGAACAGACCGGTGTCCAGGTAGGCGTCCAGGTTGACGATGAAACGCTGGCCGAACTCATCGATGATGAAGTCGTCGCCCGACTGTCCCACTTTCTCGTACTGGCTGACGCCCTTTTGACGGCGGCGGTTCTTCAGCGTCACCGCGCCGGGCGCAAGGCCGGTGACCGCGCACAGGCTGTCCACCACCGCGTTGATCCAGTCGCGATAGGCCTCGTCCTCCATCTCCCAACCAGTGTCGTACTCCTGCAGATGGACGCGCTCGCCGTACAGGTCCACCGCGAACGGGAACTGCGGCACGTCCTTGTCGTAAACGCGCCAGGCGTCCAGCCCCTGGCGGCGCGCCCATTTGGCGTGGTGCTTGAAATTCTTGGCCAGGCGATTGGCGAATGGGCTGACGTCCAGCATGAGTCCTCGATATGGGCGATGGGCAAAACACAAAACAAACGCGCCGCTGACTGCAGGCGGCGCGTGAACGGATATCCAATTCTATTACAGCCGCGGCTATTCGGACGAATACATCTCGATCAGCTTGCGGTAGACCGGCTCCGGCAGATATTGGCGAATCACGCTTTCCCAGCCGCGCGGCCCCACCAGGCCTTTGACCATCGTCGACGACACCTCGGCGTATTCGCGCGGCGGCAGCAGGAAGATGGTGGTGATGTCCGGGTGCAAATCGGAGTTGATGTAGCGCATGGTGCGCTCGTACTCATAGTCGCTGGCGGTGCGGATGCCGCGGATGATGTAGTTGGCGCCTATGCTTTGCGCGTAATTGACCAGGAACTGGTTCTCGAACACATCCACCCGCAACTTGCTGAAGCCGCCGGTGACAGCGCGCAGCAAAGCCACTCGTTCCTCGACACTGAAGGTACAGTGTTTTTCCGGGTTCACTCCGACCGCTACGATCAATTCGTCAAACAGTTCCACCGCTTCGCGAATCATCCATAGGTGACCGTTGGTCACCGGGTCGAAGCTGCCCGCGTACACGGCTCGCTTCAATTCTCGTTTTCCTTTGACTGTGTGTGCCATGGCGAATGTATCGTGGTCGTTGGGGGCGGGTAAAGCAATTTTTGTGCATTGCGCAAAATGTTTCGCTTCCAGCTGGACTATCCGCAGCAGAATCTGTCCATTTTCCTCATTATCGACAAAGCGCGGCCAAAAAAAAGCGGGCCGCGCATGGCGGCCCCGCTGACGATAGGACAATACGCGCTCAGACGTTGATGTCTTCGGCGCGATGGCAGGCGATCATGCGCTGATCCAGCTCGCGCAATTCCGGCACTTCTTCCGCGCAACGCTGGTTCGCGTGCGGGCAGCGCTTGTGGAAGGCGCAGCCCGACGGCGGCTTCAAAGGGCTGGGCAGTTCGCCCTCGATCTTGATCTTGATGCGGCGCTGCTCAGGATGGATGGACGGCGTCGCCGACAACAAGGCCTGGGTGTAGGGGTGCAGCGGCCGTTCGTAAACGCGGTTCTTTTCCCCCACCTCCACCGCCCGCCCCAGGTACATCACCATCAGGTCGTCGGCCACATGCTCAACCACCGACAGATTGTGGGAGATGAACACATAGGCGGTCTTGAACTCGTCCTGCAAATCCATGAACAGATTGAGCACCTGGGCCTGGATGGACACGTCCAGCGCCGAGGTGGGCTCGTCCGCCACCACGATCTTGGGGTTCAGCATCATCGCGCGCGCGATGGCGATGCGCTGACGCTGGCCGCCGGAGAACATATGCGGATAGCGGAAGAAGTGCTCCGGCCGCAGACCGACCCGCTGCATCATGCCGCGCACCTTGTCTTCGCGCTCCTTGGCGTTCAGCGAGGTGTTGATCAGCAGCGGCTCGGCCAGCTGGCTGCCGATTTTCTGACGCGGATTCAAGGACGCGTACGGATTTTGGAACACCATCTGCACCTTGGTGCGCATGGCTTTCAAGTCGGCCTTGCCGGCCTGGGCCGCGTCCTTGCCGTCCAGCAGCAAAGAACCGGAGGTCGGCGCTTCGATCAGCGTCAGTTGCCGGGCCAGCGTGCTCTTGCCGCAGCCGGATTCGCCCACCACCGCCAGCGTCTTGCCGGCCTGCAGTTCGAAGGAGACGCCGTTGAGCGCCTTGACCTGCGCCGAGGGCTTGAGGAAGCCCTGGGACACGTCGTAATAGCGGGTCAGATCCCGCGCTTGCAATACGGTGCTCATTTCGCCTCCTTGTCCAGCAACGGGTAGTGGCAGCGCACGGCGCCGCCTTCCACCGGGGTCAGCCCCGGACGCTGGGTCCGGCAGTTGTCCTTGACATAGGGGCAACGCGGCGACAACAGGCAGCCGCTGGGACGGTCGTACTGCCCCGGCACGATGCCGGGCAAGGTGTTCAGCCGATGCGCGCCTTTGCTGTGCTCCGGAATCGACGACAGCAGCGCCTCGGTGTACGGGTGGGTCGGGTGGTTGAACACCCCGGGCACCGCGCCCATCTCCGCCACCTGGCCGGCGTACATCACCGCCAGCCGGTGGGCCACCTCGGCCACCACCGCCAGATCGTGAGTGATCATGATCAGCGCCATGTTCTGGCTTTTCTGCAGGCTGACCAGCAACTCCATGATCTGCGCCTGAATGGTCACGTCCAGCGCCGTGGTCGGCTCGTCGGCGATCAAAAGCTTGGGATTACAGGCGATGGCCATCGCGATCACCACGCGCTGGCTCATGCCGCCGGACAGCTGGTGCGGATAGGCGTTGAGCCGCGAGGCCGGCGCCGGAATCTCCACCAGTTCCATCAGTTCCAGCGCGCGCCGCTTCAGCGCCGCTCCGCGCAGACCCTGATGCAGCTTCAGCACTTCCATGATCTGGTAACCGACGGTGTAGCTGGGGTTCAGCGAGGTCATCGGGTCCTGGAAGATCATCGCGATGTCCTTGCCGACGATCTTGCGGCGCTCGCGCGCGGAAATGGTCAGCAGGTTCTTGCCGTCGAAGCTCAGTTCGTCCGCCACGATGCGACCCTGGCCTTCCAACAGCCCCATCATCGCCATCATGGTCACCGACTTGCCGGAGCCGGATTCGCCGACGATGCCGACGATCTCGCCCTGATTGACCTCTAAGTCCAGCCCTTCCACCGCGCGGAAGGGATTTTTTTCCGAACCAAACTCCACCGAGAGGTTCTTGATTTGCAACAAACTCATGTCCATCCCCTCAAGCGGCGCGCTTCAGTTTCGGGTCCAGCGCGTCGCGCAGGCCGTCGCCCATCAAGTTGATGGCGAGCACCGACAGCAAAATGGTCAGGCCGGGCAGCGTCACCACCCACCAGGCGCTTTCAATGTAATCGCGGGCCGAGGCCAGCATGGTGCCCCACTCCGGGGTGGGCGGCTGCACGCCCAGGCCGAGGAAGCCCAGCGCGGCGATTTCCAGAATGGCCGAGGAAAAGCTCATGGTCGCGTGCACGATCAAGGGCGCCATGCAGTTGGGCAGCACGGTGACGAACATCAGCCGCGGCAGACCCGCGCCGGCCACGCGCGAGGCGGTGACGTAGTCGCGGTTCAGCTCGGTCATCGCCGACGCGCGGGTCAGGCGCACATAGGCGGGCAAGGACACGGTGGCGATGGCGATCATCGCGTTCATCAGCCCCGGTCCGAGAATGGCCATGATGGCCACCGCCAGCAACAGCGAGGGCAAGGCCATCATGATGTCCATCAGCCGCATGATCGCGCCGCCGAGGGCCTTGGGAAAGAAGGCGGCCAACAGGCCGAGCACCACGCCCGGCAGCAAGGCCATCAGCACCGAGCACAGGCCGATGAACAGCGACAGCCGCGCGCCGTGAATCAGCCGCGACAGGATGTCGCGCCCCAATTCGTCGGTGCCGAACAGGAACTGCGCCGAACCGCCGTCCACCCAGGCCGGCGGGGTCAGCAAATGATCGCGGTACTGCTCGATGGGGCTGTAGGGCGCCACCAGCGGCGCCAACAGCGCACAGGAGGTGACGATCAGCATGAAGATCAGGCCGGCCACCGCGCCCTTGTTGTGGGAAAAGCCCTGCCAGAACTCCTTCAGCGGCGAGGGATAGGCCAGCGCCAGGTCCGGCCCGGCGTTGACTTGCGTAGTCTGAGTCATAAGTCCACCTACTGGCTGTTACTTGGCGTGACGGATGCGCGGATTGGCGATGCCGTACAGGATGTCGACGATGAAGTTGGTGACGATCACCAGCGTCGCCACCATCAGGATGCCGTTCTGCACCACCGGATAATCGCGGCGGCTGATGGCGTCGATCAGCCATTTGCCTATGCCCGGCCAGGAGAAGATGGTTTCGGTCAGCACCGCGCCGCCCATCAGCGTGCCCACCTGCAGGCCGATCACGGTCAACACCGGGATCAGCGCGTTGCGCAGGGTGTGGATGAAGATCACTCGCGCCGGCGACAGGCCCTTGGCGCGCGCGGTGCGCACATAGTCTTCGCGCAGCACTTCCAGCATCGACGAGCGCGTCATCCGCGCGATCACCGCCAGCGGAATGGTGCCCAGCACGATGGCGGGCAGGATCAGGTGCATCAAAGCGTTCTTGAAGGCGCCGGCGTTCACTTCCGGATCCGCGACCTCCGCCATCCAGGAGTCGATCAGCATGAAGCCGGTATGCGGCGCGATGTCGAAGGTCAGGTCGACGCGGCCGGACACCGGGGTCCAGCCCAGCTTGACCGAGAAGAACATGATCAGGATCAGGCCCCACCAGAAGATGGGCATGGAGAAACCGGTCAGCGAGATGCCCATCACGCCGTGGTCGAACAGCGAGCCGCGCTTGATGGCGGCGATGACGCCGGCCAGCAGACCCAGCACGGTGGCGAAGATCAAGGCGGAGATCGCCAATTCCAGCGTGGCGGGGAACAGGGTTTTGAACTCGGTCCACACCCCGGTCTTGGTCACCAGGGACTCGCCCAGGTCGCCATGCAGCAGATTGACCACGTAGTCGAAATACTGAGCGTACAGCGGCTTGTCCAGACCCAGGCGATGCAAGGCTTCGGCGTGCATTTGCGGATCGAGCGCGCGCTCGCCCACCATCACCTCCACCGGATCGCCCGGAATCATGCGGATCAGGCCGAAGGTCAGCAGCGTGATGCCGAAGAAGGTTGGCACCAATAAACCCAACCTTCGCAGAATAAAGGAAAACATGAGGACTTCTCCCTTGCGCCGGCCCCGCTGGGCGACTGGGCGCAATACTCAAATGAGACCCAGAGCGACGACGCCTTGCATGGCAAACGGCGAACGACGGCTCTATTGCGTTTTGGGGAGACGTTACCGGAATCGGACGGAGAAGAAGCAAGGAAAACAGCAAGAAGAGCGCCGAAGCGATGGCATGCAACTGAACCACCCACCCACATCAGCTGCGCCACCGCCACGGCAAGTGCAAGATAGCACCCCTCGCCGCAGACGAGCTTGACCCAGGTCAAGCCGGACGCACAGCCTCTCCACGCTGTGACTGACTACCCTCTGAAAACCACCCAGTAGACGTTCCGCCGCCATCGGGCCCGCCGCCTCTGCGTGCGACTGGAAACCCAAGGCTTGTAGTGGCCAATAGCGCTCCGCTTCAGCGTCGGTCCCGGCCGCAACGCGGACAGGCCGGCATCAGGAGCGCCATTCGCCGAACTTAGCCAAAACATCGGGGGCCAGGCCCCCGATGTCGCCGTGTTTTTATTATTTCAGGCTTACTTGACGCTGACGCCATAGAAGGAGTTCAGGCCGAAGGGGCTGACCTTGAAGCCCTGCACCGATTTCAGCATCGGCTGATTGACGGTGGAGTGGGCGATGGTGGTCATCGGCACTTGCTGTTTGACGATTTCCTGAGCCTTCATGTACAGCTTGGTGCGCTCGGCCACGTTGGCGGTGCGCTTGCCCTTCTGGATCAGGTCTTCAAACGGCTTGTAGCACCACTTGGAGAAGTTGTTGCCGTTCATCGCGTCGCAGCCGAACAGCACGCCCAGCCAGTTGTCCGGATCGCCGTTGTCGCCGGTCCAGCCGATCAACATGGTGTCATGCTCGCCGGCCTTGGCGCGCTTGATGTACTCGCCCCATTCGTAGGAAGTGATCTTGGCCTTGACGCCGATCTTGGCCCAGTCCGACTGCACCATTTCCGCCATCAGTTTGGCGTTGGGGTTGTACGGACGCTGCACCGGCATCGCCCACAAGCTCAGTTCAAAGCCGTTGGGGTAGCCGGCCTTGGCCAGCAGCGCCTTGGCCTTGGCCACATCGTAAGGCGCGTCTTTCAGGCTCTTGTTGTAGGACCACTGGGTCGGCGGCATCGGATTGGTGGCCGGCTGGCCGGCGCCCTGGTACACCGCGTCGATGATGGCTTTCTTATTGATCGCCATGTCCAGCGCCTGACGCACTTCCAGCTTTTCCAGCGGCTTGTGCTTGACGTTGTAAGCCAGGTAGCCCAGGTTGAAGCCCGGCTGCGCGGTCACCGACAGCTTGGAATCGGCCTTCATCGCGGCCAGATCAGTCGGACGCGGGTTGACGGTGATCTGGCACTCGCCGGCTTTCAGCTTCTGGTAACGCACGGAAGCGTCGGTGGTGATGGCGAACACCAGATTGTCCACTTTCGGGCCGTCGGCCTTGTTCCAGTATTCCTTGTTGGCGGCGAAACGGATCTGCGCGTCTTTCTGGTAACGCTTGAAGATGAACGGGCCGGTGCCCACCGGCTGCTGATTGATCAGTTGCGGCTTGCCGGCCTTGAGCAGCTTGTCCGCGTACTCGGCGGACTGCACCGAGGCGAAGCTCATCGCCAGGTTCTGCAGGAAGGCCGCGTCCAGGCTCTTCAGAGTGAACTTGACGGTGTTGGCGTCAATTTTCTCGACCTTGACGATATTGGTGTCCAGGCCCATATCGGTGAAATACGGGAATTCGGTCGGATAGGCTTTGCGGAACGGATGGTTTTTGTCGACCATGCGGCTGAAGGTGAACACCACATCGTCGGCGTTGAATTCACGGGTCGGCTTGAAGTAGTCGGTGGTCTGGAACTTCACGCCCTTGCGCAGATGGAAGGTGTAGCTCAGGCCGTCGGCGGCCACATCCCATTTCTCTGCCAGCGCCGGCACCACCTTGGTGCCGCCGCGTTGGAACTGCACCAGGCGGTTGAACACGGTTTCGGCGGAAGCGTCGAAATCGGTGCCGGTAGTGTATTGACCAGGGTCGAAACCCGCCGGGCTGCCTTCGGAGCAGTACACCAGGGTGCCGGCGGCCTGGGCGGCCATCGCGGTCCCGGCGATCAGGCCGGCTGCCAACAGCGCTTTCTTGACAGTTTGCATCTTTATTTCCTTTCCCTTGTACAGACTCATCGGTCTTTCTTGTCAGCGGGATCCTAGCCCGCCATGGGGGGATACATTATGCAGAGAGGACGCTTTTGACAAGCGTCCTCTGCTTTTTTCTGCCAAGGGCCCTTCGCGCTAGGACTATTTTTTCCGGCTTATCAGATTTTCCTCAGCACAACGCTGCCCACCGAATAGCCCGCGCCAAAAGATGAAATGACGCCGACATCTCCGCTCCGCAGGTCATCCGAATGCAGATGGAATGCAATCACGGAGCCGGCGGAACTGGTGTTGGCGTAACGGTCCAGAATCACCGGCGCCTCTTGATCGCCGGCCTCGCGGCCCAGCACGCGCCGGGAGATCAGCTGGTTCATCGCCAGATTGGCCTGGTGTAGCCAGAAGCGCGCCACCTCGGCCGGCGCGATGCCCAGGCCTTCCAGATGCGCGGCGATATGATCGCCCACCATCGGGCAGACTTCCTTGAACACCTTGCGGCCTTGCTGCACGAAAAGCTTGTCCGGCTGGCCTATCCCCGCCTCGTCGCAACGATTGAGGAAGCCGAAGTTGTTGCGGATATTATTGGAGAACACCGTGGCCAGCTTGCTGCCCAGCACCTCGTAACGCTGCGCCGAGCTCGCCGCCTCGGCGCGCTCCAGCACCACCGCGGTGCAAGCGTCGCCAAAGATGAAGTGGCTGTCGCGGTCGCGGAAGTTCAAATGGGCGGAACAGATTTCCGGATTCACCATCAGCACCGCGCGCGCCTGGCCGCAAGCGACGGCGTTGACCGCGGTCTGAATGCCGAAGGTGGCGGACGAGCAGGCCACGTTCATATCGAAGGCGTAGCCCTGGATGCCGAGCGCCTGCTGCACTTCGATGGACACCGCCGGGTACGGACGCTGCATATTGGAGCAGGCGACGATGACCATGTCGATGTCCGCGGCGCGGCGGCCAGCGCGTTCCAGCGCCTGGCGCGCCGCGGCCACCGCCATCTCCGCCTGCACCGACAACTCGTCGTTGCCGCGCTCCGGCAAACGCGGCGCCATTCTGGCCGGATCCAGCACCCCGCTCTTGTCCATCAGGAAACGCTGCTTGATGCCGGAGGCTTTCTCAATGAATTCGGAACTGGACTCGGCCAGCGCTTCCATTTCTCCGGCGGCGATCCGGTCCGCGTGCTGCTGATTGTGAGCGTGTACAAAGGCATTGAAAGCCGCGACCAGTTCCTGGTTGCTGACCGCGTGCGGCGGCGTGAACAAGCCGGTTCCGCTAATGACGACCTTGTGCATGAATTGTCCTTTTAGCCCCCCGTGACCCGGGTAAGTGTAGATTTTTGTTGCGGCGACGACAGTCCTCGCTGCGCCGCCCGAGCGGAAATGCCCGCCCCGTTTCGGCCCGTCCGCGGACGACCCTTATCCGTCGCCGGATTCTACACCAAGCCCTTCATCTGAAAGTAATAAAACCGCAAACGCCGCCGCGGCGCGGCTCGCGGCCCTTCCCGCCTCTGCGCGGCCGGCTCGCGCCGCCCTGCCGACGCCCGATTCCGGCCTGCGGCCTGCCGCGGATCCCGTAGGCAAAACTACCCCTCGAACTAAAAACCGAGTAAAATGATCGGCTTTGCGCAGCCGCATCCTCTTGCCTCCGCCGATAATAGTTGACTAAAACAGTCGGATATTAGGTATAATCGTCTGCATCAGGAATTCATCCTCCTCCAAATACCCACTCTTGGAGACCAGAGACATGCGTTTAACCACTAAAGGGCGTTTTGCCGTCACCGCGATGCTGGATCTGGCATTGCGCGAGAGCGGCGGCCCGGTCACGCTGGCCGGCATCAGCGAGCGTCAAGGCATCTCGCTCTCCTACTTGGAACAACTCTTCGGCAAGCTGCGGCGCGCCGAACTGGTGGACAGCGTGCGCGGCCCCGGCGGCGGCTACACCCTGGCCAAGACCCCGATCGACATCTCCGTGGCCGACATCATCACCGCCGTGGACGAGCCGGTGGACGCCACCCAGTGCGGCGGCCGCGAGAACTGTCGCGGCAATCAGCGCTGCATGACCCATGATTTGTGGACCAATCTGAACGTCACCATTTTCGACTACCTGTCCAAGGTCAGCCTCGCCAGCCTGGTTGAGCAGCAAAAGACCAAGGAAAACACTGTATTGCAGGATAAGCGCGAATGCAGCGTGGTTCACGCTTCTGCCGCCTCCGGCGCCCTGTGAGGCGCGGACCCATCTTCTGTGGAGAGAATATAAATGAGCCAGCTCAAGCATCCGATCTACCTCGACTACTCGGCCACCACGCCGGTAGACCCGCGCGTTGCCGACAAGATGATTCCCTATCTTTACGAAAAGTTCGGCAACCCGGCCTCCCGCAGCCACAGCTTCGGCTGGGACGCGGAGGAAGCGGTGGAGAACGCGCGCGCTGAAGTGGCCAAGCTGATCAACGCCGACTCCAAGGAAATCGTCTGGACCTCCGGCGCCACCGAGTCCGACAACCTGGCGATCAAGGGTGCCGCCCACTTCTACAAGAGCAAGGGCAAGCACCTAATCACCGTCAAGACCGAACACAAGGCGGTGCTGGACACCATGCGCGAGCTGGAGCGCCAGGGCTTTGAAGTGACCTATCTGGGCGTGCAGGACAACGGCCTGCTGGACATTGAAGAATTCAAGGCCGCCATCCGCCCGGACACCATCGTCGCCTCGGTAATGTTCGTCAACAATGAAATCGGCGTGGTGCAGGACATCGAACAGCTGGGCGAAATCTGCCGCGCCAAGGGCGTGATCTTCCATGTCGACGCCACCCAGGCGCCGGGCAAGGTAATCATCGACATGGAAAAGCAGAAAGTGGACCTGCTCAGCCTGTCCGCCCACAAAGTGTACGGCCCCAAAGGCATCGGCGCCCTGTACGTGCGCCGCAAGCCGCGCGTGCGCCTGGAAGCGCAGATGCACGGCGGCGGCCATGAGCGCGGCTTCCGCTCCGGCACCCTGGCCACCCACCAGATCGTGGGCATGGGCGAAGCCTTCCGCATCGCCCGCGAAGAGATGGACAGCGAGCGCGAACGCATCCGCATGCTGCGCGACCGCCTGTGGAACGGCATCAAGAACATGGAAGAGGTCTACATCAACGGCGACATCGACCAACGCGTGCCGCACAACCTCAATGTCAGCTTCAACTTCGTCGAAGGCGAAAGCCTGATCATGGCGATCAAGGAGCTGGCCGTATCCAGCGGTTCAGCTTGTACCTCGGCTTCGCTGGAGCCGTCCTACGTGCTGCGCGCGCTGGGCCGCAACGACGAAATGGCCCACAGCTCGATCCGCTTCACGCTGGGCCGCTTCACCACCGAGGAGGAAATCGACTTCGCGGTGAATCTGCTAAACCAAAAGATCGGCAAGCTGCGCGAACTGTCCCCCTTGTGGGAAATGTTCAAAGACGGCGTGGATCTGAATTCGGTTCAATGGGCCGCCCACTAAGGGCGACAGCAATATCCAGCGCCGAGCCGGCCAGGCCGGAGCGGCGCTGAAGGAGACAATCATGGCATACAGCGACAAGGTAATGGATCACTACGAAAACCCGCGCAACGTGGGCTCTTTCGAAAAAGGCGACGACAGCGTGGGCACCGGCATGGTGGGCGCGCCGGCCTGTGGCGACGTGATGAAGCTGCAAATCAAGGTGGGCGAGGACGGCGTGATTCAGGATGCCAAGTTCAAGACTTACGGCTGCGGCTCCGCCATCGCCTCCTCCTCGCTGGTGACCGAATGGGTCAAGGGCAAATCGCTGGACGAGGCGCTGGATATCAAGAACACCGCCATCGCCGAAGAACTGGCCTTGCCGCCGGTGAAGATTCACTGCTCCATCCTGGCCGAAGACGCGATCAAGGCCGCGGTCAACGACTACAAGCAAAAGCACGGCAAATAATCAGCAGGGACACATCATGGCTATCACCCTTTCCGAACGCGCCGCCGCTCACGTCAGCGCCTTCATCGCCAAACGCGGCAAGGGCTTGGGCATCCGTCTGGGCGTCAAGACCTCCGGCTGCTCCGGCATGGCCTACAAGCTGGAGTTCGTCGACGCGGCCAGCGACGAAGACGTGACCTTTGAAAGCCATGGCGTCACCGTGTTCACCGATGCCAAGAGCCTGGCCTATCTCGACGGCACCGAGCTGGATTACGCCAAGGAAGGCTTGAACGAGGGGTTTCAGTTCAACAACCCCAACGTCAAAAACGAGTGCGGCTGCGGCGAAAGCTTCAACGTCTGACCCCGGCAGGCGGGCGCGCTTCGGCGCCGCCCGCCCGTCGTCCAACTGTACGCTAGGTTTTCCGGCCCCGTCCCTATGAGCACCGATTTCAGCCAAGACTTCTTCTCCCTGTTCAATCTGCCGCGCCGTTTCGCCATCGACGGCCAAGCGCTGGAGCACGCCTGGCGCACCGCCGCGGCCCAGGTCCATCCCGACCGCTACGCCAGCAGCTCCGACGCCGAAAAACGCAGCGCGCTGATGCAGGCCACCCGGGTCAACGAAGCCTACCAAACGCTGAAGTCGCCGCTGAACCGCGCCCGCTACCTGCTGACGCTCGCAGGCGTGGACACCCAGGAAGACACCAACACTCAGATGCCGGCCGCCTTCCTGATGGCGCAGATGGAATGGCGCGAAAACATCGAAGACGCCCGCGCCGGCGGCGAACTCGAACGCCTGGAAGCCTTGTCGCGCCAGTTGCGGGACGAGAGCCGCTCGCATCAGGCCGAGCTGGCGCTGGCGCTGGACCAGCGCGCTGACTTGGACGCCGCCGCGCTTCTAGTGAGAAAATTGCGGTTTTTGGAAAAACTGGACCAGGAAATCGGCGATGCCATCGAGGCGCTGCTTGACTGAGCCCTCGGCCGCCGGCCCTTCCCCGTCGTGGGGATCGCGCTCCGGCCCGTCCTCTCCATCCGCCTCCGCCGCAGCAGGCGGCTTACCTCGAACTGATTTGAACTGAATATGGCCTTACTGCAAATCGCCGAACCCGGCCTCTCCGCCGCCCCTCACCAACACCGCTTGGCGATCGGCATCGATCTGGGCACCACCAATTCCCTGGTGGCCTCGGTGCGCAGCGGATCCGCCGCCGTACTCAAGGACGAGCACGGCCGCAGCCTGCTGCCCTCGGTGGTGCGCTACGCCGAAGAAGGCGGCGTCAGCGTGGGCTACGACGCCCAGAAAGAGCAGAACAAGGACCCGCACAACACCATCGTCTCGGTGAAGCGCTTCATGGGCCGCGGCCTGGCCGATCTGCCGGACGTCCGCAACCTGCCCTATCGCTTCGTCGACGCACCCGGCATGCTGCAACTGGTGACCCGCGGCGGCATCAAAAGCCCGGTGGAAATCTCTGCCGACATTCTGCGCACCCTGAAACAGCGCGCCGAAGCCAGCCTGGGCGGCGATCTGACCGGCGCGGTCATCACCGTGCCGGCCTATTTCGACGACGCCCAGCGTCAGGCCACCAAGGACGCCGCACGTCTGGCCGGCCTGAACGTGCTGCGCCTGCTGAACGAACCCACCGCCGCCGCCATCGCCTACGGGCTGGACAACGGCAGCGAAGGCATATACGTCGTCTACGATCTGGGCGGCGGCACCTTCGACGTATCCATTCTCAAACTCAGCCGCGGCGTGTTCGAAGTGCTGGCCACCAGCGGCGACTCCGCGCTGGGCGGCGACGACTTCGACCATCGCGTCTACTGCTGGATGCTGGAACAAGCCGGCCTGTCCGGGCTAGGCGCCCAGGATACCCGCTTGCTGCTGACCCGCGCCCGCGAGGCCAAGGAAGCGCTGACCGAGCACGCGGAGACTCAGATCACCGCGCTGCTGTCCGACGGCCAGGCCCTGAACCTGACGCTGGACCAGGACACCTTTCGCGGCATCACCAAGAACCTGGTGGACAAGACTCTGCTGCCGGTGCGCAAGGCGCTGCGCGATGCCGGCGTCGCCGCGGACGAGGTCCATGGCGTGGTGATGGTGGGCGGCGCCACCCGCATGCCCCAGGTGCAAAAAGCCGTCGGCGATTTCTTCCGCCAGGAGCCGCTGACCAATCTGGACCCGGACAAGGTCGTCGCCTTGGGCGCGGCGATCCAGGCCAATGTGCTGGCCGGCAACAAGGGCGACGACGAGTGGCTGCTGCTGGACGTGATCCCGCTGTCGCTGGGCATCGAGACCATGGGCGGCCTGACCGAGAAGATCATTCCGCGCAACAGCACCATCCCTGTGGCCCGCGCTCAGGACTTCACCACTTTCAAGGACGGCCAGACCGCGATGTCCATCCACGTGCTGCAAGGCGAGCGCGAGCTGGTGGCCGATTGCCGTTCGCTGGCCAAGTTCACCTTGAGCGGCATCCCGCCGATGGTGGCCGGCGCGGCGCGCATCCGCATCACCTTCCAGGTGGACGCCGACGGCCTGCTGGAAGTGTCCGCCCGCGAACAGACCAGCGGCGTGGAAGCGCGCATCGAGGTCAAGCCCTCCTACGGCCTGAGCGACGAGGAAATCAGCCGCATGCTGACCGAGTCCATGACCCATGTGCATGAAGACATCGAGGCGCGCAAGCTGCGCGAAGCCGTCGTCGACGCCACCAGCCTCAGCGAGGCCTGTCGCGTTGCGCTCGCCAGCGACGGCGATCTGCTGGACGCCGACGAACGCGCCGCGGTGGAAGAGGCGCTGGCCGCCGTGGACGCCGCCATCGCCGCCGCTCAAATCGCGCGCGAGGTCAACGAGGCCTCCGGTCGCCTCAACCGCGCCACCGAAGAATTCGCCTCGCGCCGCATGGATCGCAATATCCGACGCGCGCTCAAAGGCCACAACATTTCCGATTTGTAAGGATCCGCCATGCCGCGAATCATCGTATTGCCCCACGCCGACCTCTGCCCGGAAGGCCTGGTCATCGACAACGCCGAACCCGGCCAGAACATCTGCCAGGTCCTGCTGGATCACGATATCGAGATCGAGCACGCCTGCGAAATGTCCTGTGCCTGCACAACCTGCCATTGCATCGTCCGCGAAGGCGGCGACTCCCTGAACGAAGCCGACGAGCTGGAAGAAGACCTGCTGGACAAGGCCTGGGGACTGGAAGCCCAGTCCCGGCTGTCCTGCCAGGCCATTGTCGCCGGTGAGGATTTGGTGATAGACATTCCCCGGTACACCATCAACCACGCCCGCGAACACCACTAGGAACACGCCCTAAAATCCCTGTAGCCGCGTTGCGCCGCCTTGCCGTACCTCATGTACTGTCCGCGGCGGCGCGCCTTGCTACAGCCGCTGCGCTGGATTTTATGAGCGGTTCCCCGCTCAGGAGACAAGAAGATGAAATGGACCGACGTGCTGGACATCGCCATCGAACTGGCGGAAACCCATCCGGAAGTCGACCCCAAGACCGTGCGCTTCGTTGATCTGCACAACTGGGTCGTCGAGCTGCCGGATTTTGACGACGACCACAGCCGCGGCGGCGAACGCGTGCTGGAGGCGATCCAGCAAGCCTGGATCGACGAGGTGGAATAAGCCTCCCCGCCCCCCGTTTTAGCAAGGCCGCGTCGCAGGATGCGGCCTTTTTGCCGTCTTGGGCCCAAAACCCGCCGTCTCCGCATAGGAAAAGACGGGCCGATGGCGGTATCATCGGACAAAGGCTGCGACAGCCCGCCGGCAGCCTCCTCTTTCGAAACGGAGCTCCCTGATGTTCACCCTCATCATCGGCAATAAAAACTACTCCTCCTGGTCCCTGCGCCCCTGGCTGGTGCTGAAAATGCTGGACGAGCCGTTTGAAGAGCAGCAGATCGATCTCTACCTGTCCGACACCAAGGCCCGCATCCTGGCCGCCAACCCGGCCGGCAAGGTGCCCGTGCTGATAGACCGCAAGCTGCGGATCTGGGATTCGCTGGCCATCTGCGAATACCTGGCCGAATGCTTTCCTGCCGCCAAGCTGTGGCCGGACGACGCGGGACTGCGCGCGGTCGCCCGCTCCATCGTCGCCGAGATCCACTCCGGCTTCTCCGCGCTGCGCGAACACCTGGCGATGAATCTGACGCTGCGCCACATCAATTATCAGAGCACGCCGGCGGTGGAGTTCGACATCGCCCGCATCATCTCGCTGTGGGAAGAGCATCTGCCGCGCCACCAGGCCAACGGCGAATTCATCTTCGGCGGCTTCAGCATCGCCGACGCCTTCTTCGCCCCCATCGCCACCCGCTTCCACACTTATAACGTCAAATTGCCGGAGCAATCGCAGGCTTACGTCGATCGTCTGCTGGCTTTGCCGGCGATGCGGGAGTGGTATGAGGCCGCCCAGGCGGAAGGTCAGCGCGCTTCATAGCGGATAATGTCGCAATTAGAGTGGAAGGACGCGCCATAACTCATTAGAATGGCGCGTTTTTTTATCATTTTTACGCGTAGAAGGATAGTTTCATGACCACCCCGTTCATCATCGGCGTTGCAGGCGGCAGCGGCAGCGGTAAAACCACGGTGACCAATCAAGTGCTGGAAACCATTGGCTCCGAGATGGCGGCAGTGATCATTCAAGACTATTACTACCGCGATCAGAGTCATCTGACCTTCGAACAGCGGCTGGCCACCAACTACGACCACCCGCAAGCCTTCGATTGGCCGCTGCTGATCGAACACATCGACGACCTGCGCAACGGCCGCGCCATCGAAATGCCGGTCTACGACTTCGCCAACCACACCCGCGCCGAGGAAACCATCACCGTGCAGCCGGCGCCGGTCATCGTCATCGAAGGCCTGTTCCCACTGTACGACGCCGCGCTGCGCGACATGATGTCCTTGAAGATCTTCGTCGACACCGATTCCGACGTGCGCTTCATCCGTCGTCTCAAGCGCGACATCACCGAACGCGGCCGCACCACCGACAGCGTGATCGAACAATACCTGACCACGGTGCGCCCGATGCACAACCAGTTCATCGAGCCCACCAAGCGCTTCGCCGACGTGATCCTGCCGCACGGCGCCAATGATCCGGCGGTGGACATCATCACCACCAAGGTGGCCAGCCTGATGGTGCACAACTGATTTACCCGGCGGCGTCCGCGCCGCCGTCTTCCGCCCGCTCAGCGGGCCCCAAGCACAGGAGCACTCCATGCACACGATCAAACCGCGCAATCCGCACGCTTGCGCGCCCATCATGAAAAAAGGCGGCGCCCACGGACAAAGCCGCTCCGGACAGCGCCAGGCCGGACGCCAGGCCATGCTGGCCGAACTGGATCTGGATTGGGATCTGGATTGGAACGAAGCGGACGCCTATCCGCCGCAGCCGCAAGCCGCTGCCGACGACGAGCCGGCGGTTTTTGGCGACGTGAATAACAAAGAGCCGCGCAATGCGCGGCTCTTTGTTATTCACGGGGCCCAGCCGGCGTTTAAACGTCGGACTTCAACTGCAGCAAATCCCAGCGATTGCCGTACAAGTCCTCGAACACCACCACGGTGCCGTATTCCTCCTCGCGCGGCTGCTCGCTGAAGCTCACGCCCGCCGCCGCCATGCGGCGGTAATCGCGCCAGAAATCGTCGGTATGCAGGAAGAAACCCACGCGGCCGCCGGTCTGGCCGCCCACCGCCGCCTGCTGCCGCGCATTGCTCGCCTTGGCCAGCAGCAGCGCGCACTCGCTCGCTCCCGGCGGCGCCACGCGCACCCAGCGCTTGTCCTCGCCCTGGCGCTCATCCTCC
This sequence comes from Chromobacterium sp. FG89, assembly GCF_057808735.1. Lineage (NCBI taxonomy): Bacteria > Pseudomonadati > Pseudomonadota > Betaproteobacteria > Neisseriales > Chromobacteriaceae > Chromobacterium > Chromobacterium sp. FG89. Next base: position 43,738 of record NZ_JBMDIQ010000029.1, on the reverse strand, counting down.
AGCAAGACAAAGCCCAGCTTGTCCACATACCAGGCGATGGCTTCATCGTAATCCGTCACCACCAGGGCGACCGAACCCAAAAACTGTTTCATATCACGCTCCAAACAAAAACGGCGCCCCCGAGGACGCCGTGACGCGTTAGCCGCTCAAACCCCAAGGGGCCCAAACCGGCAGCGCTTACTTGCCGATATGCGGCGCCAGCGTATGCAGCAGCTGCGCCAGCACTTTCGGGTTGGCGGCGACGATGTCGCCGGACTCCAGCCAGCCTTGTTCGCCGGACAAATCGGTGACGATGCCGCCCGCTTCCTGCACGATCAGGCTGCCCGCGGCGATGTCCCAAGGCTTGAGGTTCAGCTCCCAGAAACCTTCCACGCGGCCGCAAGCGACATTGCACAGGTCCAGCGAGGCCGCGCCTTCGCGGCGTACTCCGGCGGTCTTGGCCAGCACATCCTTGAGCATGCCCAGGTATTGGTCGATATAGCTTTGGTCGGACACCGGGAAGCCGGTGGCGATCACGCATTCATTCATCATGAAGCGTTTGGACACGCGGATGCGGCGATCGTTGAGGAAGGCGCCGACGCCGCGCGAGGCGGTGAACAGATCGTTGCGGTTGGGGTCGAAGACCACGGCTTGCTGCACCTGGCCCTTGTGCGCCAGCGCGATGGAGATCGCGTACTGCGGGTGGCCGTGCAGGAAGTTGGTAGTGCCGTCGATCGGATCGATGATCCACTCGTATTCCGACGAACCGATGCCTTTCGCGCCGGACTCTTCTGCTAGAATCGCGTGCTTGGGATAAGCTTCCAGAATGGAAGCGATGATGGACTCTTCCGCGGCGCGGTCCACTTCGGTCACGAAGTCATTGTGTTTCTTGCGCTCTACGCGCACCGCGTCGAGATTCAGCGACGCGCGCTGGATGACACTGCCGGCGCGGCGAGCGGCTTTCACCGCGACATTGAGCATCGGATGCATTGACGGCCTCTACACTTTCAACCATGACAGACGTCCGCCACATGACGCGACGTCTGCTAGTAACAATCTGGGTTAAGGAACAAGAAAAACCCGGCGCAATCGGGCAAGGCCGCACGCCTGCCCAATCCGGCAAACGCTGGCCTTGCGCGCAAAACGGCGCGCGGGCTTTTCGATAAGCCGGCTATTTTAATGTGAAACTGCTGATGAATAAACCCCAAGTACCTGATTTTCTGAAAAACATTCGCATCGTGTTGGCCCGCCCCAACCATCCGGGCAATATCGGCTCCGCCGCCCGGGCGATGAAAACCATGGGCCTGAGCCGGCTGTATCTGGTTGAACCCAAAGTGTTTCCCAGCGACGAGGCCAATACGCTGGCCTCCGGCGCGGTGGATCTTCTGGAGCAGGCCACCGTGGTGTCCAGCCTGGCCGAGGCCTTGCAAGACGTCACCATCGCCTGCGCGCTGACCAGCCGCCGTCGCGAGCTGACCACCCCGCTGTCCACCCCGCGCCAGACCACGCCGGAACTGGTGGCGCGCGCCCGCGCCGGCGAACAAGTGGCCCTGGTGTTCGGCAACGAGACCTTCGGCCTGTCCATTGAAGAAGTCGAACAATGCAACCGCCTGGTCACCATCCCCGGCAACCCGGACTACTTCTCGCTGAATCTGGCGATGGCGGTGCAGGTGATGACTTACGAACTGTTCAGCCACACCGGCGTGGACGTCGACTATCTGCGCGCCGACAGCGACGCGGCGGCGCTGGGCGAGGTGGAGGGCTTCTGCGGCCACCTGGAACAGACCATGGACAAGATAGGCTATTTCCGCCGCCGCAACAGCGAACGGATGATGCGCCGGATGCGCACCCTGTTCAACCGCGCCGGCCTGCTGCGCGAGGAAATCGACATCCTGCGCGGCTTCCTCAAACAGGTGCAGCGCGCCGCCGACGGCGAAGTCCGCCGCGACGCGCCCGGACAGGATGGCGAATAAGCCGCCGTTCACCCTGCCCTACGCGCACCCGGCGGTGCGCGATCTGGCTTTTCTGCTCTCCGCGCCCTCTCCCTGGCGCAGCGGCGCGGACATCCCGCCGCAGCGGCTGCTGGGGGCCGACGGCCCGGCCTTGCTGCAAACGCTGGACGCCGATCCTGCCGAACTTCAGCACTGGCTGGCGCGCCAGCCCACCCGCCGTCTGGGCCATTACGCGGAACGGCTGCTGTCCTTCTGGTTCCGGCTGGCGCCGCACATCGAACTGGTGGCCAGCAATCTGCCGGTGCGCGCGCCGGACGGCCGCACCGTCGGCGAGTTCGACTTCCTGCTGCGCCTAGACGGCCAACCGCTGCATCTGGAAGCCGCCAGCAAGTTCTATCTGCAACTGGGCCGCAGCGCGGACACCTTGACCGGCCCCAGCCTGCGCGACGCCTGGGCGCTGAAAGCCCATAAACTGCAAACCCAGCTGCGCCTGTCCCGCCACCCGGCGGCGCAAGCGACGCTGCCGGCGGGCTTTGAGGGCTGCGCGGTCGGCGCCCGGCTCAGCGGCTGGCTGTTCCACGCCCGCGACACCGCGCCGGAAGCGCCGCCCGGCGCCCAGCCGCTGTACGGGCAATACTGGCCGCTGCGCGGCGACTGGCCGGCGTTGAATGCGGATTCGCGCTGGGCCTGGCTGCCCAGGCTCAGTTGGCTGGCGCCGGCGCGCCGCTCGCCGGAACACACCGCCGACGCGGCGGAACTGCGCGCGCGCCTGGAACAGGCCGAGGCGCCGCAGCTGCTGGCCGAACTGCAGCCCGGCCCCGACGGCGACTGGCATGAAGTGGCCCGCGGCTTCGCCGTGCCGCCGGGCTGGCCTCAGGAGGCGCCGCTGTCGCGGCTGCTGCTGCAAATCGCGGACTGCGCGCCGGCCCCATGAAAAAAGGCAAGCCCGAGGGCTTGCCTTGCGTTTTCCATCTGCCCGCCCGCGCGGCGGAATCAATGTCCGTTGGCGTGAGCGCAGCCGGAAATCAGCGCCTTCAATTCGTCCACCATCACCAGTTGGATGTGCTTATGATCGACGGTGATCCAGCCTTGCTGCTGGAACTTGGACAGCGTGCGGCTGACGGTTTCCAGCTTCAGGCCGAGGAAGCTGCCGATTTCCTCGCGGCTCATGCGCAGGATGAAGTCGTTGGCGGCGAAGCCGCGGGTGGACAGACGCTGCGACAGATTGAGCAGGAAGGCGGCCAAGCGCTCTTCCGCCTTCATGTTGCCCAATAACAACATTACATTCTGATCGCGAACGATCTCGCGGCTCATCAGACGGTAGAAATGGTGCTGCAGGGTGGGAATTTCGCGGCCCAGGCTCTCCATGCGGCTGAACGGCAGCTCGCACACCTCGCTGTCCTCCAGCGCGATGGCGTCGCAGCCGTGCACATTGGCGGAAATGCCGTCCAGGCCCATCAGTTCGCCGGACATATGGAAGCCGGTGACCTGCTCGCGGCCGTCCTGACTGGCGACGCTGGTCTTGAAGAAGCCGGTGCGCACCGCGAACAGCGAACGGAAGCCCTCGCCGCTGCGGAACAAGTACTCGCCGCGCTTCAAACGGCGGCTTTGGCGGATCACCGCGTCGAGCTGGGTCAGCTCCTCGCGGTTAAGCCCCACAGGTAGACAAAGTTCCTTCAGGCTGCAGTTGGAGCAGGAGACCTTCAGGTTATGCAAAGAGATATGGTTCTGATCGGACATGGCATGTTTAGTACAAGCTTGCGATGAAGCTTGACCCTTATCAAAGCGAAATTCGCAGGATTTCCGCAAATTTACCAGTCCACCAGAGGTTTTGCCATCCAAATACGACATGAAGACCACCCACCCATTTTCTCCTGCCCATTTTGAATTCGACCGCGCGCTGATTGAGCGCCTCGACGGGACAGGTCCTAGATATACGTCATACCCGACAGCGGATCGCTTTACGCCGGGTTTTGCCGAAAGAGACTACATCCACTGGCTACGGCAGCGCAGCATCGGCGCCAACCGGAAACCTTTATCATTGTACGCTCATATACCTTTTTGCAACACTATCTGCTACTACTGCGGTTGCAACAAGATCATCACCAAGGACAGCGGCAAAGCGGACTTGTACCTGGACTACCTGGAGAAGGAGGTCCGCATGATCGCCTCCTGTCTGGGCCGCCGCGAGCAAGTGATACAGCTGCATTTCGGCGGCGGCACCCCCACTTTCTTGTCCGACGCGCAACTGGAACGATTGATGACCTTGCTCAAGACTCATTTCGAGTTCTTGAAGGAGGGGGAGTATTCCATAGAAATAGACCCGCGCAAAGTCAGCGCGGCGACAATCTTCAAACTGGCCGAACTCGGATTCAACCGCATCAGCGTCGGGATTCAGGACTTTGAACCGGCGGTGCAGCAGGCGGTGAACCGGGTGCAGTCCGAAGAGGAAACACTGGAGGTGATCCAGGCCGCGCGCGACGCCGGCTTCAAGTCCGTCAGCGTCGATCTGATCTACGGCCTGCCGCTGCAGACTCGGGAATCGGTGCGCCGCACGCTGGACAAGGTGATCGCCATCGGGCCGGACCGGCTGGCGCTGTACAACTACGCCCACCTGCCCACCGTGTTCATGCCGCAGCGGCGCATCAACGAGGCCGATCTGCCCTCGCCGGAAACCAAGCTGGACATCCTGCAGGACTCGGTGCAGCGCCTGGCCGACGCCGGCTATGTCTTCATCGGCATGGATCACTTCGCCAAGCCGGACGACGAACTGGCCTCCGCCCTGCGCCAGGGCCGGCTGCAACGCAATTTCCAGGGCTACTCCACCCATGCGGACTGCGACATGATCGGTCTTGGCGTGTCCTCCATCGGCAAGGTCGGCCCCTGTTACAGCCAGAACGCCAAGGACCTGGACAGTTATTACGCGGCGCTGGACAGCGGCCATCTGCCGGTGTTGCGCGGGCTGACGCTGGACAATGACGACATCCTGCGCCGCAGCATCATCCAAGGCCTGATGTGTCGCTTCTCGCTGTCGGTGGAAGCGCTGGAAGAGATCCACGGCATCAACTTCGCCGAGTACTTCGCCGAAGAACTGCCGCAGATCCGCGAATACCAGCAACTGGGCCTGCTGTCCTTCGACGGCGACTTCATCATGGTGGAGCCCAAGGGCCGCTTCCTGATCCGCAATATCGCGATGATCTTCGACCGCCATCTGCGGGAGCGCCGCACCCAGGCGCGCTACTCCAAGACCATTTGAACGGGGCTAGCAACAAAACAGCCCGCGTCAGGACGCGGGCTGTTTATCGTTGGAGCCGGACGCAGGCTTACCAGATGTCTTTTTCCACCTTGGCGGCCAGTTCCGGGTAATCCGCCACCTTGAACACCGGGGTGGACTCGCCCCGCTTCAGCTGACGCTCGTAATCCTTCAGCACAATGAAGAAATAACGCGACAGCAGCACGATGGCCACCAGATTGATCAGCGCCATCAGGCCCATGGCGAAGTCGGCCATATCCCACACCAGCGGCAGGCTGGCCACCGCGCCGAACATCACCATCGCCAGCACGATCAGACGGAAGGCCAGCAAGATCCCCTTATTGCTGCGGATGAATTCGACATTGCCCTCGGCGTAAGCGTAATTGCCGATGATGGTGGAAAAGGCGAACAGGAACATCGCCACCGCCAGGAAGGACGCGCCTATCGGGCCGAACTGCGATTCGATCGCCTTCTGCGTCAGCGCCACGCCGCTCAAACCCTGGTCATACACGCCGGACAGCAGAATGATGGCGGCGGTGGCGGTACAGATCACCATGGTGTCGATGAAGACGCCGAACATCTGGATCGCGCCCTGACTCGCCGGGTGACGCGAAGTCGCCGTCGCCGCCGCGTTGGGAGCGGAGCCCATGCCCGCCTCATTGGAGAACAGGCCGCGCTTGATGCCCAGCATCATCGCCTGGCTCACCGCATAGCCGGCGAAGCCGCCCGCCGCCTGCTCCAGACCGAAGGCGCTCTTGACGATCAGCACGATCAAACCCGGCAGCTCGGCCGCGTGCGCCGCCAAGACATAGAAGGTCATCAGCAGATAAATGGCCGCCATCACCGGCACCAGCCACTCGGCCACCCGCGCCACCGAGCGCACGCCGCCAAAAATGATGGGGGCGGTCATCACCACCAGGGCGATGCCCACCATATAGCGGTTCCAGCCCCAGGCGCCCTCGGTGGCCGCCACGATGGAGTTGGCCTGCACCGCGTTGAACACCAGGCCGAAGGCCAGGATCAGACACAGGGCGAAGATCACGCCCAGCCAGCGTTGCCCCAGGCCTTTCTGGATGTAGTAGGCCGGGCCGCCGCGGAAGGTGTCGTCATGGTGATTGGTCTTGAACAGCTGCGCCAAAGTCGATTCGGCGAAAGCGCTGGCCATGCCCAGCATGGCGGTCAGCCACATCCAGAACACCGCGCCGGGGCCGCCGGCGGCAATGGCGATGGCCACGCCGGCGATATTGCCGGTGCCCACCCGGCTGGCGAGGCCGGTGGCGAAAGCCTGGAACGGCGAAATATCGTCCTTGCTGCGATGGCCGCCGCGGCCGCCCATCATTTCGCGCCAGCCGCGCGCGAACAGCCTCAGCTGCAACAGGCCGGAACGCAACGAGAAATACAAGCCGACGGCCAGCAACAGGCCGATCAGCATCTTGCCCCAAATCACATCATTGGCGGCATTGATAAACGAATGAAGCAAGTCCATGGATCCTCTTAAAGCTCTGAGCGTGGCAATCTGGAAATGGGCGACGCGCGCCGGAAGGATTTCAGACTGGAAGATTGACCCCGTCCCGATCTTGGCGTCGGGCTCGAGGGTTGCGGTCTTGACGAGACAGCTCCCCGCGGCCGTCAGGCCGCCTGCTTCGGGACACCGCTTCGTCAGACTGTTTTGATGCGAAACCCGGCGAATTTAGCAAAATAGAGTGATTGCTGGCAATGCCGGACGCCATCGGCCAAAGCCGCGCCAGCCGGCTTTCCGTCGCAGCCGGACACGCCTTTGTCATTGATCCCGTCCAGAGAGCGGCCTATTTATCCAAGCACAAAACAATCAAAAGTCATTTTTGATGACTTAAGCATTATGGCCGGTTGCCTTCATACGCCAGACAAGGCAAAGCTCATGCTCCCGCCCGCAATGAACTGATACGCGGCGCTTCAGCCCAGCCATCGCATTTCATGCGGCAATCGCAGTCCGTGAAAATTGCCTATTCTGGAACTGGCGCGGTAGACGTTCACATTGCGGGCGTCGCCGCCACAGTCAGGAGCGAAATCATGACAACGCCCGTGGTAAGGCTGATGCAGCGCTTGAGCTACCCCAGCCGCTTTGCGCTGATCGGCGCGGTCTTTGCCGTCGCCTTACTCTATATGGTGTACGGTCTGTATCGAACCAATCAGGACAATATCGACTTTTCGCAAAAAGAAAGAGTCGGCGTGTCCTACATCCAGCCGCTGCATCACCTGCTGGGCGCGCTGGAACAAGCCCAGGATCTGGCCGTGCGAGCGGCGCAGGGCGAGGCCGCCGCCAAGGCGGCGCTGCCGGCAGCGCAGGCGCAGTTGGAACAAGGCTGGAACCGGCTGCAAAGCGCCCATGAACAATACGGCGCCATCCTGCAAACCGACGAGGCCTGGAAAACCGCCAGCGCCGCGCGAGGCACGCTGTCGCGGATAGGCGCGGCGCCGCCGCCGCAAGTGATCGCCAGCTTTGACAGCACCGCGGACAAACTCAACGCCCTGCTCGGCGCCGCCAGCGACAATTCCAATCTGACGCTGGACCCGGACATCGACAGCTATTACCTGATGGACGCCGCCACCGCCAAGCTGCCCTCGCTGAGCAACTACATCGGCGAAGCGCTGGCCTGGGCCGCCAAACCGGAAGCCGGCCAGGCGCTGACGCCGGCGGAACGCGACCGCCTGGTGGAACTGCGCCCGCTGATCAACGGCGCGCTGGACGGCTTGAATGGCGATCTGGCCAAGGCGCTGGCCTACAATCCGGCGCTGAAGACCGCGCTGAACGCCGAATCCCAGGCCTTGGCCGCGTTTCATCAAGGCCAGGGCGCGGCCATAGACAAGGCCATCGCCGGCCAAACCGGCGCGGCCTTGGCTGTGAGCGGCATGGCGGCGAAAAACGCCGAGATCGGCGCCCGCTTCGGCGACGTGACGCTGAACAATCTGGACACGCTGCTGCAAGCCCGCATCGAACGGATGCAGGCCCAGCGCAATTTCTACATCGGCATCGGCCTGGCCGCCATGCTACTGGCCAGCTTCCTGTTCCACCAGCTCTATCTGTCCATCACCCTGCAACTGGGCGGCGAGCCTTTCTACGTTCAAAGCGTGGTCGAGCAATTGGCCGCCGGCCAGCTGGGCACCCGCATCCAGTTGCGCGAACAGGACCGTAGCAGCTTGCTTGCCTCCATCGGCCAGATGCGCGACCAATTGCGCGACACCGTGACCCAGTTGCTGGACACCTCGCGCGAAGTCAATTCGGCCGCCGACCAGATGGCGCAAAGCGCCCAGAACGTGTCCCACAGCAGCACCAAGCAAACTCAGGCGGCGGCCAGCATGGCGGCGGCGATCGAGCAGTTGAGCACCAGCCTGATGGTCAGCGCCGAGCAATCGGAACAAGCCAATCAACTCTCGCGCGCCGCGGTCAGCCAATCCAGCGAGGGCAACGCCATCATCCACGACGCCAGCGCCAGCATGGACAGCATCGTGCGCGACGTGTCCTCGGCCTCGGAAACCATAGGCGCGCTGGGCCAGCAATCGGAGTCCATCGCCAGCATCGTCGATGTGATCCGCGATGTCGCCGACCAAACCAATCTGCTGGCGCTGAACGCCGCCATTGAAGCCGCGCGCGCCGGCGAACAAGGCCGCGGCTTCGCCGTGGTGGCCGACGAGGTGCGCAAGCTGGCGGAACGCACCGCGCAATCCACCACTGAGATCAGCACCATCGTCTCCGACATCCAGCGCACCTCGCAGCAGGCCATCGCCAATATGCAAACCGGCATGAGCGCCATCATGCAAGGCCAGGAAAACACCCGCAACGCCGGCGCCAGCATCGCCTCCATCCGCCAATGCGTGGACCAGGTGCTGGACAGCATCCATCAAATCACTCAGGGGCTGAAGGAACAGAGCAGCGCCAGCCAGTCCCTGGCGCAAAACGTGGAGAGCGTGGCGCGGATGTCGGAAACCAACGCCAGCGCCGTCGAAGCCAGCGCGCAGACCGCCGGCGAACTGCAGTCGGTGTCGCAGCGGCTGGGCCAGCTCGCCGGCCGCTTCAGCGTCTAGGCCGCGATGCGGCGCCTGCTGTGGCTGGGGATCGCGGCGCTGGCCCCGGCGCCGGCCGCGGCGGCCGGGCTGACCATACTGGTCAGCCCTCAGCCTCCCATCATCGAAGTGTCAGCCGATCAGCAACGCGTCTCCGGCGCCGCCATCGACCTGATGCGCGCGCTGTCGCAACGCGCCGGCCTGCCGTTCAAGTTCGCGCCCTACCCCACCGCCCGCGCGGTGCTGCTGGTCCGGCACACCCCGGACACCTGCCTGACCGCCGCCCGCTTTCCCGAACGCGAGGCGCTGTTCCGCTGGAGCGAGCCCATCATCCGCCTGCGGCTGGTGCTGCTGGCGCGTCAAGACGAGACCCGCCGCTTCGGCAAGGCGGAGCAGGCCCGGCAATTCCACATCGGCGCCGTGCGCGGCACCGCCGTGGCCAGCCGGCTAAGACAACAGGGCTGGGCGCTGGACGAAAGCGCGGATTTGGAAACCAGCCTGCGCAAACTGCAATTGGGCCGCATCGACTTGCTGGCCACGCTGGATGTGGGCATACAGGGCATGGCCGACAAAATGAAAATGGCGACGCCGCGCGTCGCCCTGGTGGTGAATGAGACGGACATCTATTTCGCCTGCCATCCTCAATTGAGCGACGACGCCATGCAACGGCTGAACCACGCCATCCTGACGATGAAGGCGGACGGGAGCTTCAAGGCTTTCAATCTGAAATAGGCCGCAGCAAATCCAAGCGATCCGTGCAGACGCTGTCCACGCCCCAGGCCAGCAAGCGCTCGGCGTCGGCCGGCCGGTTCACCGTGTAGCACAGCAATTGAAAGCCGGCTCGCTTGATCTCGGCGCTCAGCTCAGCGCTCAAGCTCTGGTGATCACAGTGCAGCGCAATACAAGCCAGCTCACGCAAACGCGCCTCCCAGTCCGCCGGCGCCTGCTCCACCAGCCAGGCGCGCGGCAGACGTGGCGCGGCGTCGCGCGCGGCGCGCAGCGCCTCGTCGGAAAAAGACGACAGCAAGGGCGGCTGCGCGGCGCCGGCCCATAGCCGCGCGGCTTCCGCCGCCACCGCCGCGCCGGTGTCCGCCTCCCGTCCCGGGCAAGGTTTGATCTCGATGTTCAAGGCGATGCCGTGCGCAAGGCAATAAGCGGCGACATTGTCCAGCGTCGGCATCGGCTCGCCGGCAAAAGCCGCGCCCTTCCAGCCGCCGGCGTCCAGCCGCGCCAATTGCGCCATGCTCATCGCCGCCGCCGCGCCGCGGCCGTTGCTGGTGCGCTCCACCGTGTCGTCGTGCAGCAGAAAGCAGACATTGTCCGCGGACAGCTTCACATCGCATTCCGCGCCGCGGTAGCCGTAGCGCAAGCCTTCGCGAAATCCCGCCAGGGTGTTCTCCGGCGCCAGGACGCCGCCGCCGCGATGGGCGATGAAGCGGGGATAAGGCCATTGCCGGCCGGACGTGGATTGGGACATGGGCGCTTCCTTGCGGACCTCGGACAAAAGGCGTCATTGTCGCCGACGCGGATTGCAGGCGGATGACGCGCTTCCAGTATGGCAAAAGCCGCCTCTGCTCGGCAAAGGCGGCTTCGTCAAGGACGGAAATCGCAAGCTTATTGGTAAGTCAGCGCATTGGCCTTGCCGTGGAACACCCGATAGACGAAGGCCGTGTACAGCAGAATCACCGGCAGCACCACCGCCGCGCCCCAGAAGATCACCCACAGCGCCGCGGTGTCGCTGGCCGCCTGCCAGATGTTCAACCGGCCGATCACCACCTCCGGGAACACGCTATAGGTCAGGCCCCAGAACGACAACAGCACGATGCCGACGGTGCAGGCGAACGGCGCCCAGCACCAATTGTCGTTGCCTGCCGCCTGGCGCACCGCCAGCCGCGGCAGGATCACCCACAAGGTGGCGAACAACACGATGCAACCCAAGGGCAGCGGCAGCAACAGCAGGAACTCCGGCAAGGCGAACCACTTGGCGGCGATATGGCTGCTGGCCAGCGGCGTGGCAGCCGACACCAGCAGCACCGACAGGCCGGCGCCGGCCAGGCTGCGCCGCGCCCAAGCCACCGCCTTGGCCTGCAAAGCGCCGCTGGTCTTCATGATCAACCAGCCTGCGCCCAACAGCGTATAGGCCGCCGCCAGGCCGATGCCGGCCAGCAAGGCGAAACCCCAGGCCAGCCAGCCTTCGGCGAAACCGGTCAGATAGCGGCCCAGCATCACGCCCTGGGTCAACGCCGCCAACAGGGAACCGCAGGCGAAGGCGACGTTCCACCACGGCTTGTGCGGTTCGCGCGCCTTGACGCGGAAATCGAAAGCCACGCCGCGCACGATCAAGCCGGCCAGCATCAGCGCCACCGGCAGATAGAGTTCGCCCAGGATGATGCCGTGCGCCAGCGGGAAGCCCACCAGCAACAAGCCCACGCCGAGCACCAGCCAGGTTTCGTTGGCGTCCCAGAACGGACCGATAGACGCGATCATCATGTCCTTCTCGTCGTCCTCGGCGAAGGGCAGCAACAGGCCCACGCCCAGATCGTAACCGTCCAGCACCACGTAAATCAGCATGGCCAGGGCCATCAGGCCGGCGAACACCACCGGCAACCAGTACACAGCGCCACTCATGCCAGTTTCTCCTCAAGATGCGCGGCCTCGCCGCCGGACTGGCCGGCAGCCTTGCCCGCCATGTAGAACAAGACCGACACATAAGCGGTCAGCAACACCAGGTATAGACCCAGATACATCGCCAGGGTGGACGCCACCATGCCTCCGGTCGCCGGACCCGCCGCCTGCGCGGTGGTCAGCACCCCTTCCACCAGCCACGGCTGACGGCCGATCTCGGTCACGTACCAGCCGGCCAGGGTCGCTACCCAGCCGGCGAAGGTCATGCCCACCAGCGCCCGCAGCATCAGCGGCGCCAGCTGGCCGCGGCGGCGCAGTTGCCAACAGGCCAGCCAGGACACCAGCAGCATCAGCGCGCCGACGCCCGCCATCACCCGGAAGCTCCAGAACACCTTGCCCACCGGCGGATGCTGGGCGAACTCGTTGAGGCCGCGGATCTCGCCGTTGGGATCATGAGTGATGATCAGGCTGGCCAGTTTGGGAATGCCCACCGCCATATCGTTCTGCCGCGTTTCCGCATTGGGCAGCGCGAACAGCAGCAAGGGCGCGCCCTTCTCGGTATGCCAGACGCCTTCAATCGCCGCCAGCTTGGCCGGCTGATGCTTGAAGGTGTTCAGACCGTGCATGTCGCCCACGAAGATCTGCAGCGGAATCAGCAAGGCCGCGGTGATCACGCCGGTTTTCAAGGCCATCTTGGCCCCGTCGCTGCGGTCGCCCTTCAGCCGGCGATAAGCGGACAGGCCGGCCACCAGGAAGGCCGTGGTCAGGCCGGAAGCGATCAGCATATGGGTCAGCCGGTAAGGCAGCGAAGGATTGAAGATCACCTCCAGCCAGCTGGTCACCACCGCCTTGCCGTCCACCATCTTGAAGCCGGCCGGGGTCTGCATCCAGGAATTCAAGGCCAGGATCCAGAACGCCGACACCGTGTTGCCGAAGGCGACCAGGAAGGTGGCCCAGGTATGCACCCGCTCCGACACCCTGGAACGGCCGAACAGCATCACGCCGAGGAAGGTGGCCTCCAGGAAGAAGGCGGTCAGGATTTCGTAAGCCAGCAAGGGACCGGCGATATTGCCCACCGTCTGCATATAGCCCGGCCAGTTGGTGCCGAACTGGAAGCTCATGGTCACGCCGCTGACCACGCCCAGCGCGAAGGACAGCGCGAAAATCTTCACCCAGAAGCCGTAGGCGTCCATCCAGCCCTGCTGGCCGGTCTTGAGATAGCGCAGTTTGAAGAACAGCAGCACCCAGCCCATCGCGATATTGATGGTGGGAAACAAGATGTGGAAGGAAATATTGGCGCCGAACTGAATGCGCGCCAATACCAGCGGGTCAAAGTCCATAGCTACTCCCTGTCGCCGTCGCGACTGGTCAGTTTCGAAAGCGAGTGGGTGAACTGCAGGATCTTCTGCACCTGCGAGCCCAGTTTCATCAAGCGTTGCAAGGTCTCCACGTCCATGTGCTGGATGTCGGAAAACCAGGTGGTCACCAGTTCGATCAACTGGTGCATCTCCTTCATCCGCTGCTGCGCGTGGCGTTCCGCGTCGCTGGCCGGCTTCTCCATGATGGCGCCGCGCAACATGGTCAGCGTGGGCTCCACCTCGCGCTTTTTGCGCTCCTCGGCCAGGGTCTTGAAGATGGCCCACACATCGTCGGGCGTGGAGAAATATTCGCGGCGGTCGCCGGGAAAGTGCTGCAGCCGGACCAGGCGCCAGGACTCCAGCTCCTTGAGTCCCATGCTGACGTTGGAGCGCGAGAAGCTCAGGCTTTCGGCGATTTCATCCGCGTTCAGCGGCTTCTCAGATACATATAGCAGCGCGTAGATCTGCCCGACGGTGCGATTGATGCCCCAGCGGCTGCCCATTTCACCGAAATGCAGCACGAAAGACTGGACGAGTGGCGATAGATTCATGACGTTCTCAATTTTCAGGAATTTCTGAAACTTTGATATAAATCATAAATTCGCAATGAAACCAAGTCAATCACAACCATCGTTGAGCGGCTCGCTTGACAAGACGCCGCCTCTTGCAAACCGCATTGCGACGCCCATGCCCGGCGCGGCTGACGCCGCTGTCGGGCTGCGCTAAAATAGCGCCGACTCTCCAAAGCCCCGCCCCGCGCGGGGCTGAAATCTTTAATCAGGGATGCCCGGCGCCCGCGCGGCCTTGATCCGCGGGCCGCGGCCGCGGCATCCTGTTGTCCATTGAAAACATAAGAGCCCATAGCCGATGAGCACGCCCCAACACACCCCGATGATGCAGCAATACCTGGCCATCAAACGCGAACACGCCGACAAGCTGGTGTTCTATCGCATGGGGGACTTCTACGAACTGTTCTATGAGGACGCGGAGAAGGCGGCGCGCTTGCTCGACATCACCCTGACCACACGCGGCGCCAGCGGCGGCAATCCGATCAAGATGGCCGGCGTGCCCTATCACGCCGCGGAAGGTTATCTGGCGCGCCTGGTCAAGATGGGCGAATCCGTCGCCATCGCCGAACAGATCGGCGATCCGGCCCTGTCCAAGGGTCCGGTGGAACGCAAGGTGGTGCGCATCGTCACCCCCGGCACGCTGACCGACGCCGCGCTGCTGGACGACAAGCGCGACAACCTGGTGCTGGCGGTGAACATGGTCAAGGGCGTGCTGGGCCTGGCCTGGCTATCCCTCGCCAGCGGCGAATTCAAAGTGCTGCAAACCCGGGTGGACGATCTGCACAGCGAGCTGGAACGCTTGAAACCGGCCGAGCTGGTGATCCCGGACGACACCGGCCTCAATGTGTTCGAAACCGTGGCCGCGCCCAAGAAAAAACTGCCGCCGTGGCAGTTCGACATCGAATCGGCGCAGATGACGCTGACCCGGCACTTCGGCACCCGCGACCTGGCCGGCTTCGGCGCCGACACCCTGCCGGTGGCGGTGGGCGCCGCCGGCGCGCTGCTGGAATACGTCAAGACCACCCAGAGCGTGAACCCGGCCCACATCGCCAATCTGGCGGTGGAAGACGCCGGCGAACTGATCCGCATGGACGGCGCCACCCGCCGCAACCTGGAACTGACCGAAACCATACGCGGCGAACCGTCGCCGACCCTGGCCTCGCTGCTGGACGGCTGCGCCACCAGCATGGGCAGCCGTCTGCTGCGCCATTGGCTGCATCACCCCATCCGTAGCCACGGCAAGCTGGCGCGCCGGCTGGAAGCGGTGCGCGCCCTGCTGCCGGCCTACGACGACGCCCACGCCCAGCTGCGCGAAGTGGCGGACATCGAACGCATCACCGCCCGCATCGCGCTGCGCAGCGCCCGCCCGCGCGATCTGGCCGCGCTGCGCGATTCGCTGAAGGCGCTGACCGGCGTCAAGCGGCTGGCCGCCGGCCTGGACGCCGAGCTGCTGGGCGAGCTGGCGCGTCTGCTGCCGGACGACTCCCCGGTGGAAACCATGCTCAGCCAGGCCATCCTGCCCGAGCCCTCCACCTTCCTGCGCGACGGCGGCGTGATCAACCACGGCCTCAACGCCACGCTGGACGAATTGCGCGCGATCCAGACCGACTGCGGCGCCTTCTTGCTGGCGCTGGAAGCGCGCGAGAAGGAACGCACCGGCATTCCCACGCTGAAAGTGGAATTCAACCGCGTGCATGGCTTCTACATCGAAGTCACCAAGGCCCAGGGCGACAAGGTGCCGGACGATTACCGCCGCCGCCAGACGCTGAAGAACGCCGAACGCTACATCACACCGGAACTGAAGGAATTCGAAGACAAGGCGCTGTCGGCGCAGGACCGCGCGCTGGCGCTGGAAAAGCAGTTGTACGAAGACCTGCTGGACCAGCTGGCGCCGCACATCCCCGACCTGAAGCTGATCGCCCAGGCGGTGGCCGGGCTGGACGTGCTGTCCGCCTTCGCCGAGCGCGCCAGCGTCAACAACTACGTGGAGCCGGAATTCGTCGCCGAACCGCGGCTGGAAATCATCGAAGGCCGCCACCCGGTGGTGGAGGCGGAGGTGGAGCGCTTCATCGCCAACGACACCCGGCTGTCCGACACCCGCAAACTGCTGCTGATCACCGGCCCGAACATGGGCGGTAAATCCACCTATATGCGCCAGAACGCGCTGATCACCCTGATGGCTCACGTCGGCAGCTTCGTGCCGGCCCAACGCGCGGTGATCGGGCCGATAGACCGCATCTTCACCCGCATCGGCGCCTCGGACGACCTGGCCGGCGGCCGCTCCACCTTCATGGTGGAAATGACGGAAACCGCCAACATCCTCAACAACGCCACCGAACACTCGCTGGTGCTGATGGATGAAGTGGGCCGCGGCACCTCCACTTTCGACGGCCTGGCGCTGGCCTGGGCCATCGCCAAGGCGCTGATAGAGAAAAGCCGCGCCTATACCCTGTTCGCCACCCATTATTTCGAACTGACCAGCCTGGAAAGCGAATATCCCAGCGTCGCCAACGTCCATCTGTCCGCGGTGGAGCACAAGGACCGCATCGTGTTCCTCCACCATGTGGAGGAAGGCCCGGCCAGCCAGAGCTACGGCCTGGCGGTGGCCCAGTTGGCCGGCGTGCCCGGCAAAGTGATCCGGGAAGCGCGCCGCTATCTGACCGAACTGGAGAACCACTCCGCCAGCCGCGTGCAGCCAGACCTATTTATCAGTTTACCCACGACGGCAAACGTGGAACCGGAACCGAATCCCGCGGTCGAACGCCTTCTGGAGGTCGATCTAGACGATCTCTCGCCACGGGAAGCGCAAGCTCTGCTCTATGAATTAAAGAAACTGGCCAAATGACCAGGCCAGACCCGGGGACGTTTCCTATATTACTAGAAGGTAACATCCGAGACAGGAGCAACAACAATGTCGCTTGAAAACACTGCCACCGCCCCGGGCCTGGTCCAGCTGTTCAGTCAGGTCACGGACGATGGAAGCATTGCCCTTTCCTCCATCCGCGAGCGGGCCAACCTCGAATTGTCCAGCTTCGCCGAACTGGCGAACCAACAATTGCAACAACTGGACATCAGCATGCCGCCTGCGATCAGCCTGATCAGCACGCCGGCCTGCCAGCTGGACTTGGAAAACAACCACCCGCATGCCGAGGAAATCCGGGCCTGGTTGCTGGGCAATGACAACATCACCCGAAAATTCAAGGAAGTGGAAGTGCTGTACGAGATCGTGCGCGCCGCGGAAAGCATAGGCGAGACCTTCCCGGAAAGCTCGACCTTCCACATCGGCTTAACCAGCGCCGGGCCTATCGCCTACTTCGAGGACAGCCACCGCGCCTAAACGCAGGCCCAAAGAACAGGGCCGCGTGCGACACCCAGGACGGGGAAGCGAAAGCTTCCCCGTTTTTCTTTGCGCCGTCGGCGCCAGGCAAACTCAAGGCTTGCGCGGGCCTCCGCGCCGAAAACCGCCGCCGCGCGGCTGCGCGCCGGGCTTGGCGGTGCGCTGAGCTTGCGAGACCCGCGGCAAATCCGCAAGATCCACCTCCAGCTCGCGCATGTCCCCCGGCTGCAGACCGTCCAGCGCCCACGGCCCGATCGCCGCCCGCACCAGGCGCAGCGTCGGCAGCCCCACCTTGGCGGTCATGCGCCGCACCTGGCGGTTCTTGCCCTCGCTGATGACGATCTCCAGCCAGCCGTCCGGCACCGTCTTGCGAAAACGCACCGGCGGCGTGCGCTCCCACAGCGCGGGCGCCTCGATGCGCCGCGCCTGCGCCGGCTGGGTGGTGAAATCGCCCAGGTCGACGCCGCGGCGCAGCTGCTCCAGCTGCTCCTCGCGAATCTGCCCCTCCACCTGCACCCAATAGGTCTTGGGCAGTTTCCAGCGCGGATTGGCGATGCGGTGCTGCAATTCCCCGTCGCCGGTCAAGAGCAACAGGCCTTCGCTGTCGGTGTCCAGCCGCCCCGCCGGATACACGCCCGGCAAGGGCACGCAGGATTTGAGCGTCGGATGCTTGGGATGCTCGGAAAACTGACAGATGACGCCGTAGGGCTTGTTGAGCAGAATGAGTCGGGACATGGCGTGAAGAGCGGCAAGAAAGAATGAGGCAAATGATACAAGAGCCACGCGCCGCGCGCCGCAAGTTTGCCGGCGAAGCCGGCGCATGCACGCGCCGGATGCGGCCTATAATTCGCATTCGAACCGCCGCCGCGCAGTTATCAAGCATAAAAGTTCAAATGCGCTGCGAGCCAAGCGCGCGCACAGAGGTATAATTCGCTTTTGAAAATTGCCAGAGAGTCTCCGGACCGCGTTCAGGCCGCGTCGCCTGGGCCCGGCATCCGCCTTTCCAAGGTCTTTCAATGCGCCGGCAGCGCCCTGCGCAATCGTTCTGTCGTCACAAGATAAAGGAGATAGAGTAATGCCATCGGAACAGCCCAAAATCATCTACACCCTGACCGACGAAGCGCCGGCGCTGGCGACCAGCGCCTTCCTGCCGGTCGTGCAAGCCTTCGCCGGCTCCGCCGGCATTGAAATCGCCACCGCGGACATTTCGCTGGCGGCGCGCGTCCTGGCCGAATTCCCCGACTATCTGGCCGACGAACAGAAAGTGCCGAACACCCTGGCCGAGCTGGGCAAGCTGACCCAGCAGCCCGACACCAACATCATCAAGCTGCCCAATATCAGCGCCTCGGTGGCTCAGCTGATCGCCTGCGTCAAGGAACTGCAGGCCAAGGGCTACCCGCTGCCGGACTATCCGGAAAACCCGGCCTCGGACGCCGACAAGGCGATCAAGGACCGCTACGCCAAGTGTCTGGGCTCGGCGGTGAACCCAGTGCTGCGCGAGGGCAACTCCGACCGCCGCGCGCCGCTGGCGGTGAAGAACTACGCCAAGAAGCATCCGCACTCGATGGGCGAATGGAAGCAGTGGTCGCAGACCCACGTCTCCCACATGCACCATGGCGACTTCTACCACGGCGAAAAGTCGATCACGCTGGACAAGGCGCGCGACGTGAAGATGGAGCTGACCACCAAGAACGGCCAGACCATCGTGCTCAAGCCCAAGGTCGCGCTGCAGGCCGGCGAGATCATCGACTCCATGTTCATGAGCAAGAAGGCGCTGTGCGACTTCTACGAGCGTGAAATGGAAGACTGCCGCGAATCCGGCATCCTGTTCTCCCTGCACGTCAAAGCCACCATGATGAAGGTGTCCCACCCCATCGTGTTCGGCCACTGCGTCAAGATCTACTACAAGGAAGCCTTCGAGAAGCACGGCAAGCTGTTCGAGGAACTGGGCGTCAACGTCAACAACGGCATGGCCACCCTGTACGAGAAGATCGAAACCCTGCCGGCCTCCAAGCGCGAAGAAATCATCCGCGATCTGCACGCCTGCCAGGAGCACCGCCCGCGTCTGGCCATGGTGGATTCGGCCAAGGGCATCACCAACTTCCACTCGCCCAACGACGTGATCGTGGACGCCTCCATGCCGGCGATGATCCGCGCCGGCGGCAAGATGTGGGGCGCCGACGGCAAGCCTTACGACGCCAAGGCCGTGATGCCGGAATCCACCTTCGCCCGCATTTACCAGGAGATGATCAACTTCTGCAAATGGCACGGCAACTTCGATCCCAAGACCATGGGCACCGTGCCCAACGTCGGTCTGATGGCGCAGAAGGCCGAGGAATACGGCTCCCACGACAAGACCTATGAAATCCAGGAAGACGGCGTCGCCAACATCGTCGACCTCGCCACCGGCGAGGTGCTGCTGTCGCAGAACGTCGAGCAAGGCGATATCTGGCGCATGTGCCAGGTGAAGGACGCGCCGATCCGCGACTGGGTCAAGCTGGCCGTCACCCGCGCCCGCAACTCCGGCATGCCGGCGGTGTTCTGGCTGGACCCGTACCGCCCGCATGAGAACGAGCTGATCAAGAAGGTGCACGCCTACCTGAAGGATTACGACACCAGCGGCCTGGAAATCCACATCATGTCCCAGGTGCGCGCGATGCGTTACACCCTGGAACGCGTGGCCCGCGGCCTGGACACCATCTCGGTGACCGGCAACATTCTGCGCGACTACCTGACCGATCTGTTCCCCATCATGGAACTGGGCACCTCGGCCAAGATGCTGTCCATCGTGCCGCTGATGGCCGGCGGCGGCATGTACGAGACCGGCGCCGGCGGCTCCGCGCCCAAGCACGTGCAACAGCTGCTGGAAGAAAACCATCTGCGTTGGGACAGCCTGGGCGAGTTCCTGGCGCTGGCGGTGTCGCTGGAAGAACTGGGCATCAAGACCGGCAACGACAAGGCCAAGATCCTGGCCAAGACGCTGGACCTCGCCACCGGCAAGCTGCTGGACGAGGACAAGTCCCCGTCGCGCCGCACCGGCGAATTGGACAACCGCGGCAGCCAGTTCTACCTGTCCATGTACTGGGCTCAGGCGCTGGCCGCCCAGTCCGACGACAAGGAGCTGCAAGCCCGCTTCGCGCCGCTGGCCAAGAGCCTGGCCGACAGCGAGCAGAAGATTCTGGCCGAACTGAAGGCGGTGCAAGGCAAAGCGGCCGACATCGGCGGCTACTACCACCCCGATGCCGCCAAGTGCGGCGCGGTGATGCGCCCTAGCGCCAGCTTCAACGCCGCACTGGCCGCCGTGCTCGGCTAAGCGCTGCGCAGCCATGGCGGAAAACCTCCGCCGGACAAAACGCCAAGACTCTCGTCTTGGCGTTTTTTTTGGCCCTGCGAACCCGCACACCATTGCGCAGAACCGCAGAGACCTCATCCCATGATATCGCTCCGCTCCGGAGCCTGCGTGCGCAAACGGGCCCCCTCCTGCCGCCGCCGAACGGCACCAAAAAAGCCCGCGCTACGCAGGCTTTTCATCAGGGGCTGGTATTTAATCAGCGCCGCAGATAATCGACGAAGGCGTAAGCCAGCCCGGCGGCGCTGACATGCGCCTCGCGGCTGTCCTCGCGCCAGAGCTCGGCGGACACCTCGGGGAAATGGGCGTCGCCCGGGTAATCGCCGTCGATCTCGGTCAGACGCAGGCAATCCGCGCCGGCGATCGCCTGGCGGTACAATTCGGCGCCGCCGATCAAACACACCTCCTCCACCGCGCCGGCCAGGACCAAAGCCTCTTCCAGCGAATGCGCGGCCTCCGCGCCGTCGGCGCGCCAATCCGTCTGGCGCGTCACCACGATGTTGCGGCGGCCCGGCAGCGGCCGGCCTATCGAGTCCCAGGTCTTGCGGCCCATGATCACCGGCTTGCCCAGCGTCACCGCCTTGAAGTGCTTGAGATCCTCCGGCAAATGCCAGGGCAGGCGGTTGTCTATGCCTATCACCCGCTTGGCCGCCATCGCCGCCACCAGGGTCAAGCGCGGCTTCCCGGCCGCCGTCATACCGCCACCGCCGCTTTGATGTGCGGATGCGGATCGTAGCCTTCCAGTTCGAAATCCTCGAACTTGAAGCCGAAGATGTCCTTGACCTGCGGATTGATCTTCATCGTCGGCAAAGCGCGCGGTTCGCGCGAGAGCTGCAACTCGGTCTGCTCCAGATGGTTGCTGTACAGATGCGCGTCGCCCAGCGTGTGGACGAAATTGCCCGGCTGCAGTCCGCACACCTGCGCCACCATCATGGTCAGCAAGGCATAGCTGGCGATATTGAAGGGCACGCCCAGGAAGATGTCGGCGGAGCGCTGATAAAGCTGGCAGGACAGCTTGCCGTCGGCCACGTAGAACTGGAACAGGCTGTGGCAGGGCGGCAGCGCCATCTCGTCCACCAGCGCCGGGTTCCAGGCCGACACGATCAGGCGGCGCGAATCCGGGTTGTTCTTGATCATCGCCACCACATTGGCGATCTGATCGATGTGGCGGCCGTCCGGCGCCGGCCAGCTGCGCCACTGGTAGCCGTAGACCGGCCCCAGATCGCCGTTTTCATCGGCCCACTCGTCCCAGATCGACACGCCGTTTTCCTTCAGATAGCGGATATTGGTCTCGCCGGACAGGAACCACAGCAATTCATGGATGATGGAACGCAGATGGCACTTCTTGGTGGTGATCAGCGGAAAACCCTGTTGCAGGTCGAAACGCATCTGGTGGCCGAATACCGAACGGGTGCCGGTGCCGGTGCGGTCGGACTTGTCGTGGCCATGTTCCAGCACATGGCGCATCAGGTCGAGATACTGTCGCATTGTGTTCATTCCATCTTTGATACCAGCCATTGTACCCGACTTGAAGCCGGCTCGGAAAAGCTGGCCCGGCCTCGCCGCTTCGGCTACCATTCTCTTTAAAATCAAGACAGAAGCATGAAACACCGGACATGGCTGAAGATTCCGATCTAGAACGCACCGAACCCGCGACCGCGAAACGGCTGGGCCTCGCCCGAGAAGACGGCAATATCCCGCGCTCGCGCGAGCTGACCACCTTCGCCATCACCATGGCCGGCGTGGCGCTGCTGATGGCCCAGGGCGGCCACATCGCCACCAATCTGGCGCAGACCATGCGCATGCTGCTCACCTTCGACCAGACCACGGTGCACAATGTGGAGCCGGCGCTGACCCGCTTCAAGGAAACCATTTTCAACGCGCTGTGGAGCCTGGCGCCGCTCCTGGCCGGCCTGGCGCTGGTTGCGCTGTTCGTGCCCATGCTGGTGGGCGGCTGGAACCTCACTTTCAAGGCGGTCGAGCCCAAGTTCAGCAAACTCAACCCCTTGCCCGGCATCAAACGGATATTCTCGGTCAACGCCGCCACCGAAGCGCTGAAGGCCATTCTCAAGAGTGTGCTGATCGGCGGCATCGCCACCTGGTTCATCTGGCGCGAGCGCGCGGAAATCATCGGCCTGATCTCCATGCCGCTACCCACCGGCATCGCCAAGATGACCGATATGATCATCACCACCTTCTTCGTGGTGACTTCGGCGATGATTCTGCTGGTGGCGATAGACGTGCCCTTCCAGCTGTGGAGCTATCACAAGAAGCTGCGCATGACCAAGGAAGAGGTCAAGCAGGAATACAAAGAGGCCGAGGGCTCGCCCGAGGTCAAGGGCCGCATCCGTCAGATGCAGCGCGAAGCCGCGCGCAAGCGCATGATGCAGGAGATTCCCAGCGCCAACGTCATCGTCACCAACCCTACCCACTACGCGGTGGCGATCAAGTACGACGACGGCATGCGCGCGCCGCAAGTGGTGGCCAAGGGGTCTTTGAAGCTGGCGGAAAAAATCATCGACACCGGCAAGGACCACCACGTCATCGTGATGCGCTCGCCCAGCTTCGCCCGCGCGCTGTACTTCCACGCCGAAATGGGAGAGGACATTCCGGCCAAGCTCTATTCCGCCGCCGCCCAGGTGCTGGCCTATGTGTTCCAGCTCAAGAGCTATCAGGACAACGGCGGCCTGGCGCCGGTGTTCCCGGACCAGCTGGACGTGCCCGCCGAGCTTGACCCGCAAAGCAAACGCCAGCAAGATGCGACGCCACCATAATGATAAGGTCGACGAACCGATTCGACCGGCTTGAGCCATAAATCCAGCATGGACTCCATACTAGACATACTGAAGCGCTTCAAAGTCACCCAGCTGGCCGGCCCCGTGCTCATCATCCTGATTCTGGCGATGATGGTGCTGCCGCTGCCGCCGGTGCTGCTGGACATCTTCTTCACCTTCAACATCGCCGTTTCGGTGATCGTGCTGCTGGTGGGGATCAATGTGCGCAAGCCGCTGGACTTTTCCGCCTTCCCCACCGTGCTGCTGGTCACCACCTTGCTGCGGCTGTCGCTGAACGTCGCCTCCAGCCGGGTCATCCTGCTGGAGGGCCACTCCGGGCCGGACGCCGCCGGCAAGGTGATCGAATCCTTCGCCCACTTCCTGATCGGCGACAACGTCGCCATCGGCATCGTGGTCTTCGTCATCATCACCATCATCAACTTCGTGGTGATCACCAAGGGCGCCGGCCGCATCGCCGAAGTGAGCGCCCGCTTCACCCTGGACGCGATGCCCGGCAAGCAGATGGCCATCGACGCCGACCTCAACGCCGGCCTGATCGGCGAGGACGAAGCCCGGCTGCGCCGCGTCACCATCGCCGAGGAAGCCAACTTCTTCGGCGCGATGGACGGTGCCTCCAAGTTCGTGCGCGGCGACGCCATGGCCGGCATCCTGATCATCATCATCAACATCGTCGGCGGCTTGATCGTGGGCATGGTCCAGCACGATCTGGACGCCGGCGTCGCCGCCAAGACCTATACCCTGCTGACAATCGGCGACGGCCTGGTGGCGCAGATTCCGGCGCTGATCATCTCCACCGCCGCCGGCATCGTGGTGTCCCGCGTGGGCACCGACAAGGACATGTCCGAGCAATTCCTCGGCCAGATGTTCACCAAGCCGCAAGTGCTCTACATCACCGCCGCGGTGATCGGCATGGTCGGCCTGATCCCCAATATGCCGCACTTCTCCTTCCTGCTGATCGCCGGCAGCCTGGGCCTGCTGGGCCGCATGATGGAGAAGCGCCAGAAGGCCGAGGCGCAGCAGGCGGAGCAGCAGCAACAGGCCGCGCCGCCGCCGGAACACACCACGACCGAAGTCAGCTGGAACGATGTCCAGCACGTGGACCAGTTGGGCATGGAAGTGGGCTACCGGCTGATTCCGCTGGTGGACCGCAGCCAGGACGGCGAACTGCTGCGCCGCATCCGCGGCATCCGCAAGAAGATCGCCCAGGAGCTGGGCTTTCTGGTGCCACCGGTCCATATCCGCGACAACCTGGAAATCAAGCCCAACGCCTACCGCATCCTGCTCAAGGGCGTGGAGCTGGGCCTAGGCGAAGCCTTCATCGGCCAATATCTGGCCATCAATCCGGGCCGGGTCAACGGCGAACTGGCCGGCACCCCCACCACCGATCCGGCCTTCGGCCTGCCGGCGATCTGGATAGACGCCGGCAAGCGCGAAGAGGCGCAGAGCCTGGGCTATACCGTGGTGGACGCCAGCACCGTGGTGGCCACCCATATTTCCAATCTGCTGCAGACCCACGCGGCGGAATTGCTGGGCCGCGAGGAAGTGCAGGCGCTGATCGATCATCAGGCCAAGGAATCGCCCAAGCTGATCGAAGACCTGGTGCCCAAGGTGGTGCCGATAGGCACGCTGCAAAAAGTGCTGCAACAGCTGCTGACCGAAGGCATCCACATCCGCGATTTCCGCACCATACTGGAAACGCTGGCCGATCACGTGGCCACCACCCAGGACATCGACGAACTGACCAATATCGTGCGCACCGCGCTGTCCCGCGTCATCGTCCAGCAATTATTCCCCGGCGAGCAAGAATTACCCTTGATGACCCTGGAGCCGACATTGGAAAATGTGCTGATGCAGGCGGTGCAATCCAAGACCGGCGGCGGCCTGGAACCGGGCCTGGCGGAAAATCTGCTGGCCAGCGCCGCCCAGGAAACCGAACAAGTGGAAATTCAAGGGTACAATCCGGTACTCTTGACCGCGCCGGGACTGCGGCCTTTGCTGGCGCGCTTCCTGCGCCGCGCGCTGCCGCAGCTGCGTGTTATTTCTCATAATGAGATACCGGACAATAAATCAATTCGTATAATTGCTGTAATTGGGGGAAGCAAGGGCTAATCGAACATGGTGGTGAAAAAGTTTTTCGGCAAAACCACGCGTGACGCGCTCAGACAAGTTCGAGAAGAACTGGGCGCGGACGCCCTGATTCTGTCCAACCGCCCCACCATGGGCGGCGGGGTGGAAATCATGGCGGTGGCCGACGCCGACGTCGCCAACCTCGCCACCAATCTGGCCACTTCCTCCAGCAAGCATCCGCCGCGCAACGCGCCGCCGGTGGTCAACCGCGCGCCGTCGCCGCTGCCCACCCCGGCCGGCGCCGCGGTCAACCGCGCCATCGCCCGCACTTACGCCATGCCGGTGGAGCCGCTGGACAGCCCGCCGCCGCCGCGCATCGAAGCGCAAGCGCCACGTCAGCGCATCGAGCCGGCCTTCGCGCCGGAGCCTCAGGCCGCGCCGCGGCCGGCCCAGCCGTCCTATCCGCCGCAGTACGCGCAAGCCGCGCCCCAGCCCGCCGCCCCGCGCGTGCAGCCGCCTGCGCAAACCGCGCCGCCTCCCCGCCCCGCCGCCTCTCCGGTCGCCAACAACGGCGAGGAGCCGGAAGTGATGGCGCAGGAGCTGAAGCAGATCGGCGACGAGATCAAGCTGCTGCGCAGCCTGCTGCAAAGCCAGCTGGCCAGCTTCGCCTGGTCCGATATGGAAGGCAAGGCGCCCAATCGCCTGGAACTGTTCAAACATCTGCTGGCCATGGGCTTTTCCGCCCATCTGATCCGCCAGCTGATCGAAAAGATGCCGGCCCAGTACGAGGCCGATGTCGCGGTCAAATGGGCGCGCTCGGCGCTGATGCACAATCTGAAATGCGCGGACGCCGACAAGGAAATCATGGACCGCGGCGGCATCTACGCGCTGGTGGGCCCCACCGGCGTCGGCAAGACCACCACCGTCGCCAAGCTGGCGGCGCGCGCCACCATGCGCTTCGGCGCCCAGCACGTGGCGCTGATCACCACCGACAGCTACCGGATCGGCGCCCAGGACCAGTTGCGCATCTACGGCAAGATTCTCGGCATCCCGGTGTTCTCCATCCAGAACGAGGGCGATCTGCAGCTGACGCTGGCCGATCTGTCCAACCGCCACATCGTCTTCATCGACACCGTGGGCATGGGCCAGCGCGACGCCCGCGTGCTGGCGCAGATCGAAATGTTCCGCACCGCCGGCCGACCGATAGAAAGGCTGCTGCTGCTGGCCTCCAACGCCGACGGCCAGACGCTGGAAGACGTGGTGCGCCGCTATCGCGGCGACGGCCTCACCGGCTGCGTGCTGTCCAAGATAGACGAATCGGTGGCGATGGGCCCCAGCCTGGACGTGATCATCCGCAACCGGCTGCGCCTGTTCTACATCACCAACGGCCAGCGCGTGCCGGAAGACCTGCACGCCGCCCACGCCGGCTTCCTGGTGGACCGCGCGATGCGTTCGCAGCAACAGCATTCCCCCTTCACCCTTCAGGCCGACGAACTGCCCATCATGAACGCGGCCCAGGCCGGATGGTTGTAAGCGCGATGCAGGATCAAGCCGCCAGCCTCCGCCTGCTCAGCGCCCGGTCCGCGCGCGCGCCCAGTTTCGCCTTCATCGGCTCCGCCAGCGCCGGCGCCAGCACCCTGGCCACCGAACTGGCGCTGGGCCTGGCCTACGCCGGCCAGCGGCCCTTGCTGGTGGACTGCACGCTGGGCCAGGTTCAGGCGCGCCGTCTGGGCGTGCCCACCACCGCCACGCTGGAAAGCCAGGTGCTGACCCTGGGCGGCCTGGACGAGATGATGATGAGTTCGCGCCAGGGCATTCAGTTGATCAATCTCTACGCGCGCCCGGAAGAGCGCGCGCTGTTCTCCGCCCAGCTATGGCTGAGGCTGGGCAGCGAATTCGCCGCGCTGGAGCGCGACGCCTCGGTGCTGCTGGTGGACGCCCCCAGCCCCGCCCACGACCCAGTGCCGGCCAGCGTGGCCGACAATTTGGTATTAGTGCTCACGCCGGCGGCGGAGTCGCTGACAACGGCCTACGCTAATATCAAGAGGTTGTCCGGCAGCTACGGCCGCCAGCGCTTCAATGTGCTGATCAACCGCGCGCGCCATCTGGAGGAAGCGCGCGAATTGTTCACCCGGCTGTCCGCCGCCACCGGCGAATTCCTGTCGGTATCGCTGCGCTGGGTGGGCTTTGTGCCGATGGACAACGCGGTGCGTCGCAGCCAGACGCTGCGCCGGCCGTTGATGGAGGCGTTTCCGGACAGCGAGGCCGCGATGGCCTTCTCGCAGCTGGCCGCGGTGCTGCCGCAGTGGGACACCCAGGAAACGCCGCGCAGCGGCACCGGATTCATGGATTTGTTGATTGCCGCCTCGCGCGACTGGGCCGAGGCGGATGGAGTCAAACCGCTATGAGCTTGCCGTCCTTACGCCGAACCGGCTACGCCGCCGCCTCGCCTCCCGCCGAGATCGACGTGGAGGCCTACGCGCCGCTGGTCAAGAAGCTGGCCGGCATGATGATCGCCCGGCTGCCGGCCTCGGTCGACATCGACGACCTGATCCAGGTCGGCGTCATCGGCCTGATCGAAGCCGCGCGCCAATTCGACCCGGCCCAGGGCGTGATGTTCGAAACCTTCGCCAGCCAGCGGGTGCGCGGCGCCATGCTGGACGAACTGCGCCGCGAAGACTGGATGCCGCGCCAGGCGCGCCGCCACTCGCGCCAGATCGAAGACGCGGTCCGCCAGCTGGAACACCAGCTGGGCCGCTCGCCGCTGGAATCGGAAATCGCCGCGCAAATGGGACTGGAGCTGGAACAGTACCAGGACATGCTGGGCGATTGCCGCGGCATGACCTTGCTGCATTTCGAAGATTTTTCCAACGACGACGGCGACGCGCTGCCCGACGCGGTGGCCAATGTCGCCGACGACGACTCGCCGGACCCGTTCGCCGCGCTGGCCGACGGCGGCTTCCGCCAGGCGCTGATAGACGGCATCAAGCTGCTGCCGGAGCGCGACCAGTTGGTGATGTCCCTGTATTACGAGCAGGAATTGAACTTGAAGGAAATCGGCGCGGTGCTCGGCGTCTCCGAATCGCGAGTCAGCCAACTGCACAGCCAGGCCATCGCCCGGCTGCGCGCGCGCATCAAGGACTGGCTCTGACCCTCCGCGCCCTGACGCGGCATAACATTAAAAACCGGAACTTCGCGTGGACAAGATAAGCATTGTAGCCATTCTGATGGGCCTGACCGCCATTATCGCGGGGCAGGCGCTGGAGGGCGGCAACATCGGCTCCCTGATGCAGCTGACCGCCTTCATGATCGTCATCGGCGGCACCGTCAGCGCGGTGATGCTGCAAAGCACGCCCAAGCAATTCGCCGCCGGCGTGCGCATGCTCAAATGGATCTTCCAGCCGCCGGTGCTGGATCACGACAAGATGATCCGCGAAGTCATCAACTGGAGCCAGACCGCTCGCAAGGGCGGCCTGCTGGCGCTGGAAGGCTACATCAATCTGCAAAAAGACCCCTTCATCAAGAAAGCGCTGCAAATGCTGGTGGACGGCGCGGAGCCTGACACCCTGCGCTCGGTGATGGACGTGGAGATCTCCATGTTCGAACACGCGCGCAAACAGGCGGCGCGCATCTGGGAATCCGCCGGCGGCTACGCGCCGACCATGGGCATTCTGGGCGCGGTGCTGGGCCTGATCCACGTGATGGAAAACCTGTCCGACCCGTCCAAGCTGGGCGCCGGCATCGCCGTCGCCTTCGTCGCCACCGTCTACGGCGTCGGCTCCGCCAACCTGTTGTTCCTGCCCATCGCCAACAAGCTCAAACACCTGATCGCCTCGGAAGTCGCCTTGAAAGAGCTGGTGGTGGAAGGCCTGGTCTCCATCGCCAACGGCGAAAACCCGCGCATCATCGAAAGCCGTCTCAAGGGCTTCCTGGCGATGCACGAATAAAAAGCGCGCGCCCAGCGCGCGCTTTCCCGCCAGCGGCCTAAGACCCTGTTCAATGTCTGCTGCGCTTCAGCGATACAGCGTTGAAAACAAGCTCAAAATGCTCATGTGCCACGTGCACATTCCGCTTTTTCGCTCGTTTTCGCCTTGTCTCGCCCTTGCTCGCGAGACTTTGAACAGGCTCTAAGCGCCCGCCTTCCTCCTCTCCACACTCCCCCTCCCCGTCGTCGTTTTTTGAAAGACAGGCCCCGCCTTTTTCGCTGCAATGGTCGGCGCGGCCAGACCCCTGGCCCGAAACCAAAGCAGCGCCCTCGCGCCGGCCCAGCGCCACAGCGAGGGAAAGCCCTTCTCCATCCCCTATTCCGCCTGGAACAGCAGATGAAAATATCGAGTCCGATATCCATCAAAACAATCTACGAACAATTGCTTCAACAGCCGGCGGCCAAGCAGGGCAAAGCCCAAGACCTGAGATTCGGCCTGAGCAAAAGCGGCGCCCTGGTGGTGTACAACAGCCGGCTGCACAGCCTGCTGCACCCGGATCAGACCAAACGCGCCAAGGCCTTCGTCCGGCAGCTCTGCCAGGACCCAAACGCGCAAGCCAATCTTTACCACGCCAAAAAGGCCTTGATCAGCCAAAGCCGCGTCGTGCACGACCACGCCAAATACGGCGATCCCACGGCGAACTTCAGGCAGGACGTCAGACAAAACAAAACCGTCACCACCTCCTCGCCGCAAGAAAAGCTCTTGTTCGAGCGGGATAAATCGCAAGTGTTGTCCGGCAGCGTCGCTCCGCTGATCGGCAAGGGCGTGCTTTCCGTCGAAGGCGGCGCCCAGGCCTCCGCTCCGGCCGGCGTCGTCGACTGCGTCCGCCACGACCGGGAGGGCGATAAAAAAGGCGGCGACGCCGTCTCCTCCGACTTCATCAAGTACTCTCACGGCGGCCAGGCCAAAGCCAAGGAGCTGATTCCCGGCACGCCGATCGGCAACTATTACAATAAATTCCAGTTCGGCGACACGCTGCGGCTGATCGAAATCGGCAACGGCCTGCAAGGCACGGTGGGGGTGAAGTTCGACACCGGCGCGCTACGGGACGGCGATTGCTGCCTGTTCAACTCCGGCGCGCTCTCCGGCTGCACCATGGTCTACGCGCTGAAAGCAGGAGTGCTTTACGCCTATCACGCCGGCACCGTGAAAAACGGCGACGGAGAATGGGAGACGGCGACCGACGGCGCGCGCTCCATTGTGGACGCCCATAGACGGCTATGCGGCGACCAAGCTCCGCCAGACCGTCCGGTCGGCAATAACCGCGAACTGGCCGCCTTTCTTCGCGATCACTTCGATCACGCGATGATGGTCTACAGCGGCAAGGGGGAAACGCCGGATCTAGCAGACAGCGGCCATGTCCACCACTTTGACTACAACAAGACGCCGCTGGGGCAAGAGCTGGCCAGCGTCGGCAACGCGTTGGCGCTGCTCAAGAAGACCGGCGACAGCCTGAGCCTTGAGTTCCTGGGCGACAGCATGCGGATCAATCACAACTGCGGCGTTCATTCACAGGACGCCGAAATTTACGCGGTCGACATGAGTCGGCTTTGAGCCCACGGCCAATCAGCTACGCGCCGCCGCTACTGGAAAAACTGCTGTAGGTAATCGACGAAAGCCCGGACCTTGCCCGGCACGTGCCGCCGCGCCGGGTACACCGCCGACAAGTCCAGGCAGTGCCAGTCGTAATCGCTGAGCAGCGGCACCAGCGTGCCGTCCGCCAGGCCCTGCTCCACCAGAAAGCGCGGCTGCAGGATCACCCCCATGCCGTGGACGGCGGCGTCCGTCAGGATGTCGCCGTTGTTGGCGCGCAGCATGCCCTTGACCTTGACCCGGCCGCTGCTGCCGTCCGGCGCGGTGAAATCCCATAGATTAGGCTGCGCGGTCAGCGCGTACAGCAGACACTGATGCTCGGCCAGATCCGCCGGCGTCGCCGGCGTGCCGCAGCGTTGCAGATAGCTGGGCGCGGCGACGACCAGATCCCGTATCCGCGCCAGCCGGCGCGCCACCAGGGAAGAGTCGGACAGATTCGACACCCGCAGCCCCAGATCGAAGCCCTCCTCCACCAAGTCCACCCGCCTGTCGTTCAAGTTCAGCTCCACTTCGATCTGCGGGTACTGCAGATGAAAGCCCGCCACCGCGCGCCCCAGATAACGCATGCCGAAGGACACCGGCGCCGACACCCGCAAACGCCCCACCGGACTACTGGCGCCGTGCGATAAACGCGCGTCCAGATCGTCAAGCTCGGCCAGCAGGCCGCCGGCCTGCCCCAGATAGGTCTCGCCCGCCTCGGTCAGCGACAAACGCCGCGTGGTGCGATGCATGAGCCGCACGCCCAGACGCCCTTCCAGACTGGACACCAGCTTGGTCACCATCGCCCGCGACAGCTCCAGCCGCTCGGCGGCGGCGGCGAAACTGCCCAGCTCCGCCACGCAGACGAAGGCGCGGATTTCCGAAAAGCGGTCCATGATCATTTCCTATTGGTAAACAATATTTTTATTAATAGCGGATTTATTGAGTTTTCTCTACATGGTCAAATGCTCTCCATCGCAAACTTGATTGGAACCCACCATGAACCGCTTCCAGAACCCCGCCCTCGGCACCCTGATCCTGCGCCTGTCGCTGGGCCTGATGTATCTGTCCCACGGCCTGCTCAAGCTGCTGGTGTTCACACCGGCCGGCACCGCCGGCTACTTCGCCAGCCTGGGCCTGCCCGGCTTCGTCGGCTACCTGGCCATCCTGGCCGAAGTCGGCGGCGGCCTGCTGCTGCTGTCCGGCTTCTTCGCCCGCTGGGTGGCGCTGGCGCTGACCCCGCTGCTGCTCGGCACCATCGTGCTGGTGCACGGCGCCCACGGCTGGATGTTCGCCAACGAAGGCGGCGGCTGGGAATACCCGGCCTTCCTGATCGCCGGCTCGCTGGCCCTGTTCTTCCTCGGCGACAACAAGCGCCAGGCCTGAAACAACGGCGCCTGACCGCCTCCAAGACGGCGGCCCTCTCGAGAGGCCGCCGTTTTTCATTTCGCGCATAACAAAAATGCAACAGCCGCCCGGCCGCGGGCCCCGCCGCCAAGACGCTCGCATTTCCACGCCAAACCCATCCCCGTCGCAGCCCGCCTCGTCCCTCCGCCATCGTCTCCGCGCGAACTAGTGCAAATACGTGAATTCCTACTTGCGCAATTTCTTGATTGCCATCAAGCTGCACCGTTATTTCGATGTAGTTAAACTACAATATTGGCATCATATCGCCAGCTGGACAGTAAGCGTCTGTACTGTTGCCGCGCGATGGATGCCGCAGCGCCATCGAATCAAGACAGGCCTTTCCGTACGGTGTACCCTATCCGGCACGCCACGCGGAACCGCTCATGAAGAAGCAGGCCGACGCTCGTAATAAAACAACTGATAAATTCCCGATCTGAGGAGTTACATATGAGCACACCCTTGCCAAGACTGAAGATCCTCGCCCCCCTCTCCGGGTGGCTGGTCGCCCTGGACACCGTCCCGGATCCGGTGTTCGCCGGCAAGATGGTGGGAGACGGCATCTCGCTGGACCCCACCTCCTGCAGTCTGCTCGCGCCGGTGTCCGGCGTCGTCAGCAACCTCCATTCCGCGCACCACGCGCTCACCATCACCTCGCCCGAAGGCGTGGAAGTGATGGTGCACATCGGCATCGACACCGTGATGCTCAAAGGCCAGGGCTTCCAGCCGCTGGTGGAACAAGGACAACACGTCAGCGCCGGCCAGGCGCTGATCGACTTCAATCTGGACATGGTGGCGCGCAACGCGCAGAGCCTGCTGACCCAGATCATCATCACCAACGGCGACGAAACCGTCAGCGCCATGCACCGCGCCAGCGGCTTGGCCGAGGCCGGCAAGACCGCGGTGCTGGAGTTGGAGCTGGCCGGCGCGGCCGCCGCCGCCGCACCCGCGGCCGGCGGCGCCAAGCTGCTGTCCCCGGAAATCGAAATCACCAACCCCGCCGGCCTGCACGCCCGGCCGGCCGCGGTCTTCGCCAGCAAGGCGAAAAGCTTCCAGGCCGACATCCACCTGCTGCTGGACGAGCAGTCCGCCAACGCCAAATCCGTGGTCGGCGTGATGGGCTTGTCCACCCGCAACGGCGACAAGGTGCGCATCGAAGCCGTCGGCGCGGACGCCGAACAGGCGCTGGCCGAGCTGACCCAGCTGCTGCTGGACCGCTGCGGCGAAGCCGAAGACGAAGCGCCGGCCGCGCCCGCGCCCATCGCCGCCGTCGCCCAACAACAGGAAAGCGCCGAGCTGCTGGTCGGCGTCGGCGCCTCTCCCGGCCTGGCCATCGGCCGCGTCTATCATCACCGGCTGCAGGAATTCGACGTGCCGGAATTCGGCCAGGGCGCCAGTCTGGAACAGCAACACTTCGCCCGCGCCACCGAAGAAGCCGCTCAGCAGATCGACGCGGTCAAGAGCCAGCTGACCGACAAGGCCAAGCAGGCCATCCTGTCCATGCACCAGGAACTGCTGCAAGACCCGGACCTGCTGGCGCAGACCTACGCCGGCCTGGCCGACGGCAAATCCGCCGCCTGGTCCTGGCGCGCCGCCTTCAGTTCCTACTCCGCGCGGCTGGAAGCGCAAGACAACGCGCTGCTGCGCGAACGCGCCAACGACATCCGCGACGTGGGCCGCCGCGTGCTGGCGCTGCTGGCCGGCGTCAAGCAGGCCAGCCTGGACGTGCCTGCCGGCTCCATCCTGATCGCGGAAGACCTGACCCCGTCCGACACCGCCGCGCTGGACCCCAACAAGGTGCGGGGCTTCTGTACCCGCACCGGCGGCGCCACCAGCCATGTGGCCATCCTGGCGCGTTCTCTGGGCATCCCGGCGATCTGCGGCATCTCCCAGGCCGCGCTGGCCCTGCCCGATAGCGAACAAGTCATCATCGACGGCGGCCGCGGCACGCTGCGCATCGCGCCGAACGCCGAACAGCTGGCCACCGCCGAGGCGGAGATCGCGCAGATCGCGGAGCGCCGCGCCGCCGAGGCGGCGATGTCGCAGCGGGAAGCCCGCACCAGCGACGGCGTCCGCATCGAAGTGGTGGTCAATATCCGCAACGCCGCCGACGCGCGCGAAGCGGTGGCCAAGGGCGCCGAGGGCGTGGGCCTGCTGCGTTCGGAGTTTCTGTTCGACAACCGCGACACCCCGCCCAGCGAGCAGGAACAGGCGGAGGAATACTGCGCGGTGGCCCGCGCGCTGGGCAAGGAGCGCCCGCTGGTGGTGCGCACCCTGGACGTGGGCGGCGACAAGCCGCTGTCCTACCTGCCGCTGCCCAAGGAGGACAACCCCTTCCTCGGCCTGCGCGGCATCCGCGTCAGCCTGGAGCGCCCGGACCTGCTGCGCACCCAGTTGCGCGCCATCCTGCAAGCCGCGCCGCTGACCCGCTTGCACATCATGTTCCCCATGGTGGCCTCGCTGGACGAACTGCGCGCCGCCAAGGCCGTGCTGGCCGAGGAGCAGGCCGCCAGCGGCCAGCATGACGTCAAGGTGGGCATCATGGTGGAAGTGCCGTCCGCCGCCGTCATGGCCGCGCGCTTCGCGCCGGAAGTGGACTTCTTCTCCATCGGCACCAACGACCTGACCCAGTACGTGCTGGCGATGGACCGCGGCCACCCGCAACTGGCCAAGCAGGCCGACGCGCTGCATCCGGCGGTGCTGGCGATGATCGCAATGACTTGCGACGGCGCCCGCGCCCACGGCAAGTGGGTGGGCATCTGCGGCGGCCTCGCCTCCGACGAGCGCGCCGCGCCGCTGCTGGTGGGCATGGGGGTCAGCGAGCTGTCGGTCAGCACGCCGGCGCTGGCCGCGGTCAAGGCCACGCTGTCGCGCTGGAGCGCGGCGGAGTGCGAGGCTCTGGCGCAACAAGCGCTGGCCCTGTCCACGGCGAGCGAAGTCCGCGAACACCTGAACGCGCAAGCCCGATAAACGAGACTCTCCGGCCATCCGGAGCGATGTAGGGCGGCGAATGCGCCGCCCGCTATTTCCTACGCTGTTGAGCAAGGAATGAACCACCATGTTTAGTCAATCATTCGCATTTCTGCAAAAGATCGGCAAAGCGCTGATGCTGCCGGTGGCCGTGCTGCCGGTGGCCGGCCTGCTGCTGGGCATAGGCGCCACCGATTTCCACACCCAGAACACCGTCGCGCTGGCCATCCTGTCGCTGATGAAGAACTCCGGCGACGTGATCTTCGGCAATCTGCCGCTGATCTTCGCCGTCGGCGTGGCGCTGGGCTTTACCGAAAACGACGGCGTGGCGGCGATCGCCGCCGTGATCGGCCACCTGGTCACCACCGTCACCCTGGGGGTGATGGCCGGCCTGATGGGGGTCAAGCCCGACACCATCATGGGCCTGCCGTCCATCCAGACCGGCGTGTTCGGCGGCATTCTCGCCGGCGGCCTGGCGGCCTATATGTTCAACCGCTTCTACCGGATCAAGCTGCCCGAATACCTGGGCTTCTTCGCCGGCAAGCGCTTCGTCCCCATCATCACCGCCATCAGCGCCATCGCGCTGGGCGTGGCGCTGTCCTTCATCTGGCCGCCGATAGGCAACGGCATCAAGAGCTTCTCGCAGTGGGCCGCGGTCAGCGATCCGCGCACCGCCGCCACCGTCTACGGCCTCGTAGAACGGCTGCTGCTGCCCTTCGGCCTGCACCATATCTGGAACGTGCCCTTCTTCTTTGAAATCGGCGCCTTCCCGGACGCGATCAGCGGCAAGATGATACACGGCGACATCAACCGCTTCTTCGCCGGCGATCCGACCGCGGGCATCCTGTCCGGCGCCTTCCTGTTCAAAATGTTCGGCCTGCCGGCCGCGGCCATTGCCATCTGGCATTCGGCCAAGCCGGAGAACCGCGTCAAGGTGGGCGGCATCATGATTTCCGCCGCGCTGACCTCCTTTTTGACCGGCATCACCGAGCCCATCGAATTCTCCTTCCTGTTCGTGGCGCCGGTGCTCTACCTCCTCCACGCCTGCCTGGCGGCGTCGGCGCAGTTCATCGCCAACACCCTGGACATGCACATGGGCTTCACCTTCTCCCAAGGCGGCATCGATTTCCTGATGTTCAACCTGATCGGCGACAAGGCCAAGCACGCCTGGTACGTGTTCATCCTCGGCCCGATCTACGCGGCCATCTACTACGGGGTGTTCCGCTTCGTCATCGCCAAGTTCAACCTGAAAACCCCGGGCCGCGAGGACGAGAGCGCCGACGCCGGCGCGGCGGTCAGCGAAGACGCGCGCGCGCGCGAACTGGTTCTGGCCTTTGGCGGCCGCAGCAACATCAGCAGCCTGGACGCCTGCATCACCCGCCTGCGCATCGCGGTGCGGGAGCCGGCCAAGGTCAACCAGGCCAAGCTCAAGAGCATGGGCGCGTCCGGCGTGGTGGTGGTGGGCAACGGCATCCAGGCCATCTTCGGCCCGCAGTCGGAAAACCTGAAAACCGATATGGAAATCTATCTGCGCGGCGCGGGCGCGGACGCCGAAATCGACGCCCCGGCCAGCGCGCCGGCTCCGGCGGCGCAAGCGGCGACGCCGACGCCCGCAGCGGATCAAGGCCAGGCCGCGGCGCTGCGCCAGGCGCTGGGCGGCACGGCCAATCTGGCCAAGGTGGAGGCCATCGCCCATACCCGCTTGCGCGTGGAGCTGAAGCAGGGCTCGCTGCTCAATCAGGACGCGGCCCGCGCGGCCGGCGTGGCGGCGATGCTGGAAGTGGCGCCCGGCATCTGGCATTTGATCGTCGGCGATCAAGCCGCCGGCCTGGCTCAGGCGCTTCAAGGCTGAGCGAACCGAAACGATCCGCACCACGTAAAAACGCCAGCGCAAGCGCTGGCGTTTTTTATTGGCAGGGCCTGTCTCGGCTATAAGGCGAACAACTCGCGCAGATGGCGCGCCACGCCGGCTTCGCGGTTGCTGCCGATGCGCGGCACATCCGGCAGTTGCTCGGCCAGCCGCGCCTGGGCGTTGCCCATCATCCGCGGATGGCCGGCGGTGCGCAGCAGTTCAATATCGTTCTGACCGTCGCCAAAGGCCAGGCAATGCGCCTTGTCCAGGCCCAGATCCGACAACACCAGCTCCAGCGCGTGGCCCTTGGACACCCCGGGCGCCATCACCTCCAGGCAATCGTCGGCCGAGAAAGTAATGTACAGCTCATCGCCGAAGGCCTGGTGCAGCTTGCGCTCCACCTCCAGCAAATACGCGTGCTCGCCGATGTAGAGCACTTTGCCGACACCCTCGCCGCCGTGCCCGGCCAGATCGGCCAATTGATAGCGCAGGCCGGAATCGGCGTGGAAATTGAGTAGATACTGGCAGGGTTGGTCGATCAGCCAGGCGTCGTCCAGATAGAAATTCAGCACCGTGCCGGCGGCGAACTCCGGCTGCGCCAGCCGGCGCACCAAGGCGGGATCGATATCCTGGCGATGCACCAGCTTGTCGTCGGGATCATGCACCCGCGCGCCGTTGGACGTGATCAGGTGAGCGCGGATGCCCAGCGCCTGGCGTATGCCCTGCACGTCCAGATAATGACGGCCGGTGGCGATGGCGAAACGCACGCCGCGCGCCTGCAGGGCCTGCAAGGTGCTGGCGGTGAAATCGTCCACCGCGTGATTGGGATCCAGCAAGGTGCCATCCAGATCGGATGCGATGAAGTGATACACCATCAAACTCCCGCGACAACAGAAGCGCACAGTATACGCCCGCCCGGCGGCGCTGCCCATCAATGCGAGCGAGCGCTTTCTGGTCCGAACCGGGATCAGTCGGGCGCGCTCTCCCCGCCGAACTGCTCATAGGCCTGCAAGGCCTCCGCCGCCGTCATCAAGGAAGGACCGCCGCCCATATAGACGGCCACTTGCAGCATCTCCATGAATTCGGCGCGACCGCAGCCCAGTTCCACCAGCGCCTTGGCATGAAAGGCCAGACAGCCGTGGCAGCGGTTGGCGATGCCTATGGCCAGCGCGATCAGTTCCTTGGTCCGGTTCGACAAGGCGCCGTCCGCGTGAGCGGCCCGGCTCATCTGGCCGAAGCCTTTCATCGTTTCCGGGATTTCCTTGCGCAGCTTGCTCAACTCCGCGCCCAGTTCCGCACTCAAATCAGGGTAATGAAAGCTCATGCTCGTCTCCTTAACATAACAATATATATTATATATAATCATATATTGAAAGAGGAAAGCAAGCCGCAATGCAAAAAGCCGAACTCATCGAGTTCGGCTTTTCAGGTAGCTGGCGGCCAGTCGCCATGGACAGCATGTAAAACGCCTCCGCCGCCCGCTCGGCCTAAATCCCCTCCCTGCCCGACAAGGCCAGCAAACGCTCCTTGCGGGTTTTGCGCATGCCCACCAAGCTGATGACGATCCACAGCACCTGCGCCAGCAATGAAGCCAAGTTGAAGGCGTAACACAGCGAGATCAGCAGCAGCATCGCGCCAATCAGATTGAAGCCGCTATAGCTGTAGTCGCTCAAGTCCACCAGCCTCCATTGCAGCAGGCTGTAGGCCAGGAGATAGAAAAACACCCCGATCAGCCCTATCCAGTCATACCACATCATCGCTCACCATCCTTGCGGTGTTCCGCCTTATTGGACCTGACGAGGCACCCATTCGTCCCATTCCCGCCGTTGCAGCAATTGCTCCCCCTCCCAAGCGCTTTGCTCCGCCTGAATGCGAAAATGATGGGCATCCGCCGTCAGCCTCAACTCGCTCTCCACCCTGACCCGCCAATCACCGCGGCCGGCGCTATAGCTCCACTTCACCACGCCGCTGGCCGATAAAGGCTGATCGGGCCGGATACGGTAAGTTTCCTCGCAGCTTTGCGCCACTTCCAAACCATGGTCGTCAAAGCGATAGTGGCCGAAGTCGTCGCGAATCTCGGTGCGCACCTCGCCGCTCATCGCGTCCTCGATGATTTCGCGGCTGCTGGCGGGAGAGCGCAAATAACTCAGCGCCAGCGGCGGCGCGCCTTCCGGCTCGGCAAAGGGCTGCGCCACCACGGTGCTCAGATCATGCACCGGCAGGCTGAGCGTGGCGCCGGCCAGGTCCAATGTCAGCCGGGCATGATCCGCCGCCGGCCAGATCAGCGGGAAGTAAGCGCTGGAAACGCTCAAGCGCAGCCGATGGCCCGCCGGAAGACGGTAGCCGCAATCGTCCAGTTGCAGCCGGATATCCATCCACTCGTCCGGCCTGACCGCCCGCCGCTGTTGATAACCGTCGCGCAGCGCCAGGTTCAGCACCCCGTAACTG
This sequence comes from Chromobacterium sp. FG89, assembly GCF_057808735.1. NCBI lineage: Bacteria > Pseudomonadati > Pseudomonadota > Betaproteobacteria > Neisseriales > Chromobacteriaceae > Chromobacterium > Chromobacterium sp. FG89. The sequence continues at coordinate 4,181 of NZ_JBMDIQ010000029.1, read as the reverse complement.
ATGCGGGTAACCGCGCCATCCGGCGCCACATCGTTGAGCCGCACCGCCAGTTGACCGCTGGGGCTGTCGCACTTCAGCCGCAGCCGCAGCGTCGGCGCGCCCAACAGCGGCAGCTCCCGCTCCAACGCAAGGCTGTCGAACACCAGCGAGCCGGCGTCGTCGCGGCGCTGATCCAGCGGGAACTCCGGTCCCAGCCAGATCACGCAGTATTCGCCGCAGGCGGCGCCGGTGGTCAGCGGCGAACGAATCGCGGCCTCCCCCTCGCCGGCCATGTCCGGCCGCAGCTCGCCCGTGGCGTTCAGCCCCCACTCCCTTCGCTGAACATGCGGGCTGGGCCAGGCCGGGTCGCGCAGCCAGACGCCCGGACGTGCGGCATAACTGGCCCGCGGCGGCGCCGCGTCTTGCAGATACAGGGTGACCGGGTCTTCCGCCATGACGCCGGTGTCGATATCCTTCAGCCAGTAGTCCCACCAGCGCAGCGCTTCCTGCAAAAAACCGATCGCCGGATCCGGTACCGCGAAGTGCGGATACTTATGGGCCCACGGACCGATCAGCGCTTTTTTCGGGCAACTCAGATGCCGCATCATCCGGCCGACGGCGTTGTGATAGGCGTCCCCCCAACCGCCCACCGCGTAAACGGCGGCCTTGATGCTGCTGTAATCGGCGCAGATGGAACCATGCCGCCAATAGTCGTCGTCGGTCTGATGGCTCAGCCAGGTTTTGAGCAGCAGAGGCATCCGCTCCAAGCGTTGCAGCCAACGCTCCCGCCAGGCCTCGCCCACCAACAGCGGATCGGGCGCGGCGGCGCAATAGCTGAACATGGTGCCGGCCCAGCCCAGGTTTTCCAGCAATAGCGCACCGCCCTTATAGTGGATGTCGTCGGCGTAGCGATGGTCGGTGGAGCATAGCGTGATGATGGCCTTCAAGGCCTCCGGTTGGCGGGCCGCCACTTGCAGGCTATTGAAGCCGCCCCAGGAGATGCCCATCATGCCGACCTTGCCGCTGCACCATGCTTGCGCGGCGATCCAGGCAATCACCTCCAGCGCATCGTCCTGTTCCTGTTGCAGGTATTCATCGATGAAGTCGCCATCGGACTCGCCGCAGCCCCTCATGTCCACCCGAAGGCATGCATAACCGTGGCCGGCGAAGTACGGGTGAGTCAGTTGGTCGCGCACGGCAGTGCCGTCACGCTTGCGGTAAGGCAGGTATTCCAGAATCGCCGGCACCGGGCTGACTTCGGCATCCATCGGCAGCCACATCCGCGCGGCCAATTGGCAGCCGTCAGCCAGCGTGATGGTGAAGTGCTCCACTTCGCGAATGGCCCGCGGCAGCTGAGTGACGGTTTTCATGATCGCGTCTCCTTGACGACTACGGGCGCGTCGGAAGGCGGACATGTCAGCTTGCCGGAACGCACCAAGGCGATAAGCGACAGCATGCAGCCCATGATGATGAGCAAGGCCGGCAAACCACCTAGATTGGACATCATTTTGACGCCATCGACGCCGCCGGCGTAACTGGTCATCACCCAAGACACCACGCCGATCACCCCGCCCCACACCACTTTCATGCCCATGCCCGCTTTTTCGGCGCTGTCTGAGGAAAAACCGGCGGTGCACAGATTGCTGATAGCGTCGGTATTGCTGTCCGCCGCAGTGACATAGTTGAGGAAGGCGATGAACACCACCATGGCCACCATCAGTTCGCTCAAGGGCATCTGGCGGATGATGGTGTACAGCACATTCTCCACGCCCTGGCTCTCCAGCACGCCTTTGAGCAGGCCGGCCTGGCCCAAATCAATGGATAGGGCCGTGCCGCTGAAAATCATGATCCACAAGGCGGTGAAGCCGGCCGGCAGCAGCAAATTCATCACAATCACCTCCCGCACGGTGTAACCGCGGGAGATCTTGCCCAGAAACATGGCGCTGATCGGCGCCCAGGCAAACCATACCGCCCAATAGAAAATGGTCCAGGAGCCCGCCCAACCATCCTGGCTGGCCGCGCCGGTGGACAGGCTTAACCGAAAGAACTGGTTCAAATAGTTGCCAAACGACTCCAGACCAAACGCCAGGATGAAAGTAGTCGGCCCAAAAATCAGCAAAAACCCGGCCAGCCCCAGCAAAACCCAGGTATTGACGCTGGACAACCAGCTCAGCCCGCGTTGCAAGCCGCTGAGCGCCGAACAGACAAAGGTCACGACAATGCAGGCAATCACCAGGCCGATGCTGAACGGGCTGGCAGGCAGGGGCAGATACTGGTTGATGCCGCCCACTAGCGCCAAGGCGCCGGTGCCCAGGCTGGACGCCATGCCGGCGACCAGAGAGTACAAAGCCAGGGCGTCGATCAATTGCCCGCTGCGGCCGCCCACCCAGCGCCCCAGCAAGGGCCGCAACATGCTGCCTACCGAGAACGGCAGCTTGAGGTTGTAAAACACCAAGCCGAACAGCAGAGCCGGCACGGTGTAAATGGCGTAAGGGGTGAATGTCCAGTGCAGAAACATGGCCGACATGGCAAAACTGGCGGCCTCAGCGCTACCGGCGCGCAGGCCATACGCCGCCGGCGGGTAGTACAGGTGGTAGATCGGCTCGGCCGAGGTCCAGAACAGCACCCCAACCGCCATCGTGGTCATCAAGGTGACGGCGAACCAGCGCTTGCGACCCAACAAGGGCAAGGCGTCCGCACCGCCGATGCGCAGCTTGCCTATCGGCGAGCAGTAGACCCAGACACAGGTCAACAACAGGCTGAAACTGGCTAGGCTGAATAGCCAGGAAAAGTGGCCCAGTATCCATTTATTGGCTGCGCCGGCCAGACGGAGGAAGACCGACAGGTCAAGATAGCTGAGCAGCAAGGCCGCCAACAGCAGCAAAAAGGTGGGCCAGAATACCAGGGGCCGGATGCGATGATGGCTACGCATGGTTTGTCTCCTTGATGGAGCCTGCCGCCGCTGTCGCCCCTGGGGCGGCGGTTCTGATGCCGGCGCGGCTTGCAGGCAAGCCTGGGCTATTACCCAGGCCAAACCAGTGTCGGCGATAAACCCAAGCCGGGACAAACGATAGTTTTAGATAGATTTATGTTTTCAGCTCATCAATCAAGCCGTGTAATCGCCATCTTGCAGGCGTGAGGCCATCATCCGATGTCACCGCCGCATCACCGCCAGCGAGGCCAGCCAATCCGCGAACAATCTGGTAGCCGGCTTGGGTCGTCTCCGTTCCGGCAGCAACAAGTAAAAAGCGCCGCTCATCGTCACCTTGGCGTCCGACGCCATCACCAGCGCTCCGCTGGCCAGATAGCTGTCGATCAGATACCCCCAGGCCAGCGCCACCCCCTGCCCGGCCAGCGCCGCCTGCACTGCCAAATGGTGGTTGGTCACGCTCAATTGTCTGGCGGCCGGCCTCCAGGCAATGCTTTGGGCGGCAAACCACTGCGGCCAGTTGAACCAGTCGCGCTGACCGCCATCCATGGTGATCAGCGTCTCGTCCAACAAAGCCGCTGGCTGGGCCGGACCGGCCGGCAAATAGCCCGGGCTGCAAACCGCGTACATGTGCTCATCGAACAAGGCCACCGCATCGGCGTCCTTGGGAGGCTGACGGAAATAGTAAACGCCGAGGTCGAATTCGAATGCCTGCAGCTCTTGAATATTATCGTTGGCCAGAATGCGGATTGAGAGGTCAGGCTGAGCTTGGCGGAAGGCGGAGAGATTGGGCATGAGCCACAAGGAGGCGAGCGCGGTGGAACAGGCCACCGTCACCTGCTTGTCTTGCTGCCAATGCATCAGACTGGCGGTGGCGCCGGCCAATTGCTCCAGGGCGGAGCGGACTTCGCTCAGGTATTGTTCGCCGGCCGGAGTCAATTCCACCTTGCGGGTGCCCCGCTGCAGCAATTTGCACCCCAGATAGTCTTCCAGTAACTGCAGCTGACGGCTGACCGCGCCTTGCGACAGATTCAGTTCACCGGCGGCCTGGGTAAAACTGGAGAGCCGGGCCACAGCTTCAAAAGCGATCAGGGTATAAAGAGGCGGCAGCGGTTTCATGGCCTCATTATGGCACGCCCCCCAAAACCGGCGACAGGACAGGCGTCCGGCGCCGCAATGCAAAAAGCCGAACTCAACGAGTTCGGCTTTTCAGATATCTGGTGGCCAGTCGCGGAATCGAACCACGGACACGCGGATTTTCAATCCGCTGCTC
>NZ_JBMDIQ010000028.1:0-64526 GCF_057808735.1 Chromobacterium sp. FG89 | reverse complement strand
CCGACCAGGTGATGGTGATGAACAAGGGCGAGGTGGTGGAGCAGGCGGACGCGGATCAGATCTACCGCGAGCCGCGGCAAAGCTATACCCGCAAGCTGTTGGAGTCCATCCCGCAGGGCTGGGTGGGCATGGCGCCGGCCTAAGCGCTGACGGCCATTCGCACAAAACCGCCGGGAAACCGGCGGTTTTTTCATGCTTTGGCGGCAGGAACTGAAAAAAAAACGCGTCGCGGCGGGAATAAAGCGCGCCGTCCGTCCGTATACCCCGTACTGAACGCCGAATGGTCGGCGGTTTCGTCAAGATGGAGCGCCGCGGCGCGCAGGCCTTGAGATGAGGGCCGGCAGTGGCCGCGTGTTCTACAACGGGAGGAGTCTGCGATGAAAGCATGGATGGCGGTGGCGCTGACGGCGCTGAGCATGGGCGCGTTGGCCGGGGAGGCGGCGTCGCGGCGCGACGGCGCGTTGGTGGACGCGCAAGGCATGACGCTGTACGTCTTCGACAAGGATGCGGCCGGCAGCGGCCGCAGCGCGTGCAATCAGGCTTGCGCTGCGCTGTGGCCGCCCTTGCTGGCGGCGGCCGAGGACAGCGCGCCGGAGGGTTTCAGCCGAATCCGCCGCGACGACGGCCAGACGCAGTGGGCGTATCAAGGCAAGCCCTTGTACCGTTTCGCCAAAGACGGCAAGCCGGGCGAGCGCGCCGGCGACGGCTTCAAGGAGGTATGGCATGTGGCGCGTTAAAGCGAGGGCGGCGCTGCTGTTGGCGGCGTTGTCGACACCCTTGGCCTGGGCGCAGGAGCCGGCGGCTTTCGATCCGCAGATCCGCAACAACACCCTGGCGGTCAATCCGGCGGAAACGCTGGCCCTGGCCGGCAACAGTTCCCGCGGCACGCTGCTGGCCTATGACTTGCGCGCCGGCAAGCTGCTGCGCGAACTGCCGGGCTTTGTCACGCCGCGCAATATCGTGTTTTCCCCGGACGGGGAACGCTTCTACGTCTCCGACAGCAGCAAGGGCGTGGTGGAGCGCTGGCACGCGGGCAGCTGGACGCGGGAAGCCAGCCTGGCGATAGGGCCGGGGGCGTTCGGCACCGCGCTGAACCGGGACGGCAGCCGGCTATACGTCAATAATCAGGCCGCCGGCAGCCTGACCGTGGTGAACCTGCCGCAATGGAAGGTGGAAAAAGTGCTGACCGGTTTCGCCCAGCCGCGCCAGGGCATCAAGGTATCGCCGGACGGCGGCACCGTGTTCGTCACGAACTTCCTGGGCGACAAGATCACCCTGGTGGACGCGGCCAAGCTGGAGACCCGCGCCGAGGTGGGCGGTTTCGACAAGCTGCGCGCCATCTCCGTCAGCGGCGACGGCCGCAGCGTGTTCGCCGCCAATAGCGGCGCGGATACGCTGTCATGGGTGGATGTGCCCAGCCGGACCGTGATCAAGACGGTGAAAGTGGGGCAGGAGCCTTACGGCGCGGCCTTGCGGCCGGACGGGCGCTTCCTGTATTCCGGCAACCTCAAGAGCCACTCGCTGACCGTGGTGTCCTTGCCGGCGTTCGAAGCGGTGGGGGAAATCACCGGCTTCAGCGGGCCGCGTCAGGCCATCAGCTTCAGCCGGGACAGCGGCAAGGCCTGGGTGTTGAACGAAGATCTGGGCATTGCGGAGGTGGATTTGACGCGTAAGGCCATTGTCCGGGTGCTGGCCCCCGCCGCTGGATGAGCGAGGCCGCCCAACAGCGCTTCCACCGTCTGCTGGTGGATTGCATTCCGCGCCTGAGGCGTTATGCCCGCGCCCTGGTGTTCGATCAGGGCGCGGCGGACGATCTGGTGCAGGACACGCTGGAGCAAGCCTGGCGCAAGTGGCGGCAATGGCGGGAAGACCGCGACTTGCGCCCCTGGCTGTTCGGCATCATGCACCGGCAGCATATCGATGACTTTCGCCGTTACGGCGCCAGGCGGCAGCCGCTGTCGGAGGATATGGCCGAGCTGACGGTGGACGCGCCGCAGGAGCGCGGCCTGGCGCTGCGCGAACTGGCGGCCAATCTGGCCCGGCTGCCGGAGGAGCAGCGCGCCGTGTTGCTGCTGCTGGCGCTGGAGGGCATGAGCTATCAGCAGATTGCGGCGACCTTGGATATTCCGCTGGGCACGGTGATGTCGCGGCTGAGCCGGGGGCGCGAACGCTTGCGCGGTTTGATGGAGGCGGGCGCCGCGCCGGCCGCCGGAGGAGGAGTTTGATGGAAACGGTCACGGAACAGGAATTGCAGGCTTATCTGGACGACGCCTTGCCGCTGGAGCGGCGCGCGGCGGTGGAAGCCTATCTGGACAACCACCCGGAGGCGCGGGAACGGCTGCGGGCTTACCGCCGCTTGCAGGAGGATATCGGCGCCTTGTTCGAGCCGGCCTTGCGAGAGCCCGTCCCGCCGCGCCTGCTGGCCGCCGCGCTGCCGCCGCCGGCGCCGTTGCGGCGAGGGTGGCGGGTGCCGTGGTGGCAGGGCGCGGCTGCGTCCGTGCTGATGTTGGCCCTGGGCGGCGGCGGCGGCTGGTTGCTGCGCGGTCAGCTGCAAGCGCCGGCTGCGCAGTGGGTGGCGGCGGCGGACGGCCAGGAGCCTTTGCCGCGCTTGGCGGCGATGGCGCATGTGGTGTACAGCCCGGACGTGAAGCGGCCGGTGGAAATCGACGCCGAGCATCAGGACCAGTTGGTGGCCTGGCTGTCCAAACGGCTGCAAAGCCGGGTCAAGCCGCCGCTGTTGAGCGCGCAAGGCTATGAGTTGATCGGCGGCCGGCTGTTGCCGGGCGAACAAGGGCCGGTGGCCCAATTCATGTACCACAACGCCGCTGGTCAGCGCATGACCTTGTACGTGGCCACCACCGCCGCGCCTCGGCGGGACGCCGGCTTCCGCTTCGCCAGCCAGGGGCCGGTGAACGTGTTTTATTGGTGGGACGGCCGCTTCGCCTACGCCTTGTCGGCCGGCCTGTCGCGGGATGAGCTGGGGCGGTTGGCGGAGGCGGCGCACGGCCAGTTGCGGACCTCCTGAGCCGCGGGCAAAAAAAACGCCGCCGGTTGGCCCCGGCGGCGTTGTCTTTTGACGGCTGGCCTCAGTTTCAGGCCGCGTCGTTCACCCAGCGGATGGCCTGGGTCGGCGCCACCTTGCTCTCGGTCACGATCTGCAGGGCCAGGCCGCCGCAGGAGGTTTCACGGTACTTGGCGTCCATGTCCTTGCCGGTTTCGTACATGGCGGCGATCACCTTGTCCAGCGACACCTTGGGGCTGCTGACGCGGTGCATGGCCATGCGCGCGGCGTTGATGGCCTTGACCGCGGCGATGGCGTTGCGCTCGATGCAGGGAATCTGCACCTGGCCGCCCACCGGGTCGCAAGTCAGGCCCAGGTTGTGCTCCATGGCGATTTCCGCCGCCATGCACACCTGGGACGGGCTGCCGCCCATCAACTCGGTCAGGCCGGCCGCGGCCATGGAACAAGCCACGCCCACCTCGCCCTGACAGCCCACCTCGGCGCCGGAGATCGACGCGTTCAGCTTGAACAGGCAACCAATGGCGCCGGAAGACAGGAAGAAGCGCAGGCAGCTGTCCTCGTCCAGCGGCTGGATGAAGTGGTTGTAGTAGGCCAGCACCGCCGGCACGATGCCGCAGGCGCCGTTGGTGGGCGCGGTGACCACGCGGCCGCCGGCCGCGTTTTCTTCCGACATCGCCATCGCGTACATATTGACCCAATCCATCACGCTCATCGGGTCCTTGGCCACTTGCAAGGAGCTGGTCAGCATCCGGTGCAGGGCCGGCGCGCGGCGCGGAATCCGCATCGGGCCGGGCAGATTGCCCTCGGTGCGCATGCCGCGGTCAATGCTGGTCTTCATCACATCCCACACTTTGGCGAAATGCTGCTGAACGTCCTTGACCTCATGGAAGGCTTTTTCGTTTTCCATCACCAGCGCGGAAATGGACAGGCCGGTTTCCTCGCACATATCCATCATCTGCTGCGCGCTGAGGAAGTGATAAGGCACCGGGGTGTCGCTGCAGGAGCTTTGATTGAAATGCTCCTCGTCCACGATGAAGCCGCCGCCGATCGAATAATACGTCTTGGTCAGCACGCACTCGTCGCCGACAAAGGCGTGGATCTGCATGCCGTTTTCGTGCATCGGCAGGTTGGCGGTGTGGAAATCCATGTCAAAGCCCACGCGCTGATGCGTGCGGCCCAGCGTTAGCTGGCGGGTTTTTTCCACATCGGCGATCAGGGCCGGCGTCTGTTCCGGGTCCACGGTGTCCGGCAGATTGCCGGCCAGGCCCAGGATGATGGCGTGGTCGGTGCAATGCCCCTTGCCGGTCAGGGCCAGCGAGCCGTAGCAGTCGACGTGAACATGGGTGACTTGGTTGAAACGGCCGGTTTCCTTGAGCGAGCCCAGGAACTGGTGGCCGGCCTTCATCGGACCGACGGTGTGGGAACTGGAGGGGCCGACGCCGATTTTGTAGATATCAGTCATGCTGAACATGATTGCTTACCTCTTGGCTTGATACTTTGGCTTGATGCTGAGGAGCCCGGCCGGCCGTGACCGGCCGGGCTGTCAGAGAAGGGCGATCAGGCGAACAGATCGTAGAAGATGGCGGAGATGGCGATCAGGCCGATCAGAACCACGAAGATGTTGCTGGCGGCGCCGGAGTATTTCTTCATGGCCGGTACTTTGGCGATGGCGTACATCGGCATCAGGAACAGCAGCATCGCGATCACCGGGCCGCCCAGGGTTTCGATCATGCCCAGGATGCTGGGGTTGAAGGTGGCCACGGCCCAGGTGGTGATGATCATGAACACGGCGGTGAAGCGGTCCAGTTTGGCGGTCTCGATGGATTTGCCGCTCTGGCGCAGTTGCTTGATGATCAGGCCGTTGAAGCCTTCTTTGGCGCCCAGGTAGTGACCCAGGAAGGATTTGCTGATGGCGACGATGGCGATCAGCGGAGCCACCCATTCAATCACCGGGTTGCGGAAGTGGTTGGCGAGGTAGGACAGGATGGAAATGTTCTGCGCCTTGGCGGCGGCCAGGTCGGCCGGGGACAGGCTGAACACGCAGCTGAACACGAAGAACATCACCGACAGCACCATCATGATGTGAGCGCGGATCAGCACGCGGCCGGCGGCCGGTTCAGCGGCGTCGCCATGCAGCTTCTGCTGGTCAACCGAGAAGGACGAAATGATGGGCGAGTGGTTGAAGGAGAACACCATGACCGGGATGGCCAGCCACAGCGTTTTGTAGAACGCGCCGTGGGACAGGGCGTCGCCCAGGCTGCCGGCTTGCTGGATGGCCGAGCTGTTCCATTCCGGAACCAGGTACAGCGCCAGCAGCATCAGGCAGGCGACAAAGGGGTAAACCAGCACGCTCATGGCCTTGACGATCATCTTCTCGCCCAGGCGCACGATGGCCATCAGACCCAGGATCAGGATCAGCGACAGAATGGCGCGCGGCGGAGCGGACACGCCCAGCTGGTTGACCATGAAGGATTGCACGGTGTTGGTGATGGCCACGCTATACACCAACAGAATGGGGTAGATGGCGAAGAAGTAGAGCAGGGTGATCAGCTTGCCCGCGCCCACGCCAAAGTGCTCTTCCACCACCTCGGTGATGTCGGCGCCCGGCTTGGAGCTGGACAGTACGAAACGGGTGAGGCCGCGGTGAGCGAAGAAAGTCAGCGGCAGGGCCAGCAGCGCCATGACGATCAGCGGCCACAGACCGCCAATGCCTGCGTTGATGGGCAGGAACAAGGTGCCGGCGCCAATGGCGGTGCCGTACAGACCCAACATCCAGACGGTATCTTGCTTGGTCCAGGAGGACGAAGCGCCTGATTTGGGCAGGGGGGTGGAAACGGCTTGAGACATGATATTGGCCTTCATTAAAGACAAAATGGGGTAATCGTTCTGGCGTGCCGCCCGGCGGCGCGCCGTTTTCATCTCTTGCTAGACTTTTGGTCAGTAGCTGGAACCGCTGATTAGTGATTCACGGCTTCATTGATGTGCATGGTATAGGCAGTTGTACTGCGAGGGTTACACCTTTCAGAACATCAGTTGATTCTAATCAACTTTATTTTGAAGCAAAACGAACATCCGAACAATTGCTATTTGCTGTAGATGTCTTATCAATATCATGACGATTGATTTGTTTTGGTTTAAAAAGCCACAAAATATCTATGTTTATTGAAAAAATGGCTAGAAAGCGCGCATTTTTTGAGAATCTTCCAATTTTCGGATTGCTTTGTTTTCTTGTTGCTTTGCTGATTGTTGCTGAGTGAAATCGAGCGCTTGCTTGAAAAAGCGCATCGACTTTGCGCAATAGTTCGAGGCAGTTGTAGCGGGAAGGAACACGCCAATGGCATGCTTGCCGCTGGCGCGGCGGCACGGGTGCTTGGCTGCGGCGAGTGGTTTGCCCATCCGGTTTTTGCTGGGTAACTTGATGAATAAAATGAATTAATTCTGTTTTGACGTCTGGGGGCGGGGATGGGGGAGAGGCGCTGGGCGCCGCCGCTTGCGTCAAGACATGTGCTATATCAGCAGAGCCGAGAGCGGGCGGTGGAGTATCATAATATGAAATCTGAGCAGCCAAATGGTTTTCGAAAACGAACAAAAATATTTCAAAACGAACATTATTTGGTTGGTTTCCAACATGCCGCTAGCGTTCAAACGATCGTTTTTCTATTATCCATATGATTTATATGGTGTTTTTTCTTGTTTATTATCGCGCTTGCCATCCGCCTAAGTGCCTGCTCAAAGTCTCTCGAGCAAGCACCAGGCAAGGCCTTGCCGCCGAAGAAGCGGAATACGCAAGGGGCGCATGGGCGCTCTGAAGCCGGTTTCAAGGCCTCGCTCTGACCATCCCGCTGACGCGCGGCAGGCGGTGAACCGCCTCTTAAGAGCGGCAAACACGCTCAAGTTTTACGGCTGAGGCAAGGCGCGCCAACGCCGGCGCTACGGGAATCGCTCAAGTCGGCGCACGCGGCATCAGGGTTGCTTGGCCGCGCTAGCGGTTCAAGACCGCTCGATTAGGGGCAGGGCCAGGCGCGGCGGTCTCAAGGGCGGAATGCGCCAGGGACGCATGCGCATCCTCAAGCCGCGATTGCTGCGCCGCGTCCCGCCAGGCGCAGCGGCTCTTGAATGGCTAGGCAAGAGGCTGTATCAACGTCTCGCGAGCCGGAGCGAGTCAGGGCGGAAACCGCTGAGAAAGCGGGATGCGCGCGCGGTGCGTCAGCATTTCGAAGCGGCGCTCGCCGCGCCGTGTCTTGTAAAGCGCGGCAGGCTTTGAACCGGATCTAAGGAGAGCCGGCGGCTGAGCCGCGGCGGGGACGGCAAATCCATTGCCGGGTATGTTGTAAAAAGAAAGGCTTGAGCGAAAGCGGGCCAAGGAAAGGCTTGCGTTTGATAGTTATCAAACAACAATGATGCAATACGAACATAAAATTTTCGTGAATCAACAATCAGGGCAAGCGCAGACGCGGGAACCAATCAAGGATGACAGCCAACCAAGCCAATGCCGGAAGCAGGCCGGGCCGGGCAAAATCCGGCAAAACCTGAAAACGGCATCAGCAGTTGATAGGCATTGCATCAAGATGGACCCGCGGCTGGCGGCGTTGCCCAAGCTCGCGAAATGAAAAACATGAATCACGCCTCCACACTCGCCTACGTCGCGGCAGAAGCCGCCGCCAAACAGACCGTGCTGCGTCAGCACCCCGGCCGCTATCTATTGAGCGCCGGCATGGCCGGCGCGCTGATCGCCGTGGTGCTCAGCGTCAGCCTCAAGCTGGGCCAGGTCTTCTTCGCCGTCGGCTCCCCCGGCTACTACATCGCCGTGGCCGGCTTCTTCGGCGTGGCCCTGGTCAGCATCATCGTCTGCAAGCTGGAGCTGTTCACCAGCAATGTGATGTACTTCAGCGTGGGCGTGCTCAGCGGCGACTGCCGCGTCTGCAACCTGCTGCGCAGCTGGACCATGGTCTACCTGGGCAATCTGCTGGGCGTGTTGCTGTTTACCGCCGTGTTCGCCGGCGCCGGCGGCATGGGCAGCCTGCCGGCCGACCACCTGCTGTTCAATGTGGCCGCGCACAAAGTGCACGCCGGCGGCTGGGAAATCTTCTGGAAGGGTGCGCTGTGCAACTGGGTGATCTGTCTGGCGGTATGGGTGCCGCTGCGCATGGCCGGCGACGCCGCCAAGATGCTGATGATCCTGCTGCTGGTCTTCGTGTTCTTCTTCTCCGGCTTTGAGCACAGCATCGCCAATATGGCCTTCTTCTCGCTGGCCCTGCTGCACGGCATGCAAGGCCTGGACGCCGCCGCCATCCTGCACAATATGATTCCGGCCACCCTGGGCAATATCGCCGGCGGAGCGCTGGGCGTGGGCCTGGTGGTTTATCTGCTGGAGCGCCACACCCTGCCGGCGCGGCGCGAAGCCGCAAAACCGGCCGCGGCGGCGCTTGGAACGAGTGTTTGATGTTCGTTTTCGAATGTAATGCGCCGGCTACAATGACGTCGTGTTGATGTGGTTTTTCAGGATATTGAAAATAAAGAGTTTTTTGAGGGATTTTGCCGCCGTCCTGGGCGGGGCCGCACGCGCGTTTTAGTCTGCGGCAGTTGATCTTTATCAAACGATTTTTTTCGAAACCGAATGTACAATATGTTCAGTACTCAACATTTACTGATAGTTACTAGGAGGCACACATGGATGCTCTGAATCGTGACGCGACTCAAGCCAACCCCTGGCGCGATTTCACCGGCGGTGAATGGCAAAGCAAGGTGGATGTCCGCAACTTCATCCAGCTGAACTACAAGCCGTTTGAAGGCGACGCCAGCTTCCTGGCGCCCGCTACCGCGCGCACCCAAAAGCTGTGGGACACCCTGAGCGAGTTGCTGAAAGAAGAACGCGCCCGTGGCGTGCTGGATGTAGCCGCTGACCGCGGCAGCTCCATCACCGCGCATGACGCCGGCTACATCGACCAAGCCAGCGAAGTCATCGTCGGCCTGCAAACCGATGCGCCGCTCAAGCGCGCCATCATGCCCAACGGCGGCCTGCGCATGGTTGAGAACGGCCTGGAAGCCTTCGGCTTCAAGCTGGACCCGGTCATCAAGGACGTGTGGACCCACTATCGCAAGAGCCACAACCAGGGCGTGTTCGACACCTACACCCCGGACATCATGGCCGCGCGTAAATCCGGCGTGATCACCGGCCTGCCGGACGCCTACGGCCGCGGCCGCATCATCGGCGACTACCGCCGCGTGGCCCTGTACGGCACCGACTTCCTGCGCGCCGAACGCCAAAAAGTATTCCATGAGCTGGACGACGCCGTTTTCAACGAAGACGTGCTGCGTCTGCGCGAAGAACTGTCCGAACAATTCCGCGCGCTGGACGAACTGAAGCAGATGGCCGCCAAATACGGCTTCGACATCAGCCGCCCGGCCGTCAACGCCCGCGAAGCGGTGCAGTGGACCTACTTCGCCTACCTGGCCGCCGTGAAAGAACAAAACGGCGCCGCCATGTCCTTCGGCCGCGTCGCCACCTTCCTGGACGTCTACATCGAGCGCGATCTGGCCTCCGGCGCGCTGACTGAAGAACAAGCCCAGGAAATGATCGACGACCTGGTGATCAAGCTGCGCATCGTGCGCTTCCTGCGCACCCCGGAATACGATCAACTGTTCTCCGGCGACCCGACCTGGGTGACCGAATCCATCGGCGGCATGGGCGAAGATGGCCGCACCCTGGTGAGCAAGAGCAGCTTCCGCTTCCTCAACACCCTGTACAACCTGGGCCCGGCGCCGGAACCCAACCTGACCGTGTTGTGGTCCACCCAGCTGCCGCGCGGCTTCAAAGACTTCTGCGCCAAAGTGTCCATCGACACCAGCTCCATCCAGTACGAAAACGACGACCTGATGCGTCCGCACTGGGGCGACGACTACGGCATCGCCTGCTGCGTGTCCGCGATGCGCATCGGCAAGCAAATGCAGTTCTTCGGCGCCCGCGCCAACCTGGCCAAAGCCATGCTCTACGCCATCAACGGCGGCGTGGATGAAAAATCCGGCGTGCAAGTGGCCAAGGGCTTCGAGCCGATCAAGAGCGACGTGCTGACCTACGACGAACTGATGCCCAAGTTCGACCTGCTGATGGACTGGCTGGCCGCCACTTACGTCAAGGCGCTGAACTGCATCCACTACATGCACGACAAGTACGCCTACGAACGCATCGAAATGGCGCTGCACGACCGCGACATCCTGCGCACCATGGCTTGCGGCATCGCCGGCCTGTCCGTGGCCGCCGACTCCCTGTCCGCCATCAAGCACGCCAAAGTGCACATCATCCGCAATGAAGCGGGCCTGGCGGTGGACTACAAGATCGAAGGCGACTACCCGGCTTACGGCAACAACGACGACCGCGCCGACAGCATCGCGGTATGGCTGACCGAAACCTTCATGGACAAGATCAAGGCCCAGCCGCACTTCTACCGCAACGCGATGCCGACTCAGTCCGTGCTCACCATCACCTCCAACGTGGTGTACGGCAAGAAAACCGGCAACACCCCGTGCGGACGCCGCGCCGGCGAACCGTTCGCCCCGGGCGCCAACCCGATGAACGGCCGCGACGTGAAAGGCTTTGTCGCCGCGGGCGCATCGGTAGCCAAGCTGCCGTATGAAGCCGCGCTGGACGGCATCAGCTGGACCGCCTCCGCCACCCCGGACGCATTGGGCCATAGCGAAGAAGAACGCGTAGCCAACCTGGCCAACTGCCTGGACGGCTTCTCCGACGCCGGCGGTTTCCACGTCAACGTCAACGTGTTCAAGCGCGAAACCCTGATGGACGCGATGGAACACCCGGAGCTGTACCCGCAACTGACCATCCGCGTGTCCGGCTATGCGGTGAACTTCGTCAAGCTGACGCGCGAGCAACAGCTGGACGTGATCAACCGCACCTTCCACGGCAGCATGTAAGTCCAACGCCGCTGGCCACCGCGACGGCCAGCCGGCACAGCGCCAAGCCTCCCTTAGGGGAGGCTTTTTTTATGCGTGCGGCGAGATCGCCAAAATTGTCTACCATGACAAATGTATGTTTCGGGCATGCGGCCATTGCTCGTTCTTGTACATGGCAATGGCTTGTCTTTGAGCGATATGAGCCAGCAAAGGGATGGGGAATGGGCAAAAACACCATCTGCCTGTGGTACGACGGCGACGCCGAAGACGCCGCGCGCTTCTACGCCGCCACCTTCCCGGACAGCCGCGTCGGCGCGGTGCTGCGCGCGCCCGGCGACTACCCGGCCGGCAAAGAAGGCGATGCGCTCACTGTGGAGTTCACCGTGCTGGGCATTCCCTGTCTGGGTATCAACGGCGGCCCAGCTTTCAAACACAGCGAAGCCTTCTCCTTTCAAGTGGCCACCGAAGACCAGGCCGAAACCGACCGCCTGTGGCAAGCCATCGTCGGCAACGGCGGCCAGGCCAGCGCCTGCGGCTGGTGCAAGGATAAATGGGGCCTGAGCTGGCAAATCACCCCGCGTGTGTTGACCGAGGCGCTGGCCGATCCCGACCGCGCCGCCGCCAAGCGGGTGTTCGACGCGATGATGGGGATGGTGAAGATTGATATTGCCGGGATTGAGAAGGCGAGGAGGGGATAGTTGTTATTGTTCAGGTGGCTGTTGACGGCCAAAAGTGGCTGATGTCGGGCAGCAACACGCCATTGGCTTACTCCTGAGCCCAATGCTTTTCTTGTTTCAATTGCGTAGAACGTGTTTACGATCTTGCGAGCAAGAGCGAGACAAGGCGAAAACGGCTGAGAAAGCGGAATGTATAAGTGGTACATGAGCATTTCGAAGGCGTACTCATCGTGTAACGCTCCACGCAGCGCAGCAGATCGTAAACAGGTTCTTAGAAACGTCAGGCGCCTGCTACAGGAAATTTAAAGGGGCCAGATTGCAGTTGCATGCCTTTCGCCGATCGTTCTTCGAGCAGGACTCACTTCGAATATCCGGCTTGGTCAGTCGAAGCTGGTTATGAAAACCGAGAATAAGCAAGGAGCATGTTGTGGCTATCACCCTCGTTTTGGCTTGCAAACAAAGTGACTTCAACGCACGGCATAGTGGCTCCTGCGAAGGCATTTCCTTTTATTTCTGCATGCGCGCGCTCGACTTGGGTCCGGTGCCGGGACTTGCCGACATGTTGGAACAGCGGAATATCAGTCGGAAGGTTGAGCGCATCATGGCTTTGCAGGACCAGATCTGTGATGGCCTCATGACATCCGGCGCCTATGAAACCGACATTGACGACCAACCGATCAGCGACCCCAGAGGGGGCAACCTTCCCGGTATTCGCAACCAGGGCAAGGCCATCCAGGCGTTTCATAACCTGTACTCACAGGAGGCGCAGACCCTGGGCTGCAAGTCGATTGGAACCTTGTCTTCCTTCTTCGAAGGAGGCTTCGTCCAGTTGCTGACGCACACCATCGAACTGTTGGTGAGCAGCAGGCGCGGCGCGGCCCTGGTCGCCATGCAAAGCTCTACGCCCCACTCTGTGGCGCTTGCCTATGACGGTAGCGATCTCTATTTCTTCGATCCCAATTCTGGCGTTCACACATTGACGAACCTCGCCACGGCAGCGACGGAGCTGGAGAACCACCTGATGACTTACTATGCCGTCCCCTCCTGCGTTCACGTCAATATGTTCAAGTTGAACCACTGAAACGAACTTCCCAGTGAACGGTTGGGGACAGTTCCATTTGATGGACAGACTGGCCGCTTGCGGCCCTCCACGAGGGACAGCTAAGGGGCGTAAGAGGCCGTAAGCTAGGCAATTATTATTTCAGAAAGCGTCACGCCCCAAACCAAGCCCCGGCCAAAGCCGGGGTTCGTTCTTCCTTACTTCTTCTCTATCCGCCGCGCCGCGCGGCTTTCCAGGGTTTTGCGTTTGAGCAGCGCCCGCTGCTGGCGATGCCATTCGTCAACGTCCTCAAACACGTCCACCTTGCGCGCGGCCTGCGTGAGCATGGCTTCCAGAGTGTTGAAGAAGCCCACCCGGAAGCCGCGTTGTTCCGGCTTGCGGAAGTCGATGTCGCGGCTGAGTAGGCTTTTTATGCGCGGCTGTTTTGGATCAATGCCGCGGAAAATGCCTTTGTGCTATAAAATGGTTTAATTTATACGTCATTTTTCCTGGCCGCCAGCGACAGATCAGCGGACCAGAGGAGGGGCCATGCACAAAAACACCATCTGCCTGTGGTACGACGGCGACGCCGAAGACGCCGCGCGCTTCTATGCCGCCACCTTTCCGGACAGCCGCGTCGGCGCGGTGCTGCGCGCGCCCGGCGATTACCCGGCCGGCAAGGAGGAGCACCCAAAAGCACGACCATAACTGCGCCATCCGCGGGTACTTGTAAAGATAATAATGCAATGGGCATATTGTTGCTCAGTCTGTAAGCTGTACTACTGATACCGGAGGCGCTCACACAATTGGTCTAATACCTTGACTGAGCGTAACGGTGGCAGAGATTTGGTGCAGGCTTTCATGCGCGGTAATGCTGCAAACGCATTCAGCATGTATGGTTGCCTGCAGCCAAAGGGGTCTCATCCTTGCCACGGTGACGATAGCTATGCAGTAAGTTCAATGTTACGCGGTAGTACTGTCTCACTAAAATGAAGTTAGGCTTCTCGTGCCCGTCAAATATTGCCTCAACATCAACCAGCCAAAAGAAAATCATGGAACACAGAATACTTCAATCTTACGTCACAGATTTCTCTTCATCTGCACAAATAAATAACCTACCAGACTTCAAGAAGTTCGAATATTTCACAAACTATTCAATCATCTCAAATATCCATCCAGAAGCGTTTACAGAAATTGGAGACTTGGCGGCAGTCGATGTGGATGAGTCGGGCACATTTGGAATAGATGCGATTGCGATCATAGTAAACAACAATATCGTTCAATGCACAGATGACATTGATATTCTAGCAAAAAGCAATCACATAGACATTACAGTTCAATTCATTCAATCAAAGACATCAAAATCAATTGAATCCGGCGACGTATTGAAGTTCATGGAGGCAGTAAAGACCTTTCTCTCCAACTTGGCAGGGGGTGATGACCAAGAGTCCCTTGAGCGTCCAAGAGAATTGCTTCAATATATATTCGAGCCAAAGATTGCAAAGTTACATTCAAAATATTCGCCCAAGTGTCATATGGCGTTTTCGTGCACTGGTAGTCACCAGACAGATGGTTTTATCGAGAGCCTTGCGAAAGGTCGTTGCCAAGAATTAAAGAATTCCATACCTGATTTCAAAGAGTTTTATTTGGAGTTCTACAATGCGGAGCGGCTAATTGATACTTACAAACAAGTAGAGAATCAATTTGAAGTGGAGATTAGATTTAAAAATAACCTGCCGCTAGACACTATTGCCGGCGTGGAGCAAGCGTATATTGGCTATATAAATGCCAGCGAATTTTTGAAGTTAATTACAGATCCAAAGGATCAAATTAGAAGAAACGTTTTCTATGACAATGTTCGAGACTTTCAAGGTATAGAGAATTCTGTCAACAATGAAATAAATGAAACAATATCATCGGCAGATCAGGTTGATAAATTTATTCTATTTAACAATGGAATAACAGCAGTTGCTGGTCTGGTAAAAAATCTAGGTGCAAACAGATTTTTGCTAAGGAACTACCAAATAGTAAATGGATGCCAAACGAGCAATGTACTTTACATCAATAGAAAAGCCGAGCACATTGACTCTATTTCCATCCCTATAAAGATAGTTCACACCAACGAATCCGAAGTTGTGGGAGCGATCATTAAAGCCAATAATCGGCAGACGCCCATCCCAAACGAGGCTTTCTTTGCACTGCAGGAGTGGCATAAGCGACTACAAGAGTATATATCCGTAGAGTCGCGTCGAATCGGAGAGATTTTGTTTTACGAACGAAGATCAAAAGAATTTACCCTCCTTGAGCAGGCCCCGGAAAAAAAGAGGATCATCGGCCTGCACAGCTTGATTAGATCTTACACCTCGACGGTTCTGCAAAAGCCACACTCAGTTATAGCGAACAACCCAAACGAAATACTTCGATCACGTGCCGGGCAATTATTTGGGGCAGATCACACTCACGGCCTATATTTTGCGTCTGCACTGCTGCTGTATAAGATCGGTGAGCATCTTGGCAGTATCCCCAAAGATAGTTTTACCTATAAGCATAGGTATCATATAGCAATGTTGTTCTGCTACGACAACGCAAACTTTCAAAGTTTGCCTCCGCCAAACTCAAAAGCTGCAACAAAACTTGCGGACGAAATTATTTCAAAAATCATGAACACGAATCTATTCTCAGAAAATGTGAAAAATATTGCAACCTTTATAAAGGCAAGGCACAGCGATTTCACGAAGGAAAACGGCTTCACCCCCAGAAACCCACCTATGAGATCTACAGATTTCACTGATTTCCTGCTTGGCACATTTCCAAATTCCCAAAAAGCCTAACTGGGCACTTAACGCGGATGCCACTACAGGCTATGACTTCGGCACTTTCATGACCTATGTCGGTACCCTCCGCACTTCGTGCTCCGCGCCGGTTAACCAAGGTGTTAGTGTCAGCTTTTCCATGAAGGCTTAGACTGTTTTGGGTCGTAAATTATCATAAGCTAACCACCCATTACCCCAACAAGCCCACATCCAAACCAAACCCCGGCCAAAGCCGGGGTTCGTTCTTCCTTACTTCTTCTCTATCTTCCGCACTGCACGGTTTTCCATATTCTTGCGTTTGATCTGCGCCTGTTGCTGGCGGTGCAGCTCGTCAACGTGCTCGAACACGTCCACCTTGCGCGCGGCCAGCGTGAGCATGGCTTCCAGATAGTTGAAGAAGCCCACTCGGTAGCCGCGCTGCTCCGGTTTGCGGAAGTCGATGTCGCGGGTGATGCGCGCCAGCAGGCTTTGGCCGCAATAGCCGGGGTTGTCCTTCAGCCATTGGACGAAGTGAGCGCCGCATTCGCGGCCATAGGCGCAGTCGGCGGCGTAGTCCGGGTGGGCGGCCGGCATCTGCCAGTAATCGGCTTGCGGCCGTCCTGGGCGTCGGGACACGAAGGGGAGCAGGGTTTCGCGCGCTTCCAGCGAGGCTTGGCGATAGCGGCGGCGAGTGGGAAAGGTTTTCGACATGGTGTTTCTCCTGCGCTGACACAAGATAAACCACCTGCCTGTGAGTCGTTGGGTAGGTATAGGCAAGCGCGAGACAGGATTGGCGTACCGAGAAACAAGGAATCGGTGAGCGCTAGGCGCTCTCCCACCACGCACCCGCCAGCCATGCATGAAGTACAGACGTAGAGCGGGTACGGATGAAGGCGCAGACGCGCCTTCATCCCCCTGTTTCGAACGGGACGCCAATCCCGGTGCCGTGAATAACAGCACCCGGCGATTGTTACCGAGTGGGCCGGCAGGGTCAAGCCAGCGGGGACGCGAGAGCAGGGGCTGGCAGGAGGATTTGTCCGTGATTTGAATGTCATGATTCTGCTGCGTTGCGGTATACTTCACTGCCCATTTCATCACTTTATTTTTTGAACCTGTTTACGTTCTCACGAGCAAGAGCGAGATAAGGCGAAACCGGCTGAGGAAGCGGAATGTACTCGTGGTATATGAGCATTCCAAAGCGGTTCTCACCATGTCACTTCTCATGAAGCGCACAGAACGCAAACAGGTTCTTAAGACAGGGCATTTCTTATGACCACAGTCTCTCTCCCACCGGAAGCGGTGGGCAGCGCTTTCTCCCTGGACAAAATGATCGTCGCCCGCGACAAAACCATGGCGGCGGTACGGCGCATCGCCGCGCAGATCCGCCCCGGCATGACCGAACAGCAGGCCAAGGATTTGGCCAAGGCGGAGCTGGAAAGCATGGGCATGGACCGCATCTGGCACGGCATCATCATCCGCTTTGGCCGCAGCACGCTGAAAATCTTCAAGCAGCAGATCGACCCGGACAATGTGCTGCTGGACGACGATATCTTTTTCATTGATCTGGGCATTGTCTGGGACGGCCACGAGGGCGACGCCGGCGATACCTTCGTGGTCGGCGACAACGCGCGCAAGCAGGCCTGTGCGGAGGCGGCGCGCCAGCTGTGGCAGGAGGTGGCGGACAAATGGCGGCGCGAGCGGCTGGCCGGCCCGGCTTTGTATCAGTACGCGGCGGAGCGCGCCGAGGCAATGGGCTGGCGGCTGAATCTGGACATCAAGGGCCACCGGGTATCGGACTTTCCGCACGCCATTTACAAGGCCGGCAGCCTGGGCGATTTCGCCCAATGCCCGGACACCGGTTTGTGGATTCTGGAAATCCAGATTGCCGATCCATCTGGTGAATTCGGCGCTTTCTATGAAGACCTGTTGGTGATCGAGGGCTGATCCATGGAGGGCGGCGGCGAGCCGCCCGCCAGCTTTGGCGCTTGGCCGGGGTTTGCGTCCGCGACGCGGGCGAATTGAGAAAGGCTGGCAAAACCCCGCAGAGCACCTGAGGCAAGGCGGTATCGCTGACGCGCAGCAGATTATGAACTGGTTCTTAGAACGTGTTTACGCTCTCGCGAGCTAAGGCGAGACAAGGCGTTGCGGCTGAGAAAGCGGAATGTACGCGTGGTACATGAGCATTTCGAAGCGGTTTTCAACGCCGTATCGCCGACGCGAAGCAGATCGTAAACCGGTTCTTACTGCACCACCGACTGCACCTTCCAGGCATTGCCTTCCACCGCGGAGATCGTCACCGGCGCTTGCTTCAGATTGCCGTTTGTGTCGAAGCTGAAGTCGGCGCTGACGCCCTGATAGCGGGTTTGGGCCAGCAGCGGCAGGTATTTGGCCGGTTCCGGCGAGTTGGCGCGCTTCATGGCGTCGGCCACCATCATGACCGCGTCGTAGAAGTGCGGGGCGAACAGGACGACGTTTTGCTGGTAACTGGCCTGGTAGCGCGCTTGAAATGCCTTGCCTGCCGGCCGCGCTTCAAGCGGCCCGCCGGGTACGGCGGAGATGTGGCCAAGCGCATTGGCGCCGGCCAGTTTGATAAAGGTCTCGGTGCTCAGCATGTCGCCGCCCATCAAGGTGGCGCTCATGCCCAGGCGCTTCATCTGGCGCGCCATCGGCGCGGCTTGGGCGTCCGCGCCGCCGTAGAACACGATGTCCGGTTTCTGCGCCTTCAGCGCGGTCAGGATGGCGCTGAAATCGGTGGCCTTGTCATGGGTGTATTCACGCTTGATCGGCGGCTTGCCCAGGCGGGTGATGGATTTGATGAATTCGTCGGCAATGCCCTGGCCGTAAGCGGTGCGATCGTCGATGACCGCGATGCGCTGCGCCTTGAGCTGCTGTACCGCATAGCGTCCCAGCGCGCCGCCCACCTGGCTGTCGCTGCCCACCAGACGGAAGGCGGTTTTGTAGCCGGCGGCGGTGTAGGCGGGGTTGGTGGAGACCGACAGCTGCGGGACGCCGGCCTTGGCGTAGATGCGCGAGGCGGGAATGGTCACGCCGGAGTTGAAGTGGCCGATCACCGCTTTGACGCCGGCATCCATCAGGCGTTGAGCGGCTTGCGTGCCGGCCCGCGGGTCCGCCTGGTCGTCTTCGGACCGCAGTTCGAACTTCACTTTTTGGCCGCCGAGGGTGATGGGCTTGGCGTTCAGCTCGTTGATCGCCAGCCTGGCTCCGTTCTCATTGTCCTTGCCGTAGTGGGATTGCGGGCCGGACAAGGGCGAGGAGAAACCTATTTTCACCACGGTGTCGGCATGGGAGGGGCTGAGGGCGAAGAGGGTCATCGTGCCGCCAAGAGCCAATAGGGCGGTCAGGCTGCGAGGATGCTGCTGTTTCATGCGTGTCTCCTTTGCGCTGCTCTGTTTTGATGGCTGGCCGCGCCATCGCCTTGCGCGGCCGGGGGCCGCCACGCAAGCGTTCAATGCAGTAGAAAGCCCCGGCCAATCAAATCGTCAGGCTCCAATGACCAACTGGCTTTGCCGCTGTAGTGGGCGCGCCCGGCCACGCGTACCGTCACCGCGTCATGGCCCGGCAGTTGGGCTTGGCGGGTCACTGTGCCGCTGAACAGCGCTCCGGTCAGGCTTTGGAATTCGCAGGTTTCCCCAGGCGCGACCAGCCCCTTGGCGTGTCGGATGGCCATGCGCGCGGTGACGCCGGAGCCGGTGGGGCTGCGGTCGACTTCGGCGTCGGCAAAAACGCAGACATTGCGGCTGCCGCCATCGGCGGCCCGGTCGCGGCCATCGGTGAGGATGCTGCCGTACAAGAAGCTCAGGTCGTCGGCAATGGGGTGGCGCACCGCGATGGCGTCGCGCACCGCCTGGGTGAGGGCGGAGGCGGCGTCCACCAGCTCGCGCAGGCGGCCATCCAGCGACACGCCCAGTTTTTCAGCGGCGACGACCGCGTAGAAGGCGCCGCCGTAGCCGATATCGACGACCACTTCGCCAACGCCCGGCACGGTGACGGGCAGGTCCAGGGCAAAGGCGAAGGCGGGCACGCTCTCGAATTGCACGGCGCCGGCCTTGCCGTTCTGGATTTCCACCAAGGCTTCCACAAGGCCGCATGGGCATTCGATGCCCACCCGCGTCAGCGGCGCCACGGCGGGCACTTTGCCGCTATCCACCGCAAAGCGGGCCAGGGCGATCACGGCATGCCCGCACATGGTGCTATAGCCTTCGTTGTGGGTGAACAGCACGGCGAGGTCCGCGTTTGGCATGGAGGGCTGCACCAGCACCGCGCCATACATATCGTAATGGCCGCGTGGTTCATGCATGAGCAGGCGGCGCACGGGGTCCAGGCGCTCGCTCATGAAACGGCGTTTGGCCAGGATGTCCGCTCCTTGAATCCTGTCGCCAAGGTTGAGCACGATGCGCACCGGCTCGCCGCCGGTGTGCATTTCCACGGTCTCGATGACAAAATCCGCAGGCAATGGATTCATGTGTTCACTCCTCCTAGTTATCGTCGGGTGCGTTGGCGCACCGTTCGTTTAGACCCGCTAACAAAACCCCTGATCCAGCGTTGCGCCTCCTTGTCGTACGGCTTGTACTGCCTGCGTCGGCGCGCCTTGGCTCAGGTACGCTGCGCGGTTTTGTTAGCGGCTCTTGGCTAACTGGACGTTGCCGCCCGGCTAACCGGCCTTCCAATGCGCCAGCGCGCAGCGCGCCGCCGCCAAATCCCAGGCCGCGGTGCCCACGCTCTTGAACAGCCGCGGGCGCTTGGCGTCGTAGCGTCCTGCTATCGCCTCAGCCAAGGGCCGCACGGCGTCCCAGTCCACGCCCGCCTGGATCAGGTCTCCGGCTTCATGCCGCGCTCCGACAGGGTCGTCAGAGAACAGCTGGCTGCCGGCGATGGCGGCCGGCCCGATTTCGGCCATATCCGGACGAAACGCTCCCACTCCCACCAATAGCCGGTTGCTGCGGGCGTCCTCGTGGTAGATCGGCGCTTTGCTGGTGGTCAGTGTGATCACCACGCCGACATCGTCCGCTACGCGGCCGCGGCATGGCCGTAGCGCTAAGGGAAGGGGGGCGTGCCGGCGGCAGAACTCGGCGCTGTCCGCCATTTCCCGGCCATGCACATCCACGCGGATGTCCGGGAACAGGGCGGCAATGGCTTCCAGATGGCCGGAGGCCTGCTTGCCGGTGCCAATCAGCGCGATGGCGGCCGGCCTGCCGGCGTACAGGCTGTTGATCGCCAACATGGAAATGGCGGCGGTGCGCTGGGCGGTCACCGTGGGGCCGTCAAGAATCAGCAGCGGCTGGCCGGTGAGGGCGTCGTACACGCTGACGATGCCATGGATGGTGGGGAGGCCCTGCTTGAGGTTGTCCGGGCACACGTTGACCAGTTTGTGAATGCCGATATCGCTGGCGCTGGCCGGCATGGACAGCAGCACGGCGTCGCCCCGCAAGGGCAGCACCTGCCGCTCCGGGCTGACGATCCGCCCTGCCGTGTATTCGGCGGCGGCAAGGGACAGGGCCTGACAAAGATCGGCAATCGGCAACAAGCTCTTGGTTGCGGAGGCGGGCAGTACGGGGATGGACATGGTGCTCCCTCATCGATAAGTGGCAAAATTCAGACCAAATCCGCGGTTTACCCTTGGGGGTTTTGCCGGAATCCATAAAACTGGTCTTAAAATTACCTTGTTATATCGTTAACTTGTTTTGTAAATTACCAATTTAGAGGCGGCGTCACAAGGGCTTCTGCTGCGGCGGCGGGGGCATGGTCGTAATTGTCACCAATTCACAACAAATTGGTTTTGGGGTAACCAGAATGGATGCCAGTACTCTGGAACAGAGCCACTTTCAGCCGCTTCCCATCTATGAGCAGCTTGCTGAACAGATCCGCAACGGCATTGTTGGAGGGGAGTTTCCTCCTGAATCGCGGCTGCCCTCGGAAAGAGAGCTCGCCGCCCGCTACCGCGTGAGCCGGCCTGCCGTACGGGAGGCCATTGGCGCTTTGCAGAATCAGCAACTGGTGATGACGCGCCGCGGATCGGGCACCTATGTCTGCCAGGATGCCTTGCAACGGCTGCGGCAAGCCGTGCCCGCAAACGAGCGCGGGCAGGCGGACGACAGTCCGATATCGACGCTGGAAGTTAGGCTGATACTAGAGCCGGCCATTGCCCGCATGGCGGCCAGAAAAGGCCAGCGCGATGAAAGGGCGGAGTATTACCTGGCGCAAATGAAGGGGGTCAAAAACATAGACATTCCGGCGCAGCAAGTGCTCTGGAGCGAAAGCGACCGCTTGTTCCACCGGCAACTGGCGGTGATGACAGGCGATGCGCTGATGGTGCGCATCGCGGATGAGGTGGCTAAAGCCATGGCGCAGCCTCTCTGGCAGCGCTTGCGCGATGATGGCATCTATGACGAGGAGCGTATTGGCTTGTACGTTGCGGAACATCAGCTGATTTACGAATCCATCATCATCGGCGATGAGGATGCCGCGGCCTTTTACGTTGAGCAGCATTTGCGACGGGTAAGGCGGGATATCTCCGGCTAAGCCGCCAGCGCATGGATCCGCATGGCCGAACGGCTCCGGCCCCGCAAGCAGCCCTGTCCAGTGACGGGCGCGCCTGCGGGGCCGGAGCCGTTCATTCGTATCCTGCCGTCAAGGCCTTGCCAGACCGGGCATGGCCAGGCGCTATTCCTCCCGGTGCGCTCCCGGATAACGCACTTCTCCCTCCGGTATGCCGCAGCCCCACAGCGAATAGGGGTCGGCCATTTCATTGACGCCTTCGCCGTAACGATTCTCCGCCGGCCGCAGATGCGCCAGGCAGCAGGCGCCCAGTTCGGTGGCGTAGAGCCCGTGCACTGTGCTGAGCACGCGGTGGCTCATGCTGTGCTGCGAGGGGAAGGCGATGGTTTGTTGCGCTTCCACGCGGCTGTAGTCCGCGCTCATCTTCACTTGCACCACGCCGTTGAGGGCGTTGGCGCTGGCCATGGACGAGGCCAGCAGATACAGCCGCGGCTCCGGGCCGGCGGCGGGCGGAAAGCCCAGATGGATGAAGCCGGCGCCGGTGGCCGGGGCGGTGGTGAGCTGGAACCAGTCGATGTCGCCGCCGGCCAGCACGCGGCCGAAGCCGCCGTTGCCGCCGGAGGCGTTGCCCAGCAGCGCGAACCACAGATTGCCGTCCGGCCCCGGCACCATGCCCACCGGGGTGTTGCCGTGTTCGGCGGGGATTTCTATGGCGGCCGGCGCGTCGCCGTTGGCCGGGATGCGGTAGAGCTGGCTGGATTGGTCCAGCGTGGCGTACACGTCGCCGCTGTCCGGGTGGAGCTGGACGAAGATGGGCCGCGGCGGGCAGGGATAGAGGGTGGCGTCCGCGGGCATGAGGCTGTTGATGCGCACGATGTGATGGCTGTCCTTGCAGGAGGTCCACAGGATGTCGCCGTCTTCCGCCACCACGTGCGGGCCGCGCGCCGGCGGCGGCAGCGGCACCCGCTTGAGGATTTTTGGCGGCGTGGTGAGGTCAGACGCTATCGGGTCTATCAGCAGCAGCTCGGACTGGAATTGCAGCGTCACCCACAGGCAGCCGGGGTGGGTTTTGGAAACGGTCAGCCCGTGCAGGCCGGAAAACGGATTGTCGATGACGTGGGACACGGCGGCGCGCGGCTGGCCGCTGTGCGGGTCCACGCGCATTTTGACCAGGGCGCCGGACGGTTGCTGGGAGATCAGCAGCAGGTCCGCCCCGATGGCGGCCACTTCATGGGTTTGGCTGGAGGCGGGCAGCGGATATTCGATCACGCTTTTGAGGGCGAGGCGCAGTGCGTTCATGGCGGTTTACCGAAGGTTTGAAATCCCTTTGGCATAATAGGCGGCGGCCATGACGTTTGCAAAAACGGGGCTTGCCTTGATCCAGCTCAGCCGCGGTCCGGCGCTTGCGGGGCCGGGTTTATGACCCCGGCGTGTGATGACGATGTTCGTGAACGAGCGGAAATATTGCAGTGCAAGGTAAAACTAACGACTGTTTTAACTAGAACTCCACGTAAATCAAGGGTTTGCCGGGTGGGGTGTGTGGGGCGATGTGGCGTGCGCACATCACAATGTACGCTTTTGACCTGTATCAAACACATATTTTCGTTTTAGAATATAAAATGTGTTCGTAAAATAACATTTGTGTTCGGCTCTGGCGTTTTGGGCTCGCCCCCGTTCGGAACCGCGCACTATGCTTTAAAAGGCGGCCTGTTAAGGGCCGGCCTCTGTCGGCCATAGGAGCACAAACGCATGCCAGATACCCAAACCGCCGTGGACACGGTCCCGCAAGAACACGCCATGTCTCCCGAATCCGTGGTGGGTTACCTGCACTCCACGGAGAGCGGGGCCGGGGTGGATGGGCCTGGCATGCGCTTTGTCTTCTTCACCTCGGGCTGCCAGTTCCGCTGCCTATACTGCCATAACCCGGATACCTGGAAGCTGCACAACGGCCGCCAGGCCACGGTGGAGCAGGCGATGGCGGAGCTGGAGCCGTACGCGCGCTTTTTGAAGTTCGCCGGCGGCGTGACGGTGTCCGGCGGCGAGCCGCTGATGCAGGACGGTTTCGTGGGCGCGCTGTTCCGCGAGGCCAAGCGCCGCTTCGGCCTGCACACGGCGCTGGATACCCAGGGCTTTTTGCACGAGCGGGTGAGCGACGAGTGGTTCGACGCGGTGGACCTGGTGATGCTGGACATCAAGCATTCGGACCCGGAGCGCTATCACGCGCTGACCGGCCAGCCCTTGCAGCCGACGCTGGACTTTGCCCGCCGGCTGCAACGCCTGGGCAAGAAGATGTGGGTGCGTTACGTGCTGGTGCCGGGTTTGACCGACGGCGACGAGGACATCAGCAGGCTGGCGGATTTCGTCGCCGGCCTGGGCAGTGTGGTGGAGCGGGTGGAGGTGTTGCCCTTCCATCAGTTGGGCATGGACAAGTGGCAGAAGCTGGGCATGGAATACCAGTTGGCGGATACGCCGATTCCCACGCCGGAGCAAGTCAAACGTGCCCGCGAGTTGTTTTCCTGTAAAGGCTTGAAGGTGACTTGAACGCCTTCCGGCCGGTGGTTTTTGGCTGGCAGCGTCGCCCGGAGCGGCGCTGCTTGTTTATCGAATTATCTATCATGAATCGCTGATATATTATGACGACATCTTCTGAAATTCTGGTGATCAACTGCGGCAGTTCCTCGCTGAAATTCGCGCTGCTGCCCAAGGGCTCCAGCGAGCCGCTGCTGTCCGGTCTGGCCGAGTGCCTGGGCCTGGCGGATTCGCGCATCATTTTCAAAACCGCGGAAGGCAAGAAGACGGAGTCGCTGAACGGCGGCAGCCACGCCGAGGCGATGGAAGCGCTGACCCGTTTCATGGGCGAGCATGAGTGGCTGGACAGCGTGGTCGCCATCGGCCACCGCATCGTTCACGGCGGCGAGCGCTTCCAGGCGTCCGCGCTGATCACCGACGAAGTGCTGGCCGGCATCGAAGAATGCTGCGCGCTGGCGCCGCTGCACAACCCGGGCCACTTGGTGGGCATCCGCGCCGCGCAGAAAGCCTTCCCCAAGCTGCCGCAGGTGGTGGTGTTCGACACCGCCTTCCATCAGACCATGCCCAAGCCGGCCTATATGTACGCCGTGCCGCAGCGCTTCTACAAAGAATACGGCGTGCGCCGCTACGGCATGCACGGCACCAGCCACCGCTTCATCGCCGGCGAAACCGTGGCCGAGCTGAAGCTGGACCCGGCTAATCACGGCATCCTGATCGCCCACCTGGGCAACGGCGCGTCCGCTTCCGCAGTGAAGAACGGCAAGTGCATGGACACCACCATGGGCATGACCCCGCTGGAAGGCCTGATCATGGGCACCCGTTCCGGCGATATCGACCCGGCCGCGGTGACTTTCATCGCCCGCAAGGAAGGCCTGGATCTGGACGGCATCGACAATCTGCTGAACAAGCAGAGCGGCCTGCTGGGCATTTCCGGCGTGTCCAGCGACTGTCGCGCTCTGGAAGAAGCGGCGGCGGAAGGCAATGTGGACGCGCAACTGGCGCTGGACATGTTCGCCCACCGTCTGGCCCGCCTGCTGGGCGGCCTGGCCACCTCGCTGGACCGCATCGACGCGCTGGTGTTCACCGGCGGCATCGGCGAGAACTCCAGCCTGCTGCGCGAGAAGACCCTGAACCACATGAAGGTGCTGGGCTTCGCCGTGGACGCGGCCGCCAACGAGCGCGCCGTGCGCGGCAACACCGGCGTGATCAGTCAGCCGGGCAGCACCACCGCGCTGGTGATGGCCACCAATGAAGAGTGGATGATCGCCAAGGATACCGCCGACCTGGCCGGTATCTGATAGGACTTCGCGGCGCAAGCCGCGTCCGTATCGCGCGGCCG
Source organism: Chromobacterium sp. FG89 (assembly GCF_057808735.1). Lineage (NCBI taxonomy): Bacteria > Pseudomonadati > Pseudomonadota > Betaproteobacteria > Neisseriales > Chromobacteriaceae > Chromobacterium > Chromobacterium sp. FG89. Next base: position 38,704 of record NZ_JBMDIQ010000028.1, on the reverse strand, counting down.
GCGCTCCGTCGGCCGCCGCCTGATTCTGAACGCCGGGCCGCTTTGCGGCGGCGCGCGCGTCGAAAGTAAAACTCATGACATCGCAACAACCGAAACGAGTGTTTTTCCTGGCTTCCTATGGTTCGGACGCCGGGCTGACCTCCATGACCCTGGGCCTGGTGCACGCGCTGGAGCGCGACGGCATCAAGGTGGGCTTCGTCAAGCCCATCGCGCAGCCCGCCAGCGTGGGCGCAGAGCTGTCCAGCCACTTCGCCCGTCAGCTGTGCAATATCGACGCGCCGGCGTCCATCCCGTTTGCCCGCGCTCAAGCCATGCTGCGCGAAGGCGAGCTGGCCACCTTGATGGAAGACGTGGTGCGCCTGGCGGAACAGGCGCGGGACAATCACGATGTGCTGATCGTTGAAGGCCTGGTGCCGGACAGCGACGCGCAAACCGCCATCCGCCTGAACGCGGAAATGGCCGGCAGCCTGTCCGCGGAACTGTTGCTGGTGCTGTCCGGCGCCGGCCGCGGCGCGCGCGACATCGCCGAATGCGTGCAGCTGGTGCAGCGCCAGTTCGGCGCCGACGGCAACGGCAAACTGGCCGGTCTGCTGCTGAACCGCGGCGCGGAGTGCGGCAATCTGGCCGGCCTGCGCGCGGAGCTGGCGGAGCAGGGCTGCGCCACGCCGCTGCTGGGCTGCGTGCCTTACGACGCCAAGCTGGACGCGCCGCGCGTGCTGGACGTGGTCAGCGCGCTGGGTTTGAAGATCGAACACGCCGGCCAGATCGAGCAAGCGCGCATGCGCGAAACCGTGGTGGCGGCCCGCACCGTGGAGAAGATGGCCGAACGCCTGCTGCCGGGCACCCTGGTGGTGACGCCGGGCGACCGCAGCGACGTGGTGTTGGCCACCTCGCTGGCCATGCTGCGCGGCGTGCCGCTGGCCGGCCTGCTGCTGACCTGCGGCGAACCGGTGTCCGGCAGCATCCTGCCGCTGATCCAGTCCGCGCGCCAAGCCGGCCTGACCATTCTGTCCACCGAGCGCGACACCTATGAGACCAGCACCATGCTGGCTAATCTGGACCGTCACGTGGCGATGGAAGACGCCGAGCGCATGCAGGCGATGATCGACTTCGTGGCCGAGCGCATCGACACCGCGGTGCTGGTGCAGAAGATCGGCGAGCCGCGCGAAGTGCGCCTGCCGCCGCCGGCCTTCCGTCATCGTCTGATCGAGAGCGCGCGCCGCTCGCAAAAGCGCATCGTGCTGCCGGAAGGCGACGAGCCGCGCACCATCCAGGCCGCCGCCATCTGCCACGAGAAGGGCATCGCCCGCTGCGTGCTGATCGGCGAACCGGAGCGCATCCGCCAGGTGGCGGAAGCCCAGGGCGTGACCCTGCCGGCCGACATTGAAATCCTGGCCCCGAAAGAGGCCGCCGGCCGCTACGTGGCGCCGATGATGGAAATGCGCAAGAGCAAGGGCCTGACCGCGCCGCAGGCGGCGGAGCAGCTGGAAGACAGCGTGGTGATCGGCACCATGATGCTGGCCCTGAACGAGGTGGACGGCCTGGTGTCCGGCGCGGTGCACACCACCGCCAACACCATCCGTCCGGCGCTGCAGCTGATTAAGACCGCGCCGGGCGCGAGCATCGTGTCCAGCATCTTCTTCATGCTGATGCCGGATCAGGTGCTGGTGTACGGCGACTGCGCGGTGAACCCGGACCCGAACGCGGAGCAGCTGGCCGACATCGCCATCCAGTCCGCGGATTCCGCCAGCGCCTTCGGCCTGAGCCCGCGCGTGGCGATGATATCTTACTCCACCGGCACTTCCGGCAGCGGTTCGGACGTGGAGAAAGTGCGCGAAGCCACCCGCATCGCCAAGGAAAAGCGCCCGGATCTGATGATTGACGGCCCGATGCAGTACGACGCCGCCAGCGTGGAATCCGTAGGCCGCCAAAAGGCGCCGGACAGTGAAGTGGCCGGCCGCGCCAATGTCTTCGTGTTCCCGGACCTGAACACCGGCAACACCACTTACAAGGCGGTGCAGCGCTCCGCCGGCGTGGTGTCGGTGGGCCCGATGCTGCAAGGCCTGCGCAAGCCGGTCAACGATCTGTCGCGCGGCGCGCTGGTGGACGACATCGTCTACACCATCGCCCTGACCGCGATCCAGGCGGACGCGCAGTAAGCGTCGAGAGCGCTTGATCTGAAAACAGCCCCCGGTGCGAAAGCGCCGGGGGCTGTTGTCTTATGCGGCCTTGTTAGTGGCGCTGCGCGGCGATGGGGCGCGTCAGCGCCACCCATTGCTCGGAGGCGGGAGAGCCGGCCAGTTCCACGCCGTTGTCGGCGAAATACACTTTGGAGACTTTGCCGTCGAACAGCTCGGGCTGACGCAGCACGGAGCGGACTTCGGAGTAGGTGATCGGCTCGTAGCTGTGCTGGAAGCGGCGCTGCTGTTCTTGCCAGGGTTTTTGCCGTATCGCTTCAAGGTCCATCTTGCCGCGGCCGGCGTCGTTCCAGGCAAAGGCGATTTCCGCGCCTTGCTGGGCGAAGAATTCCAGGCCCAGTTTGCTGGAGTTGCGGAAGAAGTGCTTGATGAACAGTTCGGACAGGTCCAGCAGGTCGCGTTGTTCCAGCGTGCGCTTGCCGAGCGCGGCGGCGACGTCGTCGGCGTTTTTGCAGCCGCAGGCGTGCACCAGATAGAGCAAGGTGTTGACCGTGGTTTCCGTGCGGCAGCCGCCGCTGGTGTTCTTCAGCACAAAGCGGGTGGCCACGGCGGAGCGCTCCGCCGGCGGCACGTCGGCCAGCAGCGCGTTGAGCCGGACAAACGGGTCCAGCCGCGTGTGATGGGCGCCCAGGTAATCGGCCCAGGCCTGGAGGATGGGGGCGACCGGCTGCGGCGCGCGCTTGACCAGCTTGCCGGCGGCGGCGTCGCTGATGTGGCGGCTGAATTCCTGGATCAGCTTGCGAGGCGAGATGCTATACATGGCGTCGTCGCGGCTGTAATGGACGATGTTCAGCTGCTTATTGTAATTGGCGATGGTGGCGACGTTTTGCATGTCCAGTTCGCCGCGCACGAAACGGGACAGCTGCATTTGCGCGTGACTCAGGCCGTATAGCGCCACCGCTTGGTCCTGACGCGCAGGGGAGGCGTTGACCTCGCCGTTGGCCACCCGGAACAACAGCGACTGGAAACGGGCTTGTTGCGGAACGGGCCCTTGCGTGGTTTGCGGGCGGTCCGGCGCGGCGGCGCAGCGATTCGAGGCGCTGGCCAGCTGCCGGCCCAGGCCCAGTTGTGGCTGAGCAGCGGCGGCGGCGCGGGCAGTCGGCAAGGCCGCGGGAGCGGCGAGGGGGCGAGTGGCGCTGTGGGCGGTGATGTTTGGCATGGGGTCGGCTTTCAAGTGGAAGACATGGAGTGATTCGACCCCGCTACTGTCGTCAAAAAGCCGGAGGGCGGCTTGCAGAATTCACTCAGCGCGCCACCCGCGGCGATGGGCGCGAGTTTGCCCGGCGTTGCCGTTTTTTTGCCGAAAATCAATGCAGATGGGATTGTGTTATAATCAAGGCGAGGTTGAACTTCCGATAAACACTTAATTAGAAAGGGAACCTGCTTATGCTGAGCCTGTTTTTGATTACTGTTTTTCTGATTATCAGTCTGGTCCATTGCTATTGGGCGCTGGGCGGCACCGTGGGCATGGGGGCCGCCGTGCCCGAAGTGGACGGCAAGCCCTTGTTCCAGCCCACCCGCGGCGGCACGTTCGCCGTGGCCGGCGTGTTGGCCTTGTCGGCGCTGGCGGTTGCGCTGCATGGCCATCTGACGCGCTTCTGGCAAATGGAGACCGTGCGCTGGGGCTTGCTGGCGCTGGCGGCGGCGTTGCTGCTGCGCGGCATCGGCGAATTCCGCTACGTCGGCTTGTTCAAGAGCGTGCGCGACAGCCGCTTCGCCCGCAACGACACCCGTTTCTATTCCCCCTTGTGTTTGTTGCTGGGCAGTTTGTTGCTGATCCTCGCCTGGTAACGCTCCTGAAAGCGGGCGGCTAGCCGCCCGCTGTTCTCGTTGGAATCTGTTTACGATCTGCTGCGCGTCGTGAGACGTGACACGGCGAGTACCGCTTCGAAATGCTCATATACCGTGTGTGCACTCCGCTTTTTCGCCCGTTTTCGCCTTGTCTCGCCTTGGTTCGCGAGATCGTAAACACGTTCTTAGCGCTTCTTATTCTGCGCGTAAATCAATTGCGCTTTCCAATCCTGCCGCTGCGGCTGGCGCGCGATGCCGACGCGGAAGCGTTCGCGCGGGCCGACGCCGGGCTGCCATAGATAGAGCTGGCCATCGTGAGCGCCGCCGTTCCAGGCGGTCAGATAGTAATCGCTCTGCCGCGCCCAATCCTTGAAACTGACGATGTCGCCGTCCCGCAGGCAGCCGTCCGGCCGCTCCTGAATCTGCAGCCGCAGTTCCGTGGAGGCGTTGAGCGGGCCTTGCTTGGTGTAGTAGGCGTATTGATTGGCGTCCAGGCCGCCCCACCAGGTCCAGAACCAGCCGGGGCGGTCGGCGCGCTCCACCCGCAGATAGTCGCCTGAGCGCAGGCAGCCGTTGTCGCGCATGGCGAAGTTGTTGGACAGATTGAAGCGAGCGGCGGGGCCGTTGCCGGGGCCGGTCTTCAGCCAGCCGTCGTTGGCGGCGGCGCTTTGCAGCCATTGGCCGTTGCCCAGGTTTTGCAGGCTTACCTGGCGGTAGCTGCCGGCCTGATCGGTATAGGATTGCGTGGGCGTGGCGGCGTCGGCCCAGGCGAAGGCCTGTACCGGGTAGTGGTCGCTGTAGTCGGTGTAGGCGTAGGTGTGCTTGCCGACGGATTGCACCGTCCACTGCGGGGACGGCGCGTCCAGCGCCAGATTGTGCCAGGCGGACGGCTGGCGGTGGGCCTTCAGCGTCAGGATGTAGTCCAGGTATTCCGGGATGTCGCCGCCGCGCGCGCCGTAGCGCTCCAGCGCCAGGCCGTTGCGCGCGGTGTCGAAGCTGTCGGCGACGCCGGCGTAGCGCGGCTCGCTGGCTTGAAGGATGTCCAGCATCGCGCGGTATTCCGCCGGCTTGCGGCGGTCCACGTTCATGTCGCCGGCAATCAGCACCATTTCGTCCTTGGGCAGTTGCCGCGCGCGCAGCCAGTCGGCGATTTCGCGCAGCTGGGCCTGGCGCACCGCGGCGTGGTCCTTGCAGCCGCTGTCTTCCGACTGCAGGTGGGCGCCCAGCACGTGATAGTAGCGGCCGCCCGCTTGCAGCTTGGCGTAGGCGAAGCCCTTGAGCGCGTATTGTTCCCAGCTGCAGCCGGCGGTGCGGAACAGATATTGCCGTTTTTCCACAATCGGCCAGCGGCTGACGATGGCGACGCCGCCGTCTTCCGGCCTGGCTCCGTTCCAGCCTTCGGTGCCGTCCCAGCCGCTCTGGCTGCGGCCTATCACCGGGGTCTGGTGCGGGAAGCGGGCTTTCAGGCCTTGCAGCAGCGCTTCGGAGCTGCTGTTGTCCTGCAATTCCTGAAACACCGCCACGTCCTGGTTTTGCAGGATGGGGGCGGCGGCGATCAGCCGGGCGCGCTGTTCCTGGCCGTAATTGGGATAGAGCGACTGCGGCAGCAGCATCGCGTTCCAGGTGGTCAGCCTGAGGTCGTCGGGATAGGCGGCGAGGGCGGGGGCGGCCAGCAGCGCGGCGCACAGTGCCAGGCAAGCTTTCATCATGTCTCCGATGGGTGAGGGAGCGCAAAGCTTGAATGGCCTTGTTTGCAGAATTGCTATGTCATTTAAATTTGATCTGGCGTAGAATGAGCGTCTGCGCCGCCAGGCTTGCGCGGTTTGAATCTCTTCTGTGTTGTCCCGATAGGAGCGCGCCGGAATGAAGCTGTAATGCCCGTCACTCGTTTGCCCAGCCAGGGCCGTTTGCCGCATTGCCGTTTCGTTTGGTCTTCCGCTTCGTCTTTGCCCCTTCGCGGGGGCTGTCCATTTCGCTATGGATGCGGTTTTGGCTGGGTGTCCTCAATTTTCTGAATGGAATAGGACTCCCCATGTCGGAACACGTTTCTCTCGATATTTTTTCGCATAATCAGGCCGCCTGGGACCGCCAGGCCGAGCAGGCCGGTCCGTGGTCGCAGCCGGTGGACGCCGCCGCCGTCGCCGCCGCGCGCGCGGGCGATCACCGGGCGCGGCTGACGCCGGGGCCGTTGCCGGCCGGCTGGCTGGATCAGGTGGCCGGCTGGCGCATTCTGTGCCTGGCCAGCGGCGGCGGCCAGCAAGGCCCGCTCCTGGCGGCGGCCGGGGCCGAGGTCACGGTGTTCGATGCCTCGGAACAGCAACTGGAGCGCGACCGCCTGGTGGCGCGGCGCGAAGGGCTGGGCCTGGCGACCGAGCTGGGCGATATGCGCGATCTGTCGCGCTTCGCCGACGCCAGCTTCGACTGCGTATTCCACCCGATTTCCAATCTCTATGTGCCGGATGTGCGCCCGGTGTGGCGCGAGTGCTTCCGGGTGCTGCGTCCGGGCGGGCGTTTGCTGAGCAGCTTTTTCAATCCGGCGGCCTTCATCGGCGACCGCGATCCGGAATACGCGCGCCAGGGCCTGATCCGGCCGCGCTATCCGGTGCCGTATTCCGATCTGCGCGATCTGGCGCCGGAGGCGTTGGCGGCCAAGCGGGCCGGCGGCGAGGCGCTGGTGTTCGGCCACAGCCTGGCGGAGCAGATAGGCGGCCAGCTGGAGGCCGGTTTCTTGCTGGCGGGGTTTCACGAGGAGATGCAGCCGACGCCGCGCTTTGTCATCGACGGCTATCTGCCGGCCTTCATCGCCACCTGGGCGTGCAAGCCGGGGGCCGGCGGCTTGCCGTCATAGCGGCCGCGCCGGCCGCGTCAGCGGGCGGGATGCAGCCGGCTGTTCAGATAGCGTTCGCCGCGTCGGCGCAGCGGCGACGGCGCCAGTTTCAGCCATTGGTTGAAGTGCAGGCCCAGCAAGGTGTTGTTGCCGGCTTTTTCCTGCAGGGCGATGGCCAGGTTGTCGTAGACCGGGTCTTCGTCGTGGAGGTCGTCGGCGCCGGCTTGGCAGAAGCTGTCGGCGTCCGCGCTCCAGCGGCAGTCCGCGCCCAGGCGCAGGCCGTAGCCGCGGGGCAGGCCGGAGGCGAGCAGGCGCGCGTATTGGCGTTCGAAGCCGTCGGGGTCGAACAGATAGCTGTCGCAGTGCAGCCAGCGGCCGTCCAGCCGCGCTTGCACCAGGCCGTGGAACAGGTGTTCCGGCAGGCAGAGGTAGATCGGGGCCGGCACCGCGTGGCGCAGCACGCGCTTGTCCAACCGCACGAAGCGCAGCCGCGCCGGAATGCCGGCGGTGGTCAGCAGCGCGCGCAGCAGATCGCCCTGGGCGTTGCAATGGCCGCGGCCCAGCGCCAGCGTGCGTTCCGGCGTGACGGTTTCAAACTGGCTGGTGAAGCCGAAGCGCACGCGGTCGCGCACGAAGTCGTGCAGCGCGCGGCAGTAGTCGCGGTCGTTGTCCGGGGAGGCGTCGCTTTGCACCTGGCGCAGGACTTGGCTCAGGCTCAGCCCGGCGCAGGGCGCTGGGCGGACGGGGTCGGGCTGGGGGCTTGGGTGCATGGAATGCTCTGGCGGCAAGTGTTAAGCATATTGAATATTCTGAGCCGGGGATTGTCAATGCACAGTTTGATGACGGTGGGGCGGAAAAGCCGCCGGCCCGGAACAGGGGCCGGCGGCGAGGGGTCCGCGCCTTAAGAAGCGGTTCAAAGTCCGCAGCGCATTGTGAAGCGTTGCACGGCGAGTACCACTTCGAAACGCGCGTCTACCGTGTGCGCGCTCCGCTTTCTCAGCGGTTTTCGCCTTGTCTCAGCTTGGCTCGCGAAACGGTGAACACGCCCTAAGCGCCGATCAAACGTGCAGCAGCAGGAAGCGCCGCTCCCACGGGCTGATCACGTCGAAGTATTCGCGGTACTCGGCTTCCTTGATCGCGCTATAGGTGCGGATGAAGTGTTCGCCGAAGAGATTGGTCAGCGGTTCGCACTTGAGCAGCATGTCGATGGCGTCGTCCAGGTGGCGGGGCAGCTGGTGCGGTTGCTCGTAGGCGCTGCCGCTTAGCGGTTCGGACGGCATCAGGCCCTGTTTCATGCCCAGATAACCGCAGGCCAGGCTGGCGGCGATGGCCAGATAGGGGTTGACGTCCACGCCGGCCAGGCGGTTTTCCACTCGCCGCGCCTGCGGGTCCGAGTGCGGCACGCGCAGGCCGCAGGTGCGGTTGTCGTAGCCCCAGGACAGATTGATCGGCGCCGAGGTGTAGCGGCTCAGCCGGCGGTAGGAATTCACATAGGGCGCGAAAAAGGGCATCGCCGGCGGCAGATAGTTTTGCAGGCCGCCGATGAAATGGAAGAATTTCTGCGAGGGCTGGCCGTCCTTCAGGCTGAAGATGTTCTTGCCGCTCTCCCTGTCCACCACGCTCTGATGCAGGTGCATGGCGCTGCCGGGCTGGCCCTGCATCGGCTTGGCCATGAAGGTGGCGTACATATTGTTGCGGATCGCCACTTCGCGCACGGTGCGTTTGAACAGGAAGACCTGGTCCGCCAGCGCCAGCGGGTCGCCGTGGTCCAGATTGATTTCCATCTGGGCGGTGCCCATTTCGTGGATCAGGGTGTCCAGCGCCAGGCCCTGGGCTTCGCACCAGTCGTACATCACGTCGAAGATGCCGTCGTATTCGTTGACGGCGTCGATGGAGAAGCTCTGCATGCCGGCTTCAGTGCGTTTGGTGCGGCCAACCGGCGGGCGCAGCGGGATGTCTTCGTCCGGCTGGATTTCCACCAGGTAGAACTCCATTTCCGGCGCCACCACGGCCTTGAGGCCTTCGTCTTCGTACAGCTTGAGGATGCGCTTGAGCACATTGCGCGGCGCCAGGTCCACCGGGCGGCCGTCGAAAAAGGCGCAGTCGTGGATGATCTGGGCGGTGGGCTCCAGGTTCCACGGCACCGGACGCAGGGTGCTGGCGTCGGGAATCAGCCGCATGTCGGGATCGGCGAGGGAGGTGAAGTCCTGGTCCGGGTAGTCCCCGGTCACGGTCATGGACAGCACGGCTTCCGGCAGGCGCAGGCCTTCGGCCGGATTGTATTTATGGCGCGGCACGATCTTGCCGCGGGCGAGCCCGGTCATGTCCGGGATCAGGCATTCCACTTCGGTGATGCGATTGTCGTCCAACCATTTGTTGATTTGTTCTGCGTTATTCATAAAGCCTCTGTTGTCATGTGTGCGCGCCCGAGCTGCTGTCGCGCTGGGCGTCGTGCCTCAGCGTATGCGGCCGCTGCGCTTGTACTAAAAATAATCTACGGTCCAGTGTGCGGCAGCCGGGGCTGCGCGGGCAGGCGGGACGGGGCTGGAATCGGGCCCAATGATGGATCGGCAATCCGTTTGCTCCTCTCTAGGTTTGGTGGCGCGACACAATGCCGCTTTGAAAGCATTGATCGTTTTTGGTTCGAAATGTTCAATATTTTGAACGAATGCATGCTAGTCCCGGCGCGTGGACATTCGCAATGATTATTGATTGGATGCCGGTCAGTTGTTGGTTTGCGGCAACAGGGAAATCTGCCCAGGGGACTGTTAAGACCTCTTTATGAGTATTAGAATTAGACGATATGGAAAACGATACCGAACAGATCACTCCCGCTTCAGATTCCAAGCCGCCAGCGTCTAAACCGCGCCGTCGTTGGCTGCGCTGGCTGGCGGTTCCCATCGTCTTGCTGGCCCTGCTGTGGGGCTTCCTGGGCTGGCTGGCGCCGGGCATGATCAGCGACGCCGCGGCCAAGTGGGCAAAGAGCATAGGCCGCACGCTGAGCATGGGCGAGGTGAGGATCACGCCTTGGGACATGTCGCTGGAGGTCAGGGATCTCAAGCTGAGCGAGGGCGACGGCCGGCCGCTGTTCGCGGTGAAGCGGGCGTATCTGAACCTGGATCCGTCCATGCTCTTGATCGGCCGCTGGCAGGCGCAGGAGTTTTCCCTGGAAGAGCCGCGGCTGGCCCTGGCGCGCAACCGCGCCGGGCAGTGGAACTGGGCCAGCTTCGTCGCCGACGCCGCCGGCCCGGCCAAGCCCGAAGGGGGCTCGGACAAGCTGCCGCGGCTGATGATCAAGGCCTTGAACATCCGCAAGGGCCAGGCGCAGTTGTCCGATCAACTGGGCGGCGACGAGCGCTTCACCCTGGTGCCGTTGAATCTGTCGCTGCTGGACCTGTCCACGCTGCCGGAAAACGGCAGTTATACGATGCAGGCGGCCATGACCGACGGCACCCGCTTCAACTGGAAGGGCAGCATCAATCTGCAACCGCTGAAGTCGGACGGCGAGGCGCAGATGGCGGAGTTGCCGCTGGCCTCGGTCTGGCCCTATGTGCAGCCGCATTTCAACACCGCCGCGCCGGAAGGGCGGCTGTCCGTGTCCGCGCGCTACCATTTTGAAATGTCCGGCAAGACGCCGGAGCTGACGGTGTCGCCGTTCCGCGCCAGCCTGCTGCGCTTCGCGCTGAAGGCGCCGGGCGGCCGCAGCGAACTGACGATTCCGGAAGTCCGCGTCGAAGGCGGCGCGCTGGATCTGGCGCGTTCAATGCTGAAAGTGCAGTCCATCGAGCTGGATCAGGGGCTGGCGATGGCCGGGCGCGACCGCGACGGAACGGTGGACTGGCAGAAGGCGATTCCGGCCGCGCCGGCCGCCGCCAAGCCGCAGCCGGCGGCCGCGCCGCTGCCGTGGCTGGTGAACATCGAGGCGATCAAGCTGCGCAATTGGCGCGTGAGCTACGCGGATCAGGGTTTCCGCCAGCCCTTGGCGCTGGAGGCCAAACTACCTTTGCTGTCCGGCCGTTTCTCCTTGTCGCCGGACAACGGCTTCGCGCTGACCGGCCTGCTGGCGCGGCTGGACGAGCTGAAGCTGGGCGCGCAGGGCGCGGCGCCGGTCTTGAGCCTGGCCAGCGCCGAGCTGGCGTCCAGCCAGCTGTCGCAAAAGGGCCGTCGCATCGAGCCGGGCAAGCTGAGCTTGAGCGGCCTGGATGCGCAGGTGGAGCGCGACCGCGCCGGCCAGATCAATCTGGCCCGCTTGTTCGAGCCGGCCGGCGGTTCCAAACCGGCCGCCGCCCCGGCGCGCGCGCAAGGCGAGGCCGCGCCGGCCTGGAAGTTCGATTACCCGGAAATGGCTTTGCAGGACAGCCAGCTGCGCTGGACCGACCGCAGTCTGTCCAAGCCGGCCAGCATGACGCTGTCCGGCCTGGGCGGCACGGTGGCGGTGGACGACGGCCGGCAATTGGCGCTGGATCTGGCCGGCGGGCTCAACGGCGGCAAGCTGGCGGTCAAGGCCGATATCGACGCCGCGGCCGGCGCGCTCAAGGGCAGGCTGCGCGCCGACGGGGTGCAGCTGGCGCCGCTGGCGCCGTACGCCTTGAGCGGAACCTCGCTGCGTTTCGGCGGCGGCGCGTTGTCCGCGGATCTGAATCTGGATGTCGGCGCGCGCGGCTGGCGCGTCGGCGGCTCCGCCGGCGTGGCGCGGCTGGCGGTGTACGAGCCGGGCGAGAAGCTGCCCTTGCTGGGGTGGCGCGATCTGCAAGTGCGCGGCCTCAGCGCTCAGGGCATGCCGCTGAAAGCGACAATCAACGATGTGCGGCTGCAAGGGCCGGCGGCGCGGCTGGTGCTGGATGAAAAGCGCGAGCTCAATTTGACCCGGCTGTTCGCCGGCCAGGGCGGCAAGCCGGCGACGCCGGCGCCGTCGGCCAAGGCGGCGCCGCTGCCCTTGGTGGAGGTCCGGTCCATCCATGTGCAGGGCGGGCGGGTGCAGTTCGCCGACCACGGCATGAAGCCGGACTTCGCGTCCGACATGCATAATCTGCGCGGCTCCATCCAGAACCTGTCCACCCGCGCCAAGCAGCGCGGCAACATCACGCTGGACGGCGACGTGGACCAGTTCGGCGACGTCAAGGTGCGCGGCGCGCTGTCGCCGCTGGCGCCCACGGACAACACCGACATCACCCTGGCCTTCCGCAATATCTCCATGGGCACCTTGAACCCGTATTCGATGAACTTCGCCGGCTGGCAGGTCAAGGACGGACGCTTGTCGGTGGACCTGCGCTATCTGCTGGAGCAGCGCCAGCTCAAGGGCGAGAACCGGGTGGTGATCGATTCCCTGCAACTGGGCGACGAGCTGCCGGACAGCGAATACAAGGGCCCGCGGCTGCCGCTGCGGCTGGCGGTGGCCATTCTGGAGGACAGCGACAAGCGCATCGATCTGGACCTGCCGGTGGCCGGCAGCCTGGACGATCCGCAGTTCAGCTACGGCAAGATCATCTGGAAAGCCATCGTCAACGTGGTGACCAAGGTGGTGACCGCGCCGTTCCGCGCGCTGGGCGCCTTGCTGGGCGGCGAGGGCTTCGACGATATCCGCTTCGTGGCCGGCGAGGCCAATGTGACGCCGCCGGAGCGGGAGAAGCTGGTCAAGGTGGCCGGGCTGATGGTCAAGCGGCCCAAGCTGATGCTGTCCATCAGCGGCGGTTACAACGCCGACGCGGACCGCAAGGAAATGGCGCGCGCGCAAACCGATCTGGCGATCTTCGCCGCCGCCGGCCACCAGCTGGGCGCCGGCGAGCCGCTGCCGCTGCCGGACATGCAGGACGAGGAAATCCTGTCCGCGGTCAAATCGGTGTACGGCAAGCAGATCGGCCGCTTCAAGCTGCTGGGCCACACGCTGAAGCCGGGCGGGCCGTCCGGCGCGGCCCTGGGCAAGCTGCTGCGGGACGAGTTGATCGCCGCGCAGAGCATCACCGACGCCAGCCTGCAGCAACTGGCCAAGCAACGCGCCGCCAACGCGCGCGCGGCCATGCTCAAGACCGATCCGGCCTTGCAGGAGCGCATCCAGCTGGGCGAGCCGGTCAAGGTCTCCGCCGGCCGCGACGGGGTGCCGCTGGAGGTGAAGCTGAAGACGCCGTGAGGCGGCGGCCGCGCGTCGTGTTTTTACCCATGACAAGCGGGAAAAGCGGCGGCGGCGTGGAATAGCGCTTGATATGTGTCAACGAACGGCGTAACTACATATAGTGTAATACGCCGTTTTTCTTTTCCAGATATTGCGTATCGGACGTGTTGAAACCTTTTGCGGCCCACACGGTCCATTGCATGCTGGAAGGGGGCCGCCCTGGCCGCCGCAGGCCGCAATTCAAGAGGAACCGGGAACCATGAAGCAGGAAAACATCGCCGCCATGACCGAGCAGGACATCTCCCGCGAGGTGCTGTTGGAAAAATACGCCAAGAACGGCGAACACAGCGTGAGCGAAGTGCGCCTGCGCGTGGCCAAGGCGCTGGCGGCGCTGGAAAGCGAGCCGGCTCGTTTCGAGCCGTTGTTCTATCAGGCGCTGGAAAACGGCTTCATTCCCGGCGGCCGCATCAATTCCGCCGCCGGCACCGATCTGCGCGCCACCTTGATCAATTGCTTTGTGCAGCCGGTGGGCGATTCGGTGTCCGAAACCGAAAACGGCAAGGTGGGCATTTACGAGGCCTTGCTGCAGGCGGCGGAAACCATGCGCCGCGGCGGCGGCGTCGGCTACAACTTCTCGCGCATCCGTCCCAAGGGCGCGCGGGTCAAGGGCACCAATAGCCGCGCGTCCGGCCCGGTGTCCTATATGCGAGTGTTCGACCGCAGCTGCGAAACGGTGGAGTCCGCCGGCGCGCGCCGCGGCGCGCAGATGGGGGTGCTGGACATTTCCCACCCGGACGTGGAGGACTTCATCCACGCCAAGGACCAGGGCGATCTGCGCAATTTCAATATCTCGGTGGGCGTCTCCGACGACTTCATGCGCGCGGTGGAGGCGGACGCCGCCTGGGAACTGACCCACGCGGTGGAGCCGTCGTCCAACGCGTTCCCCGACAGTTATCAGCGCGCGGACGGCCTGTGGGTCTACCGCGCGGTGCCGGCGCGCGAGCTGTGGCGGCAGATCATGGCCTCCACCTACGATCACGCGGAGCCGGGCGTGCTGTTCATGACCCGCATCAATCAGGACAACAATCTGTCCTATTGCGAGGTGATCGAGTCCACCAACCCCTGCGGCGAGCAGCCGCTGCCGGATTACGGCTGCTGCGATCTGGGCTCCATCAATCTGTGCCGCCACGTGCGTCAGCCCTTTGGCGACAAGCCCAGCTTCGACTTCAAGAGCTTCGAGAAAGTGGTGCGCATGTCGGTGCGCATGCTGGACAATGTGCTGGACCTGACGGTGTGGCCGTTGGAAGAGCAGCAGCGCGAGGCGCAGGCCAAGCGCCGCGTCGGTCTGGGCTTCACCGGCCTGGGCGACGCGCTGATCATGCTGAAAATACGCTATGACAGCGAGGAGGGCCGCCGCTTCGCCAGCCGCATTTCCGAGGCGATGCGCGACGCCGCCTACGACGCCTCGGTGGATCTCGCCATCGAGAAGGGCGGCTTCCCGCTGCTCGACGCCGACGCCTACCTGGCCGCGCCGCATTGCGCCAGCCGGCTGCCGGAAGCGATCAAGGCGCGCATCCGCAAGCACGGCATCCGCAACTCGCACCTGTTGTCCATCGCGCCCACCGGCACCATTTCGCTGGCCTTCGCCGACAACGCCTCCAACGGCATCGAGCCGCCGTTCTCCTGGTTCTACACCCGCAAGAAGCGCATGGCCGACGGCAGCCAGCAGGAATACCTGGTGGAAGACCACGCCTACCGCGTTTACCGGATGCAGGGCGGCGACACCAACGCCTTGCCGGACTACTTCGTCTCCGCGCTGGAAATGAGCGCGCTGGACCATATGCGCATGGTGGCGGCGGTGGCGCCCTATATCGACACCGCCATTTCCAAGACGGTGAACGTGCCCGGCGATTACCCCTTCGACGATTTCGAAAGCCTCTATCTGGAAGCCTGGCGCGCCGGCCTGAAGGGCATCACCACCTACCGGCCCAATAATGTGCTGGGTTCGGTGCTGTCGGTGGAGCCGGCCAAGCCCAGCGCCGCCACGCCGCAGGACCTGTCCGGCAGCGGCGACGGCGACCCGGACCGCCGCGTGGTGCTCAACACCGCGCCGACGCCGGCGCTGTCCAGCCTGAAATGGCCGAACCGGCCCAAGCTGAAGGAAGGCAACCCGTCGTGGACCTTCATGGTGGAAGGCGACGCCGGCGATTTCGCCGTCGTGGTGGGCCATGTGGAGAACGGCCGGGTGTCGCCGTTCGAATGCTGGGTCAACGCCACGGAAGAACAGCGCGGCCTGGGCGCGGTGGCCAAGACTCTGTCCATGGACATGCGCTGCCGCGATCACGGTTGGCTGGCGGCCAAGCTGGACGCGCTGTCGCACACCAACGGCGACAAGCGCTATGTGTTCGATCTGGGCGAGCGCACCGTTTACGCCACCTCGGCCTCGGCGGCCCTGGGCCAGGTGGTGCGCCACCGCGTCGAGCAACTGGGCGCGCTGCCGGCGGACCAGAATGAGCCGACGCCGGTGATGGACGCGCTGTTCGCGCGCAAGGAGCCCAAATCGGGCACCGACGGCACCATGAGCTGGTCGGTGGACGTCAGCAACCCGCAAACCGGCGACGACTTCGTGCTCTTCATCAAGGAACTGGTGCTGCCCAACGGCCAGCGCCGGCCGTATTCGATGTGGCTGGCCGGCGCCTACCCGCGCGAGCTGGACGGCCTGTGCAAGATGCTGAGCCTGGACATGCGGGTGATAGACCCGGCCTGGATCGGCCTCAAGCTGCGCAAGCTGCTGAGCTACGCCGAGCCGCAGGGCGATTTCTTCGCCCGCATCCCCGGCGTGGAAAAATCGCAGAGCTGGCCGTCCACCGTCGCCTATCTGGCGCAGCTGATCATCCACCGCTACGCGATGCTGGGCGTGCTGACCGAGGAAGGCGTGCCGCTGGAGGAGATGGGGGTGATGGTGCCGGAGCAGAGCGATCTGTTCAGCCCGGAAGCCAGCGCCGCCTTGAAACAGGTGCCGGGCAAACCCTGCCCGGAATGCGGCAACCACGCGCTGATCAAGAAAGACGGCTGCGAGTTCTGCACCGCCTGCGGCCATGTCGGCGCTTGCGGTTGAGCTTTAAACGGGTCGACTAAATGCAATGGCCCCGGCGTTTGCCGGGGCCATTGTCGTTTGAGGCAAGCGTCAATACAGCCCGTGTTGAACCGCCTTGCTGCGGCACTGCACATAGGGCAGGCCGTTGGATTTGCCCGGGAAGGGATAGCTTTCCCCCACCTTGCTCAACATCGCCGCGCTGCTGCTCTTGCGCTGGGTTTTCTTGATCGCGCTCTTGATGGCGGCGGCGTCGCCGTCCACGAACAGCGCCAGGAAACCGCCGTCCACTTCGGACAGCTGCACGGAGCGGATAGGCAGGCCGCCGTAGTCATAACCTCCCGGCAAGGCCAGCTCATGTTCCCATACCTGATTGGGCGCGGTGCCGGCGGCGGCGGCCAGCAGTTTGGCGACGCCGTTTTCGCTGAGGTTGAGATTGTGGCAGCTCAGCTGCGCCGCCAAGGCCTTGTTCTTGCCGCCGCCGGCCTGGGCGCCGCCGGTCGCTTTGCTCAGACGATAAACGCCGTCGAAGGGCACGTCGCCGAAGGCGCTGGCGCACCGCTCCACCTGTACTTGCACCGCGGAGGCCTGGGGCAGGACGTTCATCGTGCAGATGCCTTCGCTATAGCGCCACTGTCCGCCGTTGGCCTGCAACTGTCCGCTGCCGGAGCCGGAGCGCAGTTGGCCGGGTTTGCCTTTTTGCATGACTTCCAGCTCGAACTTGCCGTTGGGACGGATGGTCAGCGTGCGCTCGAACTGTTTGTCGGAGCCGTCGTAGACGCCGGGAGCCATCGGGGCGGCGGCGCCGTCCGCGGCGGGGTCTTTTTGCAGCGCCTTCTTGATGCCGTCCTTGAGAATGGCGCCCAGGTCGAAGGTTTCGGCGTGGGCCGCCAGCGGCAGCGCCGCGGCCAGCGCCAGCGCGGCGGCGAAGCGTTTACGGTTTGAATGGGTCATGAAAGAGGCCGTTTAAGTGGCGTTGCGATGAAATGAGGTGCCGGCGTATGTCTTGATTATTTAAATTTATCAGGACATTAGCATGACTTCTGGGCAAAAACAATGTGGCGATGATGTGATAAAAACCAAGGGAGGAGGACTGGCCTTAGCGCCTGTTCAAAGGTGCTTGCGTTTCGTGAAAACATGGGGCGGGAAGCGGAGTGTTTATCGCCGTGCGCGCGCATGGCCTCTTTCGCTTTTGGCTTGCGCGGCGAGGGCTGCCCCAAGGCCAGGCGCGCCGACGCGCCAGCGTAGGCGGCGCGGCGCGTCGGGCAAGGCAGCGTCGGTTGTGTTGTGAATCGGCGCTTATAAGAGCAAACCCGCCCAGGTGCTGCCGCCGGACATCGCCGCCGCGTGCCAATGGCCAAATTCAGCGGCAAAGTGATCCAGGTGTCCTTGCAGCCGCGAACAGGGAAGGGCTCCAGGCAGCGCGATAGTCGATTTCAAGCGCATGCCCCCATGAATGTCGCGCATTTCATGCGCGGCATAGGCGATGGCTGCTCCATGACCGTCATAGGCACGCACCGCAAAGCCCAAGGGGTAGTCTTTGTCGGCTGTCATGGGGTGTTCGGTTTGGATGGGGCTGATACAGCTCATTGCGGGGCTTGGGCAAGGCTGCGGCCCTAGGCATTTGAGGGAGGGATACACGGTTTGCAGCGCCTGCGCGTCATCCATCGCCAGCATGCCCATCAACAGCGTGTGGAATAGGGCGGCATTGGTTTGAGGGAGGTCCAGAAGCACGCTGGCGGATTGCCACTCGTCGGCCGGGCGGGTCGCCTTGTCCGATTTCAGCTTCGGCGCGGTCTGCTTGCTCAAGTTGCCAAGCAGCGTGTGGCGGCTAGCGGCGGCGGGGCTGAGGCCATCCTGATGATTCGTTACCGTATGGTTTTTCATCGGGTAACTCCTTGCAATATTGCCGGTGGCGGCGCGCCGGCAGGCGCCGGCATGGCCGCTCGATTTTGATTGGGCTTGGCGCGCCCTGCTTTGCGATCAAGCCGGAGGCGGGGACAGGCGTAGGCTGTCCCCGGATTTGAGTCGTTTGCGCGATGCTGTTCGGTCTCGCGGAGGTCCGCGAGACCTTGAGCGGGCTTTAGGCCAGGTCGGAAATCACCAGCATGGCGATATTGAAGTAAATCACCAGACCGGTGCCGTCGATGAAGGTGGCGATGAAAGGCGCCGACACCACGGCCGGGTCGATGCGCATTTTCTTTAGCAGCATCGGGATGATGGAGGACACGATGGCGCTCCAGATGGTGATGGCGATCAGGGTCAGACACACCACCAAGGCCACTTCGTCGCCCACGCCCAGCATCCAGGCCCGTATCCAGGCCACCACGCCGATGGCCAGCGCAATCATGAAGGAAGTGGTCACCTCTTTGCGCAGCACCGTGCCGATATTGCGCAGGCTGACTTCGCCCATCGCCATCGCGCGCACCAGGGTGGAGGTGATCTGGGTGCCGCTGTTGCCGCCGGTGCCGATCAGCAGCGGGATGAAGAAGGCCAAGGCGATGGCGGCTTCCAGCTGCTCTTCGAACACTTGCAGGATGGTGCTGGTGTAGGCTTCCGCGAAGAACAGCAGCAGCAGCCAGGGCAGGCGCTTTTTCCACAAGCTCCACGGGGAGCTTTCCAGGTAGGAGGTCTCCAGCGGCAGGCTGGCGCCCTGGCGTTGCGCGTCGTCGGTGCCTTCGTCGCGGATCAGCGCGGCGATTTCCTTTTCGTACAGAGCGCCCAGCAGCTTGCCGCCGCTGACCACGGGCGCGAGGTCCACGCCCTTGTCTATCAGCTCCGGCACGATATCGCGGCGCTGTTGGTTAGGCTCGACGACAAAAGCGGTGGGGCCCATCAGTGCGGAAACCGGCAGCGTCAGGTCGGTTTCGGTCAGCAGGCGCTTGACCGAGAGTTGACCGTGCAGGAAGCGGCTGCCGTCGATGACGAAAATCTGGGCGGGAATGTCTTCGTCGCGCAGCTGTTTGAGCATGTGCTCGCGCGCTTCGCTGACTTTCATGTCGCGGCTGAGGGTGATCAGCGAGTCGCTCATGTAGGAGGCGACGGTTTCTTTCAGATTGACTTCGTTTGCCTGAGCGGTAGGCAGGGTGATGCTTGCAAAAGACATTTTGAGGTATTCCCCGTTAGCTGTTTTATAACCACAAACAGTTGTCACAATGGGGGCGTAAACCAGAAGAGAGAGTGCAGAAAAGCTATCTCCGCGTCTAAGTTTTGGCACTATGCAACGTATCCCGACTGCATGCGGGAAGTCACTTTGGGCTATACCTTAATCCGATAAAGCCTGTCCTAACCTTGGGCGTCTCTCGACGTCGTCAGATCAGTGACCTGTGTTTGCATAGGAGCCTCGCCGAACGAGACACTGCATCTGAGAGCCTATTCAATTGTCCGCGTTTGTAAGGCGGGACGCGGTGACTGGGTGTTCAGAATGCTCGCGCGCCGTAGGCGCATTCGCATCTTCAACTCTCCTCGCCTTGTCTCGCTTTGCTCGACGGACTGTGAACGGACTCTGAGAACCGCGTGATTCCTTGCCCGGGAGCCGCGTGCGGCTTGGGCGAGATCATGTTCACGGCTCTGAATGGAAGGCCGGGCGCGTGGCCGGGCGATTCCGGCGCCGGACTCGACGCCGCTCTAGCGGCGGTGCGTCGCGTTGGGCGCGATGTTATTGGACGGCGACCTCCTTAAGCTTGGCTTGCGATTAGGGTTTCGGGAGCGCGGGCGGGCGGCATGCGCCGCCTGCCTGCGCCGTCTTCGTCGCGACCGGTGTCATGGTGCAGTGCAGTAGAGCCGCGACGAATAACGGTTATGAAAGAATGGTTATCAAGTAGTTCCGTAATTTTTCACAGTTTGTGTAATAAAACTCGTTTGCATGAATATTTTTCGCAAACATGCCATACGGCCGCAGGATGGATGCCGCTCACATATGTTTTTCGAATTGGCTGACCAGACGGCGCAGATCGCTGGCGGTGGTGTGCAGCTTCTGCGCCACTTGCAGGGTGGCGGCGATGCTGTGGCTGTTCTGTTCGGTCAGCGTGCTCATGGTTTCCATGCTCTGGGCCACTTCGGTGGAGGCGGACGATTGCTGCTGCAGCATATTGGCCACGCTGGAGGAGGACTCCGCCACTTTCTCGTTGGCGTTGCGGATCGCCTCCAGGCCCTCGGCCGCCGCTTGTATGGTTTCCTCGGCGGTATGGACCTTGTTCACCGCGGCCTTCACTTCCTCCAGCGCCTCTTGCGAGCGTTCGCGCAGGAAGGACACCGATTGTTCTATCTCCAGCGTGTTGCCGGCGGTGCGTTCCGCCAGCTTGCGCACTTCGTCCGCCACCACGGCGAAGCCGCGGCCCTGTTCGCCGGCGCGCGCGGCTTCTATTGCCGCGTTCAGCGCCAATAGATTGGTCTGGTTGGCGATGTCCTTGATCACGCCGGTGACGGTGTTGATCGACTCCACCGATTGCTCCAGCTTGATGATGATGTCGCGGGTGCAGGACACCTCGCTGACCACGGCCTGGGCCGCCTGGCGGGTGTCGCTCATCTGAGCCTCGCCCTGGCTGGCCAGTTCGGTGGCCTGGTCGGCGAACTCGGCCCCGGTGCGGGTGGATTGCGAAATCTCGTTCACCGACACCGACAGCTGCTGCAAGGCGGCCGCCACCCGGGTGATGCCTTCCAGCGTGGATTCGCCGCGGGCGTTCAGCGATTCGGCTTCGGCGTGGGTGGCGGTGGCGGCTTCGCTGACGTCCTCTGCGCCGGCGACCACGTCGGCCAGGATGGCGCGCAGGTGGATGCGCAGGGTTTCCATCTCCTCCAGCACCGCGCGCGGCTCGCGCGGGCCGGAGGGGGGAATCTGGGCGCTGAAGTCGCCTTCGGCCAGCCGCATCAGCGCGCGCTGCGCCGCGTCTATCGGCCGCGCCAGCCAACGCCCGGCCAGATAGGAGGCCGCCAAGGCCCAGACCGCCGCCAGCGTCAGCAGCGTCAGGCGCAAGGCGCCGTCCGCGGCGGCGCCGGCCAGGATCAGCGCTGCGGCGGGCAATTGCGCGCACAGTAACAGCGAGGCCGTCGTCGGCGGGGCGGCGTGGCGGGTTTCCGGAAACGCCTGACTCCGTTCGCGGACGCGGGCGTAAAGCTGCTCGGCGTCGGCGGTCTGCTGTTTGGACGGGGCGCTGCGCACCGACATATAACCCACCGGCTGGCCGCCCTCGCAGATGGGCGTGACATAGGCCTCCACCCAATAGAAATGTCCTTGTTTGGTGCGGTTCTTGACCAGGCCCTTCCAGGGGCGGCCGGTCTTGATGGTGCTCCAGAGGTCGTCGAAGGCGGCCTGAGGCATGTCCGGATGGCGGACGATATTGTGCGGCTGCCCGATCAATTCTTCTTCGCTGAAACCGCTGATATCGATGAAGGCGCGGTTGGCGTAAGTGATCTGGCCTTTCAGGTTGGTCTTGGTGACGATGGGGCGGTGGGGCAGCAAAAACACCTCGGTGCCATCCACGGGAAGATTGCTTCTCATTGCCGGGCCTCCTGCTTGACGTTGCCGGTATACGACGCGGGCGCCGGACGCGCTCATTCAATTTGGGTCAATCCGGGCTGTGGCCGTCGTTTTTCGCGCTATTTGCTTGATTGGACTGGGATTTCATCTTGGCGGTCTCCAATGG
Source organism: Chromobacterium sp. FG89 (assembly GCF_057808735.1). Lineage (NCBI taxonomy): Bacteria > Pseudomonadati > Pseudomonadota > Betaproteobacteria > Neisseriales > Chromobacteriaceae > Chromobacterium > Chromobacterium sp. FG89. Next base: position 17,040 of record NZ_JBMDIQ010000028.1, on the reverse strand, counting down.
TGATATAGAACAAAAACGCGCTCTCATGCGGCAAAGTTTGATGCGATTTTGATAAGAGCGGAAAAAACCATATCTGGAAATTCACCGGCAAATTCAGCATCTTCCTATTCCTTACACTTGGGCCGGCTAAGGAAAATAGCGCTCTGAAAGGGACAGAGAACATGCCATGGAACCGATAACCGCCAAACCCGGCCCGGCGCCGATGCGGGTTTTGATCGTGGACGATCACGATTTGCAGCGTTGCGCGCTGAGCCAGGCTTTGCGCCAAGTGGGCATCGACCGCATCGACGAGGCGCGCGACGGCGCCGACGCGCTCGAGCGTTTGCAGCGACATCGCTACGACTTGATGATCAGCGATCTCAATATGCCGGGGATGGACGGCATCCTGCTGTTGCGGCATCTGTCCGGCCTGCCGGCGGTGCCGCCCATCGTGTTCAACAGCTCGCTGTCCAAGGACATGCTGATGGGCGCTTACCGCGTGGCCGCGTTTCACAATCTGCCGGTGATAGGCAGCCTGAACACGCCCTTGTCCATGGAACAGCTATGCAAGCTGTGGGAAACGGTGGCGCGCCGGCCGGCATGGGACGGGGCGTCGTCGGATTTCGACCGTCAGGAGCTGGAGCGGGCATTGCGGTGCGGCGAAATCCTGCCCTGGTATCAGCCGCAGGCCGATTCCGCCCGGCTGAGGGTGGCGGGGGTGGAGGCGCTGGCGCGATGGCGTCATCCGGAGCGGGGGTTGCTGGAGCCCTCGGCGTTCTTGCCCGGTCTGGAGCACTACGGTCTGGACGAAGACTTGTTCTTCGTCATTTTCCGCGCGGCGGTGGAGGACTATCGCCGTTGGAGCGGACAAGTGGCGCTGTCCGGCCTGAGGGTCTCGATCAATCTCACCGCCAGCCAGTTCTGCAACCCGGATTTGCCGTCCAGCCTGGCCGAGGCGGCGGAGGAACTGGGCATGGCGCCGGCCCTGTTGACGCTGGAGCTGACCGAAACCCAGCGGCTGAAAAACATCTATCAGGCGCTGGAAAACGTGATACGGCTGCGCATGGCCGGTTTCCGCGTGTCCTTGGACGATGTGGGCTGCGGCTACAGCGGCCTGGAGTATCTGCGCGAACTGCCGGTGAGCGCGATCAAGATAGACCGTTCGCTGGTGGCCGGGGCCGCTGACGACAGCGTGGCGCGGGAGATTCTGGAATCCACCATCCGGCTGGCCAAGGACCGCAATATCCAGGTGGTGGCCGAAGGCATAGGCGAAGAGGCGGATTTGCAATTGATGCTGAGGCTGGGCGTGGACTATGTGCAAGGCTATCTGCTGGGCTGGCCGATGCCGGCCGAGGAAGTGCCCGATTATCTGCGCCGGCGCGGGCAGGCTTGAGCGCAGGGCTCAAGGCCGGCCCGCGGACCGTGAACAGGTTCTCAGCCCGGCTTGCCGTCTGCGCGCCGCCGCCAGTAGCTGGGCATGAAGGCGCGGCCCCAGACCGCCAGCGTCAATAGCCAGCCCAGGGCCGCCGCGCCGTACAACCAGCCGGACCAGACGCCGGGCAGCATTTCGGTGGTTACCCGGGTCAGCGCCAGCCAGTGCGCGGCCAGGTAGAGCCGCCACAAGCCGGGGCCGGCCTGCAGCGGCTGGCCGGAGTGGCCCAGCGTCACCCGCGACACGAAGGCGATCATCATGGTCAGGAAAAAGCCGACGGTGACCGCGTGCAGCGCCGCCAGCGCCAGGCGCGGCGAAGCCAGCCAGCCATTGAGCGCGTATAGCCCGAAGCCGACCGGCAGCCAGGCGAAAGCCAGGTGCAGCATGCCCAGCAGCCTGACCCGCAACGCCGCGACCAGCCGCCAGCGCCAGCTGACGTAAGCCAGCAGCGCGGCCATCGCCGCGTCCAGCGGCCAAGCGGGCAGGCCGAAGCCGTCCAGCAGGCCATGACCCAAGGAGCCGGCCAGCAGCGCGGCCAGCAGCCAGCCCGGCCGCCAGGGCTGGTACTCCGGCAGCGCGTTGGCGGAGAAGAAGGGCAGCATGCGATGGCAGACGGTCAGAAACACCGGCAGCAGAAAGCCCCACAAGGCCAGATTGCGCATCCACAGCCAGGCCTGGCCGTCCTGGAAGATCAGCCAGTAAGCGCCGGCCAGCAGCGCCAGCGCGCCGCAGAACAGCGCGGCCAGCACCGCGCAGGCGTGGCGGCGGTCCGCTTGAGGGCTGGCCAGCAGCAGGCAGGCGAAAGTCAGCGTGAGACCGCTGAAGCCCAGCGTGTACAGCGCGTGGCCGATCAGCGTCCAGGAGATGCCCAGCCACAGCCCGGCCAGCCACAGCAGCAGCCCGCCCACCATCAGCGCCGGCACGCCGACGAAGATAAGACGGCCGGGCGGCTCCACGCCCAGCCAGCGCGGGCCGGCGGTGAACAGAAAGCCGGTCATGAACAGCGGGAAGAAGCCGAACAACATCAGGAAGCCGTGGGCCAGCGAGGAGGGCACCGCCAGCGCGGCGTGGACGCCGAGCAGGCGGCTGGTCAACTCGGCGCTCCAGGCGGCCAGCAGCAGGATGGCGAACAGCATGCCGGGCAGAAAGGCGGCGCGATGCGGCGCCTGGGCCAGCATCGCCGCGGGGTGGGGGTGTTTCATCGCGGGCTCGGGATAAGGTGTGGGCGCCTCAGTATCGCCGCGTCCTGGCGGACGCGGACATGATTTGGATCAAGGCTTTCCGAGCCTGCCTTCCAGGCTCAGGCGCGCTGCTGCAGCAGCTCCGACACGTCGCGCACCACTTGCACCACCTCCTTGGCGCCGGCGCGGATCTCGGCGATGGAGTCGCGCGCCTGTTCGGACAGCTGCAAGCTGGTGTCGGCCAGGCCGCGCACCTGTTGCATGGAGGTGATGGCGGACTTGGAGTCCTCCTGGATGCTGCGCACGATGCCGGAGATCTCGCCGGTGGATTGGCTGGTGCGCTCGGCCAGCTTGCGCACCTCGTCCGCCACCACGGCGAAGCCGCGGCCCATCTCGCCGGCGCGCGCCGCCTCGATCGCCGCGTTCAAGGCCAGGAGATTGGTCTGGTCCGCAATCTCGCTGATGGTGCTGATGATGGTGCCGATCTGACCGGAGCTGTCGCCCAGCTTGGTGATGATGATGGAGGAGCTTTCCACGCTGGACGCCACCTTGGTGATTTCGCTGGCGGCCTGTTCCAGCACCGCGCTGCCCTTGACCGACAGTTGCTCGGTATTGACCGAGACTTCCACCGCGGACTGGGCGTTCTCCGCCTGGGCCTGCAATTGCTGCACCCGGCGGCTGATGTCCTGGGCGAACTTGACCACCCGCACCGGCTTGCCGTTGAGGTCGTAGACCGGGTTGTACGTGGCTTCCAGCCAGATGATCTGCCCGTTTTTGCTCAGGCGCTTGAACTGGCCCTGGAAAAACTTGCCCTGGCGCAGCTGGCGCCAGAACTCCGCGTAGTCCGGGCTGGCGGCGTAGTCGGCGTCGCAGAGCATGCGGTGATGCTTGCCGCGGATTTCGGCCAAGGTATAGCCGAAGGTGTTGAGGAAGTTTTCGTTGGCGTCCTGGATATTGCCGTCCAGATCAAACTCGATCTGGGCCATGGAGCGGCTGATCGCCAGGCGGATGGCCTGGTCGTTCTGTTCCTGATGCACTTGGTCGGAGATGTCGGACGCCACTTTGACCACGCCGCACACCTGGCCGTCGCTGGACAGCACCGGGGTGTAGCTGGCTTCCAGCCAGATTTCCTCGCCGTTCTTGGCGTAGCGGCTGAAGCGGCCGTTGACCGGCTCGCCGCGTTTCAGCTTTTGCCAGAACTCGGCGTAGGCGGCGCTGGAAACATGGTTTTTATCGCAGAAGATGCGGTGATGCTTGCCGATGACTTCTTCGCGCCGGTAGCCCATGGTGCGCAGGAAGTTTTCATTGACGTTGGTGACGATGCCGTCGGGAGTGAATTGTATCATCGCCATGGAACGGTCGATGGCGGACAGCATGCCGCGCAGGCCGTCCAGTTGGCCGGTCAGCTCGTTGAGCTGCTCCTTGAGTTTTCCGGAAAAAAAGGGCATGGCTGCCTCCATTGTAATTGCCATCCAGGAGTGCCATTGGAGCACGCCAACCTCATTTCAAACTAATACATTCCACATGATTTAGAAGGGAAATTTATTTTTGAATGAATTGCTTATTGGTGGGCGGCGTTGACCATAGGCACGGATTAACAGTGTATCCAGCTATTGCGTCAATAACATCTCGCCATTGACGAGCTGCTGATTTAAGACAAATGCAAAAGCCGGGCTTATCATGGGCGCGCAACCCACCCGTCCAAACTCAATGGAGCGCGTATGAGCGATTTATCCGCCTTTCCCATCACCCGCAAATGGCCTGCGAAATATCCGGAACGCATCCAGCTGTATTCGCTGACCACGCCCAACGGGGTCAAGGCGTCCATCATGCTGGAAGAAACCGGCCTGCCGTATGAAGCGCACCTGGTCAGCTTCGACAGCAACGATCAGCTATCGCCGGAATTCCTGTCGCTGAACCCCAATAACAAGATTCCCGCCATTCTCGATCCGGCCGGCCCGGGCGGCAAGCCGCTGGCCTTGTTCGAATCCGGCGCCATCCTGCTGTATCTGGCGGAGAAGAGCGGCCAATTGCTGCCCGCCGATCCCGCCGCGCGCTACGAGGCCATACAGTGGCTGATGTTCCAGATGGGCGGCATCGGCCCGATGTTCGGCCAGGTGGGTTTCTTCCACAAGTTCGCCGGCAAGGACTACGAGGACAAACGTCCGCGCGATCGTTATGTGAACGAGTCGCGCCGCCTGCTGGCGGTGCTGGAGCAAAGACTGACTGGCCGCCAATGGGTGATGGGGGACGAGTACGGCATCGCCGACATCGCCATCTTCCCCTGGGTGCGCAATCTGATCGGTTTTTACGAGGCCGGCGAACTGGTGTCGATTGCGGACTTCCCGCAGGTGACGCGCGCCTTGGACGCCTTCCTGGCGCGGCCGGCGGTGCAGCGCGGGCTGACGATTCCGGCGAGATCGTAAACCGGTTCTCACCGCGTTTGCCCGTAGCCCCAAAAGCCCCCGTCCGGGGGCTTTCGCTTGTTCAGTCCACCGGATTGACCTCGCCCGGCAGGCTGGCGCGGGCGCGTATCACCTTGCCGGTGGCGCTGTTGCGCACGCGGATGATTTCGCCCTGGCGGCCGTTGCCCAGCGCCTCGCCGGCGGCGACCACCTCGATGCCGCTGTTGCGCGCGACGATGCGCACTTCCTCGCCGCGCTTGACCAGCAGGCTGGCTTCCAGCGCCTTGAGCCGCAGCGGCTGGCCCTGGCGCAGCGCGGTGCGGTTGCTCAGGCCTTCCAGCTTGGTCTTGGCGCCCACCATGTCGGCCGGGTCCAGCACCGGGCGTTCCTGCCATTCGATGTCGCCGGCGTCCAGCAGGCTGCGCGCCGGAATGTCGCGCGCCGCCACCGCCACGCGGGCGCTGATTTCGGCGCGGACGATGAATTCAGCGTCCCAGCCGGCGGCGTCGCAGCGGGCTTGCAGCCGCATGCGGCTGGGGGAGCGCTCGTCCAGCGCGGCGACGCGCACCGGCTCCGGGCAGGGCGGGGCGTTGAAGCCGCGCGGCGGCAAGGCCTTGAGATTGACGCGGGCCGCCGCCAGACCGGCTTTTTCCAGTTTTTGCAGCAGCAGAGAACGCGCGGTCTGCTCCACCGCGGCGACGGCCGGATAGGGGGCCGCCAGCGCCGGAACGCAGGGCAGAATGAGCAGCGCAGCCAATAGCGGCGCGGTTTGATGCCGAGAGGATGTGAAAATTCCCATTACAGATGACTTGGTAATTATCCCGTATACGTGAGGGGGTGCGGTTATTAGTATCGCTTTTCAATCGACCGGCCATTTAATGTGAATTAGATAGCCGATGTTTAAATATGGTAGAGAACCGCATGGGTCTAGGCAATGGGTTTGCACCTTGATAAAGCATTGAGCGTCCACCCGGCTGCCTTGCAGTTGAGGGCGGAGCGCACCCGTATTCTGGCGTCCAACATCGCCAACGAGAACACGCCCGGTTATCAGGCGCGGGACATCGATTTCAAAACGGCTTTGGCCGCTTCGGCGGACGACGCCGCGTTTCCGCTGGATTCGCCGTCCGGCGAATTGCAATACCGGCTGCCCAATCACCCGGCGCGCGACGGCAACACCGTGGAGCTGGGCGTGGAGCAGGCCGAGTTCGCGCAGAACGTTTCCGAATTCCAGACCAGCCTCGCCTTCCTGAACATGAAGTTCCGCGGGCTGGCCAAAGTGATAGCAGGTCAGTAAGCCATGTCCTTCCGCGATATTTCCCGCATTGCCGGCTCCGCCATGACGGCGCAGACGGTGCGTCTCAACACCGTGGCCAGCAATCTGGCCAACGCCGACACCGCCGCCGGCAGCGAACAGGCGGCCTACCGCTCCCGCAAGCCGGTGTTCGCCACCCAATACCGGGGCGGCGACGGCTTCGACGGCTGGCGCGGCGCCAGCGTGGGCGTGCTCGACGTGGTGCAGAACCAGGAGCCGGTGCGCAAGGCGCATGAGCCGGGCAATCCGCTGGCCGACGCCGAGGGCAATGTTTTCTATTCCAATGTGAACGCGGTGGAGGAGATGACCGACATGCTGTCGGCCTCGCGCGCGTTCCAGACCAATGTGGAAGTGCTGGCCCGGGTCAAGGGCATGCAGCAGGACCTGCTGAAACTGGGAGACAACGCATGAGCGTGAACGCCGCGCAAAACGGGCAGCAGAGCCCGTCCGCCGCCTCCAACGGCGCCAATCCGGCGGTGGCGCCGGCCGCCGGACAAAACCCGGGCATGGACGATATGTTCATGAAGCTGCTGCTGGCTCAGATCCAGAACCAGAACCCGCTGGACCCCACCGACGCCTCGCAGTTCGTCAGCCAGCTGGCGCAGATGAGCCAGATGAAGAGCTCCGCCGACATGCTCAAGCAGTTGCAGGGCAACGCTTTGATGCTGCGCGAGCTGCAGGGCGTGTCGCTGGGTTCGCAAGTGGGACGCCAAGTGCTGGTGCAGGCCGACCAGGCGCATCTGAGCGGCAAGGACCCCTTGTCCGGCCGCGTCACCCTGTCCGGCGAAGAGCAGCAGGTGTCCCTGGTGCTGACCGACTCCGGCGGCCAGCAAACCGTGATCGATCTGGGCAAGCGCCCGGCCGGCGAGTTCGATTTCAACGTGGACCCGAGCAAGCACGGCCTGGTGGAAGGCGATTACAAGCTGGAAGTGCGCACCGCGTCCAAATCCAAAGCCGGGCTGGAAATGCAGGCCACCGTATCCGGCGTGCGCCTGCCCATCAACGGCGGCGAGCCTACGCTGACGCTGGCCGGCCTGGGCGAATTCCCCGCTTCCGCCATTACCCGCCTGCTGGGCAAGACCCAGGCCTGAAGCGCCGATTCAAGACACCTACGAACTTTGGAGCGACCATGAGTTTCGACATTGCTTTGTCCGGCATTAACGCCGTCAACAACCAACTGGGCAATATCAGTAACAACATCGCCAACACCGGCACTTACGGCTTCAAGTCCAGCCGCACCAGTTTTTCCGCCGCCTACGCCGGCGCGCAGCCGATGGGGGTGGAAGTGGTCGGCCACAGTCAGAACATGGCGCGCAACGGCAATACCGTGCGCACCGGTCGTCCGCTGGACGCCGCCATCGACGGCCGCGGCTTCTTCGTCAGCCGCGATCTGAACGGCGGCATGGCCTATTCGCGAGTCGGCATCTTCAATGCGGACAAGGACGGCTACCTGGTGGACGGCTTCAACCGCCGCGTGCAAGGCTACGGCAAGGCGGACGGCAATGCGCTGGGCGCCTTCGGCGACATCAAGATCCCCAACGGCAACATCCCGGCCAAGGCCAGCGACAAGCTGCAATACGTCGGCAATATGTCGGCGGGCTGGAGCGTGCAGACCGTGCCGTTCGACAAGGCGCAGAACACCTTCAACAGCTCGGCGGTGTCCACGGTTTACGACTCCCTGGGCAATAAGCTCAACCTGACCCAGTACTTCTGCAAGACCGGTCCCAGCACCGTCACCGTGCACTACACGCTGGACGGCGTCGACCTGCCCACCACCGCCACCCTGAATTTCGACACCGACGGCAAGCTGACCAGCCCCACCGCGCCGGTGGCGCTGAACCTGGGCACCCCCGCCGGCGCGTCCCCGCTGGCGGTGAAGCTGGACTACACCGGCACCACTCAGTTCGCCGGCGAAAGCAGCCAGACCCTGAACGCCAGCAACGGTTACCCGTCCGGCTCGATGACCGGCACCAGCCTGAACGACAACGGCGACGTGGTGGCGGCCTACAGCAACGGCCAGAAGCAAGTGGTGGGCACCTTGGCCATCGCCAATTTCCCCAATGAATCCGCGCTGCAAGCCACTTCGCAGACCAGCTGGGTGGAAACCGCCGGCTCCGGCACCGCGGTCTACTCGCGCCCGGGCGCCGGCCTGTCCGGCAATCTGCTGGCCTTCACCCTGGAACAGTCCAATGTGGACATGACCTCCGAACTGGTGGACCTGATGACCGCGCAGCGTAATTACCAGGCCAACACCAAGGTGATTTCCACCGAGAACCAGACCATCCAGGCGTTGATGCAGGCGGTCTAAGGCGGGGCAAGGATAAATGGACGCACTGATCTACACCGCGATGAGCGGCGCCGACCGCATGCTCAAGGCGCAGCAGATTCACGCCAACAACATCGCCAACGCCGAAACCGGCGGCTTTCGCGCCGACATCGGCGTCAGCACCAGCCAGACCGTGCCCGGCTACGGCTACGACGCGCGCCACCTGAGCCAGAACGGCGCCAACGCGGTGGACGTGCGCAGCGGCGCGGTGGTGGAAACCGGCCGCGACCTGGACGTGGCGGTGAAGGGCGAGGGCTTTTTCGCGGTGCAGGGGCCGGACGGCAACGAGGCCTATACCCGGGCCGGCGCCATGGTGGCGGACGTGGACGGCAAGTTGAGCGTCAACGGCCATCCGGTGCTGGGCGACGGCGGCCAGATCACCTTGCCGCCGGACTACGTCAAGCTGCACATCGGCAGCGACGGCGTGATCTCGGTGCTGGCCGCCGGCGAAAGCGAAATGCAGCCGATAGACAAGCTCAAGCTGGTCAAGCCGCAGCCGCAGGACATCGCCAAGGACCCCAACGGCCTGGTGATCAGCCGTCAGGGCGGCGTGCTGGCCGCCGACGACACCGTCAAGGTGCAGGGCGAGCATCTGGAGCGCAGCAATGTGTCGGCGGTGGAGGAAATGGTGGCCACCATGACGCTGAACCGCAACTTTGAAATGCAGATGCGCTTGTTCAACTCCGCCAGCGACATGGTGGAGGCGGGCAACCGCCTGGTGCGCGCCTGATCCGGCCTTCCAATAACAGCGCCGCGGCCAAGGCCGACGGCGCAAACCATCGGGGAATCGAAACATGAATCCAGCAATGTGGGTGAGCAAGACCGGCATCCAGGCGCAGGACGCGCGCCTGACCGCCATCGCCAACAACCTCGCCAACGTCAACACCGTCGGCTTCAAGCGCGACCGCATGGTGTTCGAAGACCTGTTCTACCAAGTGGACCGCCAGCCGGGCGGCAAGACCGACCAGGACAACACCGCGCCGCTGGGCGTGCAGCTGGGCAACGGCACCCGCTTGGTGGGCACCCAGAAAGTGTTCACCTCGGGCACGCTGACCACCACCAATCAGTCCTTGGATCTGGCCATCGTCGGCCAGGGCTTTTTGCAAGTGAAAATGAGCAACGGCGAAACCGGCTACACCCGCGCCGGCCAGCTGCAGCGCAACGACCAGGGCGCCATCGTCACCCCGCAGGGCCTGCCGCTGGAGCCGTCCATCACCATTCCGGCCGACGCCTCCTCGGTGACCATCAGCGAAACCGGCACCGTCAGCTACACCCGCGGCAGCGGCAGCACGCTGGAAACCGCCGGTCAGATCGAACTGGCCAGCTTCGTCAACCCGGCCGGTCTGCTGGCGCTGGGCGACAATCTGTTCCAGAAAACCGCCGCCAGCGGCGATGCCACCACCGACGCGCCGGGCTCCGGCTCCCTGGGCAAGCTCAAGCAGGGCGCGCTGGAGGGCTCCAACGTCCAGGTGGTGGAGGAAATGGTGGACATGATCGCCGCGCAGCGCACTTACGAGATGAACACCAAGGTGCTGAGCGCCGCCGACAATATGATGCAGTACCTGGCGCAGTCGGCCCGATGAAGCTGCTGGCCCTGAGCGCGCTGGCGCTGCTGCTGGCCGGCTGCGCGCAGCCGATTCCGCCGCAGACCACGCAGGAATTCGCCTTGCCGGAATTGCTGCAGCAGCCGCAGCGCGGCAAGGGCGGCGGCGTGTTCACCGTCGCCGGCGCGCAATCGCTGACTTCGGACAGCCGCGCCTTCCGCCCCGGCGACGTGCTGACCGTGGTGCTGGAAGAAACCACTCAGGCCAGCAAGAAGGCCGGCACCAGCTTCGGCAAGAAATCCGGCGCCAACATCGCGCCGTCCTTGTTGGGCAATACCACCTTCCGCGCGCAAGTGGGCGTGGACGCGGGCCGGGACTTCAACGGCTCCTCCACCTCAACCCAGCAGAACATGCTGTCCGGCGCGCTGACCGTGGTGGTCCACAAGGTGCTGGGCAACGGCCTGCTGGAAGTGAAGGGCGAAAAACAGCTGGTGCTGAACCAGGGCGAGGAATTCCTGCGCCTGGCCGGCTATGTGCGGGTGGAAGACATCGACACCGACAACCGCGTGTCCTCGCTGCGCATCGCCAACGCCCGCATCGGCTACTCCGGCCGCGGGGCCTTGTCGGACGCCAACGAACCCGGCTGGCTGATGAAGTTCTTCGCCAGCCCGCTGATGCCGTTCTGAGCGGCGGAGCGGCGGGGAGTCCGGGCGGGACAACAGGCGGGCGCTGACGGGCGTCCGCCGTTCGCGTATGCGGCCCTTGGGGCGGGCATGCGCAATCACAGAATCATTCAGGGCGGATCATGCACGGTTTTATCAAGCAAATAACGGGATGGACACTGCTGCTGGCGGCGACGCTGGCGACGGCGCAGCCCTTGCGCAATCTGGTGACGGTGGAGGGCATCCGCGAAAACCAGTTGATCGGCTACGGCATCGTGGTGGGCCTGGACGGCACCGGCGACAACTCCCAGGTTAAATTCTCCGGCCAGTCGGTGGCCAATATGCTCAAGCAGTTCGGCCTGAAAATGCCGGAACGCACCGACACCAAGGTCAAGAACGTGGCGGCGGTGATGGTCAGCGCCAGCTTGCCGCCGGGTTACGGCCGCGGCCAGACCATAGACGTCACGGTGTCCTCGCTGGGCGACGCCAAGAGCCTGCGCGGCGGCACCTTGTTGCTGACCCAGCTGAAGGCGGCCAACGGCGAAATCTACGCCTTGGCTCAGGGCAATGTGGTGGTGGGCGGCGTGTCCGCCCAGGGCAAGAGCGGTTCCAGCGTCACCGTCAACACGCCCACCTCCGGCCGCGTGCCCAACGGCGCGTCCATCGAACGCGAAATTCCCAGCGATTTCGAAGAGGGCGACAGCGTGCGTCTCAGCCTGCGCCGGCCCAATTTCGAAACCGCCACCAATATCGTCAAGGCCATCAACGCCAGCTTCGGCCGCGTGGCCAGCACCCGCAACGCCACCACCATCCAGGTGCGCGCGCCGCTGGACCCCACCGAGCGCGTCGCCTTCGTCGCGCGGCTGGAGCGGGTCAATGTCGGCGTGGGCAGCGAAGTGCCGCGCGTGGTGTTCAACTCGCGCACCGGCACCGTAGTGATCAGCCAGGGCGTCACCGTGCGCCCGGCGGCGGTGTCCCACGGCAGTCTGCGCGTGGTGATCTCGGAAAACCCGAGCGTCAGCCAGCCCGGGCCGTTCAGCAACGGCCAGACCACGACTGTCCCCAACTCCACCGTCAACGTGGACCAGGGTTCCGGCCGCATGTTCCAGTGGCCGGCCGGCGCCAGCCTGCGCGCCATCATCGACACCGTGAACAGCACCGGCGCCACGCCGGACGACATCATGGCGATACTGCAGGCGCTGGATCAGGCCGGCGCGATCGACGGCGAACTGGTGGTGATCTGATGGAAAGCAAACAGATACAAGCCGCGCTGGCGATGCCGGCCGACGCCAAGGACGAGCCGGCGGTGCAGCCGGCCTCGCCGGAATACCGCCGCAAGGCCGGCGCCGCGGCGGAGCAGTTCGAAGCCCAGTTCGTCCGCGAGATGTTCAAGCAGATCCGCAAGACCACGCGCGAAATCGCCGGCGAGGACAGCATCTTCGCCAACTCCATCAACGGCGACATGATGGATTTCGCCGACGGCGCGGTGGCTGACCAACTGGCCAAGCAGCGGGTGTTCGGCGTGGCCAACGCCATCCTGCGCCAGCTGCTGCCGGAAGAGGGTGGCAATATTCACCTTAAGAACGGCGGCGCGCCGGTCGCAAGCGATAAACAGAACCCCGGCTCGCTGCCGGACGCGCAGGGTCTGGCCGCTTTCGCGCCGCCGCTGCTGCCGCTGAATAAAAGGTAAGAACCGCCATGCGCATGATAGACAACGCGCTGACCGGCGCCGTCGCCTCCCAGGCCGCGCTGAACGCCGTCAGCCAGAACATCGCCAACCAGATGACTCCCGGCTACTCGCGCCAGGGCGTGGTGCTGACCGCGCTGATGCCCGGCAGCGGCGACCCGTACAGCTCCGGTTCCGGCGTGGTGGTCAACGCGGTGCGCCGCTTCAACGACGACTTCAAAAACCTGCAGCTGTGGCAGGCGGCGTCCAGCCAGGGCGAACTGGTGGCGCAGAATCCCTACTTCGGCCAGTTGGAGCAAGTGATGGGCCGCGACGGCAGCAGCCTGTCCGCCGGTTTCGATCAGTTCTTCCAGGCGCTCAGCGCCGCCAGCCTGTCCGGCGACGCGATGCGCGACCCGGTGATCCGCAGCGCCGAAGCGCTGGCGCAGCGCTTCAACAATCTGGACAAGGTGTTCGGCTCCCAACTGAGCGCCATCGCCGAGCAGCGCTCCGCCACCGTCACCCAGATCAACAGCTCGGTGTCCAATATCGCCGACCTCAACGCCAAGATCTCGGCCGGCAAGGCCATCGGCACCAATACCTCCGGCCTGGAAGACGAGCGCGACCGTCAGATCGATTCGCTGTCCGCCCTGGTGGAAGTGCGCGTGGTGTCGCAGCCGGACGGCAGCAAGAACGTCAGCCTCAAGACCGGCCTGCCGCTGGTGGCGGACACCCAGGCGGCCACGCTGAGCAATACCAGCCAGCCGGACGGCAGCCAGGTGCTGACGCTGAACTTCTCCAAGGACAAATACACCCTGGCCGGCGACGGTCTGGGCGGCCAGCTGGGCGGGCTCAATCAATACGAAATCCAGACCGTGCGCCCGATGCGCGCGCAGGTGAAAACCCTGGCCAGCGAAATGGCGAAGCGCGTCAACGATCAATTGGCGCTGGGCTACGACAGCAACGGCCAGCCGGGCAAGCCGCTGTTCGTCTACGACGCCTCCGGCGTCAACGGCATCCTGAAAACCAGCGGCATCACCTCCGCCGAGCTGGGCTTCTCCGGCGATCCGGCCAAGCCCGGCGACAATAGCAATCTGCTGGCGGTGATCGGCCTGCAGCAGCAGAAAATCACCATGCCCGGCGTCGGCGCCGTCACCATAGGCGACGCCTACTCGCAAATGGTGGGCAAGCTGGCGGTCAGCAGCAAGCAGAACAAATCCGGTTTGGAAAGCGCCAAGGTGATTCGCGCCGAAGCGGAAAAGAGCTGGCACAACACAAGCGGCGTCAATCGCGACGAAGAAGCGATGGACCTGCTGGAGTTCCAGAAAATGTACCAGGCCAATATGAAGGTGATCAGCGTGGCGAACCAGCTGTTCGAAAGCACCTTGTCCATCTTGTAAGGAAGACAGCATGCGCGTTTCCAGCAATCAATACCTGTCCACCATGCAATTGGCGATGCAGACCAGCAACTCCGCGCTGGCCGAGCTGCTGCAACGCATGTCCAGCGGCGACCGGCTGCTGGCGCCGTCGGACGACCCCATCGCCAGCGTGCGCCTGTTGCGTTTGCAGCGCGAAGAAGCCGCGCTGGACCAGTACCAGCAAAACATCGGCGCGCTCAGCTCCGCCTTGTCCAAGAACGAATCCATCCTGGACAGCATCAGCCTGGACATTCGCGACGCCAAGGACCTGCTGACCGCGGCGGCCAACAACCCGCCGGTGGACGATCTCAAGGCGATGGCGACGCCGCTGCGCAGCTTGCGCGAAAGCCTGTTCTACTCGGCCAACACCAAGGACGCCGAAGGCCGCTACATGTTCTCCGGCTCCAAGCCGGCGGTGGCCGCCCTCGCTTACGACGCCGCCCAGCCGGCGGGCAGCCGCTACAGCTTCACCGGCAATACCGACAAGCAGCAAGTGGTGGTGGGCGACGGCATTACCCAGGCTTCCAACGTCACCCTGGAAAACATGGCCGACATCCTCAATCAGCTGGACAAAACCATAGGCCGGCTGGAAGACCCGGCGCTGGACAATAAGGATCCGACCGTCGCCGCCGACATCCGCAGCGCGATGAACGCCAGCGACAAGGCGCTGGAAGGCATTTCCAGCAAGATCGCCCAACTGGGCGGCACGCAGAACATCATGAAAACGCTGGCCCTCAATCACGACAATGTCAGCCTTTCCAATAAGCAGACCATGACCAAATTGGGCAGCTTGGACTACGCCGACGCCTTCATTCAGATGAACGGCTACACCATGGCGCTGCAGGCCAGCCAAAAAGCCTATGGCCGCGTCAGTCAGCTGTCCCTGTTTGACGTGATTTGATCGAGAGCGGCATGAACACCCCGATTTCCTCCGTCAACGTCAAACAAAGCGGCAAGCGCTGGGGCAAGGACGCCGGCGCGGTCGCCGCCGCCAGCGTGATCGAGCGCGCGCCGGCGCCGCAGGCGCAGCCGGCCGCGCAAGTGCGCGGCGCGCCGGCCTCGGGCTGGCGCTACAGCGCCCAACTCAATGAGCAACTGACCTCGGCGCAGCAGGCCCTGTCCTTCGTCGACGGTTTGCTGGGTCAACTGGAAGGCGTCAAATCTGGACTCAGTCGCGAGCTGACCCTGCGCCAGTTGAATCAGGGCGATTTGCAGCGCCAGCTCGAGCAATTCAATGAGCAGTGGCGCAAGCGCCAGACCGCCAGCGGCGGCAGCCTGGACGGCCAGCTGCGCTTCCATCTGGCCGCCGACGCGCGCCAGGGCTTCACCGTCAAAGGCCTGGATCTAGCCGCCCTGTCCGGCGGCCAGGCGGAAACCCTGGTGTTCTCCACCGGAGAATCCGGCGCGGCGCCGGCGTCGGTGCAAGTGGGCGGAGCGTCCGAAGAAGAGGATCTCCTGCGCCGCTTTAATCGCGGTCTCGCCGCCAGCGGCGTGCGCGCGGAAATGAATGAAGACGGACAGCTGGCGTTCAGCGTGCCGGAATCGCAATGGGGCGCGCTCAGCGAGCGCATGACCGTGCGCGGCGGCGGCATTCGTTTTCCCGGCGGCATTCCGCAGCGGCTCAAGCTGCAGCCGGAGGCCGAAGCGTTTCAGCCCGAGCGCTGGAAAGTGGGCGACCACGCCCAGGTGCGCCAGGCGCTGCAAAGCGTGGTGCGCTCCATCGGTCAGCTGCAGCAAACCCGCGCGGCGATCAATAGCGCGATCGCCGAGGCGCAGCACTCCATCGAACAGCTGTCGCATATGAACGAGCAAAGCTGGGCCAGCCAGTTCGTGTCCGATTTCAACGCGCGTCTGAATCAGCCGGACGGCTATCGCAACTTCTATGAGTTGGTGCCGGCCCTGATCGGCGTCAGCCGTTACCGGGTGGTGTCGCTGTTGTCGTTGGGCTAGAAACGGCTCCAGCGGCAACGTTGGAGGGTTTCCAGGGCGTCGATGGCCTTCGGGTTTATTGACGCCGGTTCGCGATCTTCACACAATCAGCCATTCCCACCTCAAGGACGGGCTGGCCATTCATGACTTCCCCCGGTAACAAGCCGGCTCGGCGCGTAGAAGTAGGGGGGCGCAGCGTCTACCTTCACAGCGTCCCTCGCCACTCGCTGCAAGACCTCTACCATTTCTGCATGACCATCAGCTGGCCGCGCTTCTATCTATTCATCGCCGCCGCCTTCATCGCGCTGAATCTATTGTTCGCCGGGCTCTACCAGGCGCGGGCCGGCGGCATCGCCAACCAGTATCCGCCGGGTTTCCTCGGCGCCTTCTTCTTCAGCGTGGAAACGCTGGCCACCGTCGGCTACGGCGATATGCATCCGCAAAGCCTGTACGCCCATTGGGTCTCGATGCTGGAGATCTTCATCGGCATGATGAGCATCGCGCTGATCACCGGCGTCACCTTCGCCCGCTTTTCGCGGCCCAGGGCGCGCATCGTGTTTACCCATAGTCCGGTGGTGCGCTTGCTGGACGGCAAGCCCGCGTTTATGCTGCGCGCGGCCAATGCCAGAAATAATGTGATCATCGACGCCAGCGCCCGCTTGCGCCTGTTGCAGCATGAGGTCAGCGCTGAGGGCGTGAGCTTCCGCAAGCTTCACGATTTGGAACTGGTGCGCGACCAGCACCCTATGTTCGTGCTCGGCTGGACGCTGGTGCACAAGCTGGAGGAGGGCAGTCCCTTATATGGTCGCGACGCCGAATCGTTGGCGGCTGCGCGCGCGCAACTGATTCTGTCCATCAACGGCATCGATGAAACCACCATTCAGCCCATGGTGGCGCGTCACACCTTTTCGCACCAGGACATTCGCTGGAATCACGCTTTTGCCGACCTGATCTATACCGACGCGGAAGAAAACGACCATATCGACTATCGGCGATTGCAGGAAGTCAGCCCGCTGCCAAGGGATTCCGGCCGGCGCGAAGAGGGTTGAGCGCCCGCGCTCGTCAGCGCTTTCATTGCAATTCAATGGCTTAATGCAAGAGGGCGCTTTTTTGTGTCGAAAGGTGTTGACTGGTTTAGGGGGCTGACGTATAGTTCGCCTCCTCAGCAGACAACGCAGCGACGGAA
>NZ_JBMDIQ010000027.1:0-67701 GCF_057808735.1 Chromobacterium sp. FG89 | reverse complement strand
GAACACCGCCCTTTCACGGCGGTAGCCGGGGTTCGATTCCCCGTGGGGACGCCAGCATTAGCAAAAACCCGTCATGGCGACATGACGGGTTTTTTGTCGTCCGCGCGAACCACACCACAAAGACAAACGGCTTGCCGCGCAAGCCGTCCGCAATAGCCACCTGGTTTGTATTGATTCGTACAAGACCATTCTCACGCAAACCCATAACCCCTCCTCCGCTTGCGCCTGGGAACCCAAGCCTCGCGAGCCAAGGCGCACTCACCGGGTAAGGCTCCACAAGGCGCAACAGATTGTGAACAGCTTCAGAGCCTGCTCAAAGTCTCGCGAGCAAGGGCGTGACAAGGCGAAAACAAGCGAAAAAGCGGAGTGCACATACGGTACATGAGCATTTTGAGTTTGTTTTCAACACCCCTTTCTATCCATCCCGCCGACGCGCAGCAGATCGTAAACAGGTTCTTAGCGCTCTGCCCAAGCCAAGGTCGCCTTATACCCGTCCGGCGCCTCCAGCGCCCAGGCTCTTGTCGCCGGCCAGCGCTCGGGCGCGGCAATCCGCAACGGCAGTTCCTTATTCGTCAGTTCCAAGGCCTCAAACGCGGACAGATGCTGAGCAATGCCCACGCCCCAGGCTTTCAGCACCGCCTCCTTGATGGTCCACAACTGGAAGAAAGCCGCCACGTCCCGCCCGTGTCCGCATAGTTCCAACTCACCCGGCAGCAAGGTCTGCTCCGCCAGCGCCGGCACGTCGCGCATGGCTTGCACCGTTTCGATGTCCACCCCCACCTGCCCGCCGCGCGCGATGGCGATCAGCGCGTAGGCGCCGGAGTGAGACACATTGAAGACCGGCGCGCCGGGCAGGCTCAAGACGGGTTTCCCATGGGCGCCCAGCTCAAACATCAGCGCGTCCGGCGCCAGGCCGGTTTCTTGCGCCAGCAGCCGCCGCAAGGCCAGCCGGGTCAGGGCGAACTGCAACTGGTTGATGGTGCGCAGATAGCGCAGGCAGCGCTTGCGCTCGTCCTGACTCAAGCCCGCCAGCAGCGCCTCGTCCACCGGCCAATCCACATCCAGCCGCACGCGGTACAGCCGCAAGGCCTGCGGCGCGCCCGCCGGGCAAGGCAAGGGCTTGATCAAAGCGTTCAGTTCCATCCGCCTCTCCGCGCAAAAACCGCCATTATCCCTAGCCTGTAGCACGGCAACCAGGCCATTTGTGACCATCCCGCCACAATTTGGCACTTTTCATGCGTAATAATCACATTCCTTGGTTGAACTCGATAATGAGAATCGTTACCATTTGGCTATGGATAAATTCATGCATGCCCAAAACGCGGCCAAACTTGGCAACGGGGCCAGCGCAGCCAACCTGTCGCCGGTGCTGCGCAGCTGCGAGCTGTTCGCCAAAGGCAGAGAAATCCTGATCGAGCATCAGGGCGAAATGTATCGCTTGCAACTCACACGCAACGGCAAGCTCATCCTAATCAAATAGGTCTCTGACCACACACACCGCAAGCCAGCCAAGACTAGCCAGCCAGCGGAAGCACCCAACCTTAGGAAGTTTGGAGTTTCCATGGCCTTATTTCGCGCCACCCCCTTGGTTCTGAGCCTGGCCGCCGCCTGGCCCGCGCTGGCGGCGACGCCGGCGGAACTGGAGACCGTTCAGGTCACCGCCCACCGCAGCAGCAAACCGCTGGCGGAAACCGCGCCCAACGCCAGCGTGATCTCGCGTCACAAACTGGACGATCAACTGGTGCGCGACATCGCCGACGCGGTCAAATACGAGCCCGGCGTGGAAGTGGCCACCGATCCGGCGCGCCGCGGCAACGCCGGCTACACCATCCGCGGCATAGACGGCAACCGTATCCTGATGCTGATCGACGGCATCCGCCTGCCGGAATCCTATGCCGGCGGCGGCAGCAATAACGGAGCCGTTTCCGGCCGCGATTACGTGGAACTGGAAACCCTGCGCGCCATCGACATCGTCAAGGGCCCCACTTCCAGCCTGTACGGCTCCGACGCCATCGGCGGCGTGGTGGGCTACCGCACCAAGACCGTGGACGACTTCGTGCCGGAAGAGCAAGGCGTGGGCGGCAGCGTTAAGGGCTTTGGCGGCACCGCCAACAATGGCTGGGGCAGCAGCGCCGGCGTGGGCGTCAAGGGCGAGCGCGCCGATCTGATGCTGCTCTACACCCATCGCAACGGCCACGAAACCGACAACCAGGGCAATAACGACAGCAGCAGCACGCTGCGCACCAAACCGAATCCGCAAAGCTGGGACAGCGACAATGTGCTGGCCAAGCTAGGCTTCAAGCCGGCCGCCAACCAGCGGCTGGAACTGACGCTGGAGCACTACCAGCGCAATGCCGACAGCAATCTGTTGAACTCGCTGGGTCCTGTAGTCAATCAACGCGGAATGACGCTTTACACCATCACGGGGAAGCAAGCACAGGATAGAACGCAACGCGACCGTGCATCCTTGACTTGGGAAGGTCGTCAACTCGGGGCCTTCGACCGGCTGGCAATCAGGGCTTATTACCAGAAACTGAATAATGCCGACAATGATACCGAGTGGCGTGATAACGGCCAGCGCATACGTTCCGACTACGGTTTTGAACAGGACAGCTATGGCCTGACCCTGGAAGCCGAGCACAACTTCCAGGCCCTCTCCGCTGAGCATCAGCTCTTGTGGGGCGCGGACTTGAGCCGCACCGATACCAGCCGTCCACGCCTCAAGACCCAGTACAATCCAAACGGCAGCAGCAGCAATATCGTCGACGGCGAAACCTACCCCAACAAGACCTTCCCCGACAGCCGCTCCGAACGCATCGGCCTCTTTGTCCAGGACGAGATCAAGTTCGGCAACGGTCTGGTGGCCTCGCCATCGCTGCGCTGGGATCACTACAAGATGACGCCGCAGCCGGACCAGGCTTTCGCCAACGGCAACCCCAACAACTACCAAGTGCCCGCCTTCAAGGACAGCGCCTTCTCGCCCAAGCTGGGTCTGAGCCTGCCGTTCGCCGATCACTACACCGGCTTCCTGCAGTTCTCCTCCGGCTTCCGCGCGCCGCCGTTCGACGACGCCAATATGGCCTTCACCAATCCGGTGCAGCGCTATCAAGTGCTGCCCAATCCCAACCTCAAGTCCGAAAGCAGCCGCGGCGTGGAGTTGGGCCTGAAAGGCCAGTGGGACAGCTTTGACTTCGGCGTCACCGTCTATGCCAACCGCTACAAGGACTTCATCGACCTTGCATCTCTCGGCACTATCAACGGCTTGTCCGCCTACCAGTACCAAAACATAGGCGAAGTCGAGATCAACGGTGCTGAAGGCCGTGCAGCTTGGCGCTTCGCTCCCGCTTGGCGCGCCATGGCGTCCATCGCCTACGCTCAGGGCAGTGACAAGCAACGTAACCAGCCATTGGCCAGCCTGACGCCGCTCAACGCCACTCTTGGACTGCGTTACGACCAAGCCAACTATGGCGGAGAAGCGTTCTTACGCTTGGTCACCGCAAATACCCGCATTCCCGATCTGCGTCCCGACGAAGCACGCGGCCAAAGCACCATACCGTTCAAGGCCCCCGGCTACGCAACGCTGGACCTGACCGCTTATTGGAAGCCGGCCAAGAACACTATTCTGCGCGCCGGCGTGTTCAACGTCTTCGACCAGAAATACTGGAAGGCAGCCGATGTGCGCGGCAAGTCCAGCAGCGTGCGCACGCTGGACCTGTTCACCCAGCCTGGCCGCAACCTCAGCGCCAGCGTCGAATACACCTTCTAACCGCGAGCGCCCGCCCCTTGGCGGGCGCCCGTTTTTGATCGTTCCAAGGAGAATCCAAACATGACCGACTTCAGCCAGCTGTGGGATCGTTACCAAATCCTGAAAGCCAGCCAGCCGAAACTGCGCGTGCGCGACGCCGCCGACGCCCTGGGCGTCAGCGAGGCCGAACTGGTGGCCGCGGACCCGGCCAGCCAGGCCCTGCAACCGCATTGGAACGACATCCTGGGCCAGATCGCCCAGCTGGGCCCGGTGATGGCGCTGACGCGCAATCACGCCTGCGTGCATGAAACCACCGGCGATTACCGCAATGTGCAGATCGACGGCAAGATCGGCCTGGCCATCAACCCGGTCATCGACCTGCGCATCTTCCTGTTCCATTGGCAGCACGCCTTCGCCGTCACCACGGCCGGCGCGCGCGGCGAGCAGCGCAGCCTGCAGTTCTTCGACCGTTTCGGCGAGGCGGTGCACAAGATCTATCTGACCGCCAATAGCGATGCGGCCGCCTACCAGCGCCTGGTGGAGACCTTCTCCGCGCCCAAGGTCGCGCTGAGCATAGACCCGCAGGAAGCCGAAGCGAAGGAGCTGGACGACGAGGCCATCGACAAGGCCGGCTTCCAGCAGGAATGGCAGAGCCTGCAGGACGTGCACGCCTTCCATCCCTTCCTGCGCCGCTGGGGCGTGTCCCGCCAGCAGGGCTTCCGCCTGGCGCCGGAAGGCCAGGCCTGGCGCGTGCTGCCGGAAGCGGTGGAGCAGCTGCTGCGCCGCGCCGCCCATATCGAAGCCCCCATCATGGTGTTCGCCGGCAACCGCGGCATGATCCAGATTCACACCGGTCCGGTGCGCAATGTGCAGATCGTCGGCAACTGGCTCAATGTGCTGGACCCGCACTTCAACCTGCATCTGCGCACCGACCTGATCGCAGAAGCCTGGGTCACCCGCAAGCCGGGCGATCACGGCGTGGTGACCTCGCTGGAACTGTTCGACGACAAGGGCTTGTCGCTGGCCACTTTCTTCGGCGAGCGCAAGCCGGGCCAGGCGGAACGCGTGGAATGGATCAAGCTGCTGGGCGAGCTGCCGGCACTGGAGCGCGCCGATGTCGCCTAAATTCGCCTTCGCCGCCCTGCTGGGCCTGGCCGCCGCGCTGCCCGCCTGGGCGGCGCAACGCATCGTGGTGATGACTCCTGACATCGCCGACATCGTGGTGGCGCTGGACGCCGGCAAGGAAGTCGTCGGCCGCGACCGCTCCAGCAAGTCGCCGGCGCTGGCTCAGGCCCAGGTGGTGGGTTTTTCCCGCGCGCTGAACGCTGAAACCATCGCCCGGCTCAAGCCCACTCTGGTGCTGGGCAGCGCCGAGGCGCAACCGCCGACGGTGTGGACCCAGCTGCGCCAATTGCAGGTGCGCGCCGAGGAAGTGACGCGCCGCGAGGACGGCGCGGACTTCGCCGACGCGATCCGCAAAGTGGGACAGCTCTTGGGCCGCGACGCCAACGCCCAGCAACTGGCCAGCCGCTGGCAGCGCGAGATGACGCCGCGCCCGGCGCGCGGCGTGCGCTATCTGGTCAGCTACGACGGTCAGCTGGTGGCCGGCCGCGACACCGCCGCCGATACCCTGATCCGCGCCGCCGGCGGCGTCAACGTCGCCAGCCAGCTGTCCGGCTTCAAGCCGATGGCGCGCGACGCCTGGCAAAGCCTGCAACCGGACGTGATCATTCTGGGCAGCCACACCGGCGCGGTGCACGGCGGCAAGGAGGCCTTCTCCAAACGGCCGGAAATCGCCTCCACGCCGGCCGGCAAGCAGGGCCGCATCTACCTGTTGCCAGCCAAGGACGCGATGATGGTGGGACTGAACAGCCCGGCGGTGGTCGAGCAGATGGTGAAGATGTGAGCGCGCTGAGCATGGAAGCCGCCGCGCCCAATCGCGGCCGCTGGCTACTGCTGGGCCTGATCGCCGCCAGCCTGCTGCTGCCGCTGCTGGCCTTGTCCAGCGGCGGCAGCGGCCTCGCCTGGCCGGACTTCAGCGATCCGCTGCTGACCCAGCTGCGGCTGCCGCGCATCGCCGCGGCGCTGGGCGTGGGCGCGGCGCTGGCCGCCAGCGGCGCGGCCTTGCAAGCGCTGTTTCGCAATCCGCTGGCCGACCCCGGCCTGATCGGCACGTCCAGCGGCGCGGCGCTGGCCGTGGTCAGCATGCTGGCCATCGGCGCCGCCGGCCTGTCCTTGCCGCTGGCCGCCTTTGGCGGCGGCCTGCTGGCCACCTGGCTGATTCTATTGCTGTCGCGGCTGGTGCGCGGCGGCCTGGCCGGCCTGCTGCTGATGGGCCTGGTGGTGGGCGCCTTCTGCGGCGCCATCACCAGCCTGATGATTTTCATGTCCGACGACCTGACGCTGCGCGCCGCCACCAGCTGGCTGGCCGGCAATCTGTCGTCGGCCTCGTCGGAACGGCTGCTGGCCTGCCTGGGCGTGGCCGGCCTGGGCTTGCTGATCCTGATCGCCGTGGGCCGCGATCTGGACTGCCTGCTGCTGGGCGAGGACGCCGCCCGCTCGCTGGGCATCGATGTGCGCCGCACCCGCCGGCTCACCGCCGTCGGCGCGGCGCTGGCCACCGGCGGCGCAGTGGCGCTGTCCGGGGTGATCGGCTTTGTCGGCATGATGATTCCCAACGCGCTGGCGCTGCTGCTGGGCGGCTGCCGCCGCCGGCTGATCCTGCTGTCGGCCTGGGCCGGCGCCTTATTCCTGCTGGCGGTGGACACGCTGGCGCGCACCATCGCCTGGCCCATCGATCTGCCGGTGGGCTTAATGGCGGCCTTCGCCGGACCGCCGTTCTTCGTATGGCTGTTCCGGCGGCAACAAAGGAGTCTGATCAATGGCTGATACCACTACCCTGTGCGTGCGCCAGCTGGCCTACGACATCGGCGGCAAGCGGATTCTGGACGACATCAACCTGGACTTGCCCACCGGCCGGGTCAGCGCGCTGCTGGGCCCCAACGGCGCCGGCAAGACCACGCTGATGCGGCTGCTGGCCGGTTTGAACACGCCCGGCGCCGGCGCGGTGCGCCTGGCCGGACAATGCGTCGGCCGCATGGAGCCGGCGGTGCGCGCGCGCCGCATCGCCTGGGTGCCGCAACACATACCGGCCGGCATTCCGCTGACGGTGCGCGAATTCGTGATGCTGGGCCGCGTGCCCTACCTCGGCGCCTTCTCGCAGCCGCGGGTGGAGGACAAGAGCGCGGTGGCGGACGCCTTGGGCACGGTGGAGCTGGACGATTACGCCGACAAGCGGCTGGACCAGCTGTCCGGCGGCGAGCGCCAGCGCGCGGCCATCGCCCGCGCCTTGGCGCAGCAGGCGCCGGTGCTGCTGCTGGACGAACCCACCAATCACCTGGACCTGCGTCACCAGCACCGCTTGCAGCAACTGCTGCTGGAATTGTCGCGCCAGGGCCGCACCGTGGTGCAGGTCTTGCACGACCTGGCGCTGGCGGCCAGCTACGCCGACCACGTGGCCTTGCTGGAACAGGGCCGGCTGGTGGTGGCCGGTGCGCCGGAACAGGTGCTGACGCCGGAGCGGCTGCTGGCGGTCTACCGCTGGCCGATGCGTTTGCAGCGCAACGGCAACGACTGGCAGGTCAACGCCGCCTTGGCGCAGGCGCAGAAGCCCGCGGCGCTGGCGGCCGGCGCCTGAGAGCCTGTTCATAGTCTGCTGCGCGTCGGCGGGTTGGATAGGTAAAGGGCGTTGAAACTGGCTTCGAAATGCTCATGTACCGCTTGAGCATTCCGCTTTCTCAGCCGCAACGCCTTGTCTCGCCCTAGCTTGCGAGGCTTTGAACAGACTCTGAGAACCTGTTTACGATCTGCTGCGCGTCGGCGATACGGCGTTGAAACCGAGCTCAAAATGCTCATGTACCACTTGTACATTCCGCTTTTTCGCCCGTTTTCGCCTTGTCTCGCCTTAGCTCGCGAGATCGGAAACACGTTCTTAGACTAGGTCCAAAAATAAAAACCCCCGGCTTGCTGACGCGAGCCGGGGGTTTTTCGCGATCTGGCCGCGCTTATTTCAGCGCGTAGATAGCCGGCAGGTTGCGCCAGGCGCCGCGCACGTCCATGCCGTAGCCGAACACGTAGCGGTCCGGCACATCCAGGCCGACGAAGTCAGCCAGCATCGGCTTTTCCTTGCTGATCAGCTTGTTGGCGAACACGCCGCTGTAGAAGGCCTTGGCGCCCATGGCCATCACTTTGTCGCGGATCGCCGCCATGGTGTGGCCTTCGTCCAGGATGTCGTCCAGCACCAGCACCACGCGGTCGCGCACGTCTTCCTTGGGCGCCTGTTTCCATACCAGTTCGCCGCCCTGGGTCTTGTCGCCGTAGCGGGACACGTGAACGTAGTCGAAGTCCAGCGGGAAAGCCAGGCGCGGCAGCAGCTGACCGGTAAACACCACGGCGCCGCCCATCACGGACAAGACCAGCGGATAGGTTTCGCCCAGTTCCTCGGTGATTTCCACCGCCATGCGGTCAACGGCCGCGCTGACTTCCTCGGCGGTAAACAGCACGTCGGAGCTGTTGATCAGGCCACGGGCCTCGGCAATATTGGGCATGATGACTCCTTGATTCACACACGCAAACGCCGCTTTGAAGCAAGCGGCGTGATTGAAAAAACGATTAGTTCTTGGCCAGCGACCGCAGATAGGCGGCGAACTCGGCGCCCACCTCGTGATGCTGCAAGCCGTAATTGACCGTGGCTTTAAGATAGCCCAGCTTGGAGCCGCAGTCGTAACGCACGCCCTTGAACGGCAGCGCCAACACCGGCTCGTCCTTCATCAGCGCCGCGATGCCGTCGGTCAGCTGGATTTCGCCGCCGGCGCCGGCCGTGGTGTTGACCAGCTTGTCGAAAATGCGCGGGGTCAG
Source organism: Chromobacterium sp. FG89 (assembly GCF_057808735.1). NCBI lineage: Bacteria > Pseudomonadati > Pseudomonadota > Betaproteobacteria > Neisseriales > Chromobacteriaceae > Chromobacterium > Chromobacterium sp. FG89. Next base: position 59,039 of record NZ_JBMDIQ010000027.1, on the reverse strand, counting down.
AATGTAACGGCCCACCACCGCCAGATTGGACGGCGCCGCTTCCGGGCGCGGCTTCTCCACGATGTGCTCCACCTGCTGATGGCCGCGCGCGTCCGGCGCCACCTTGACGATGCCGTAAGAGCCGGTCTCCTCCGGCGCCACGGTTTCCACCCCCAGCACCGAGGTGTGGGTTTCGTCGAACAGCTTGACCATTTGTTCCATCGCGCCCGGCGCGCCTTCGATCAGGTCGTCGGCCAGGATCACCGCGAACGGCGCGTCGCCCACCACCGGCCGCGCGCACAGCACAGCGTGGCCCAGGCCCAGCGCCTCGGTCTGACGGATGAAGATGCAGGACACCGACGGCGGGATGATGCCCTGCACGGTTTCCAGCAACTTCTGCTTGTTCTTGTTTTCCAGTTCGGTTTCCAGCTCGTAAGCCTTGTCGAAATGGTCTTCGATCGAACGCTTGTTGCGGCCGGTGATGAAAATCAGCTCGGTCATGCCGGCGGCGATCGCCTCTTCCACCGCGTACTGGATCAGCGGCTTGTCCACCACCGGCAGCATTTCCTTGGGGCTGGCCTTGGTGGCCGGCAGGAAGCGAGTGCCCAGCCCGGCGACGGGGAAGACCGCTTTCGTGATTTTTTTCATGCCCATTCTCGTTAACAAGCGTTGACAGCCGCGCATTCTACCGCGCCGCGGCCCGCTGGTGAAAGTCCCGCCTCACAAAGCGGCGGCAAAACGCTGAGCCAGCGCCTGCGCCGCGCCTTCCAGCACCGGCCCCCAGACGCCGGCCTCGGTCTGGCGCCAGACCCGCATCGAGTCGTACCACGGCGCGCGCTCGCCGGCGGCCAGAAAGAAGGGCGCGCTTTCCGCGCGCATCAACACCCAGACCGGCTTGCCCATCGCGCCGGCCAGGTGGGCGACGGCGGTATCGACGGTGATCACCAGATCCAGATCCGCCACCCAGGCGGCGGTGTCGGCGAAATCGTTCAAGGCCGGCGTGCTCAACAAACCTTGCAAAGCCGAAGGCGTCGTTCCCGGCTGCAAGGACACGAAATCAATGCCGGGCAGCCGGCACAAAGCGGCGAAGTCCTCCGGCGGCACCGATTTGTGGCGGCGCCAGTGATCGGCCTTGCCCACGCCCCATTGCCCGCTTTCCCACACCACGCCGACGCGCGGCCGGCCGCCGTCGCGCGCCGGGACCGCGGCCGCCAGCACCGCGCTCAGATAAGGCTGGTCGGACAGATTGTCCAGCGTCACGCCCAGCGCGCCGGGCAAGGACATCAGCGGCAGTTGCCAATCGAAAGCCGGCGCGGCCTCCGGCTCCAGCAATTCCACGCCATCGAATTGGGCGAACAGGCGATGAAAGGTTTTGGGGCAGGCCAGCAGCAGGCGCGCCCGCGGATGTTCGGCCCGCAGCCGCGGCAGGAAGCGCGCCATCTGCAGGCTGTCGCCCAGGCCCTGTTCCGCCCACAGCAGCAAGGCGGACGCGTCCAGCGCCTGGCCCTGCCAGCGCCGTTCGCGGTGACGCGGCTGCAGGATGGCGTCCCAGCGCGCCTCGTAATACGGCCAGGCCTCGGCGTAGCGGCCGGCCAGCAATAGCGCGATGGACAAGCTGAAGCGCAGATTGGCGTCGTTCGGGTCCAGCTCCAAACCGCCTTGCAACACGGCGATGGCGTCGTCCAGCAGCAAGGCACAAGTGCAGGCGTAGCCCAGATTGTTGCAGCGCGCCGGGCTCGCGCCGGCCAGCTCGATGGCGCGCAGATGGCAGGCGATGGCCTCCTGGTATTGCAGACGATGTTGCAAGACCACGCCCAGATTGCTCCAGGCGTCGACATGCTCGGGCTCCGCCGCCAGGGCCTCGCGCAGCAGCGCTTCCGCCAGTTCCAGTTCGCCCAGTTCCTTGAGCAGCACCGCCAGATTGCACTTGATGTTGACCGACTGCGGATTGAGCGCGGCGGCGGCCAGGTAGTCGTCCAGCGCGCGCGCGCTGTCGCCCTGGCGCAGGCGGGCGTTGGCGCGGTTGGCCAGCGCCTGCCAATCCTTGGCGTTCCGCCTCAGACATTGATCAAACGCCTGCTCCGCTTCGCGCCAGCGGCCCTCCGCCGCCAATCTATTGCCTTGTTCGAAAGCTTGGTCCGCCGTCATCTGTTCCGTTCCTTCTTAAATTCCTGCCACGGAAAAACAAAAACCGATTTAGCCACGGAAGCGCACGGAAGGGCACGGAAGGCAAACCCTTTAGCCACGAAATCCACGAAAATAACAGCAGCCTTTGGTTTGGTCCGTGTTTTTCCGTGTGCTTCCGTGGCAAAAAACATTTCCCGCCGAGGCTACAGGCTCTTCAGTCACTCTCCGGCCAGCAAGGCTTGCAAGCCGGCCTCGTCCAGAATCGCCACGCCCAGCTCTTCCGCCTTGGCCAGCTTGCTGCCGGCCTCCGCCCCCGCCACCACGTAATGGGTTTTCTTGGACACGCTGCCGGACACCTTGCCGCCGGCGGCTTCTATCAATTCCTTGGCCTGGTCGCGGCTCATCGTAGGCAAGGTGCCGGTCAGCACCAGGGTCTTGCCTTCCAGCACGCCGGCCGCCGCCGCTTGCGCCGGCAGCGCCGCCAGCATCTCGTCGACCAGGGCGGCGAGCGCGCGCAGGCTGTCTCGCTTGCCCGGCAGGTCCAGCCAGTCGGCCAGCGCGTTGATCACCTCGGCCGGCAATTCCAGATCCAGCAGCGCGCGCCGTTCGCGCCCGGCCAGCGCGGCCAGGCCGTCGATCTGCGCCGCCAATTGCTGGCTGCGCACCTCGGTCAGACGCGGAATGTCCAGCCGCGCCAGCAACACGGCCGGCTGAAGACGCTCGGCCAGGCGCGGCGACGGCGCGTGCTCGTCGGCCGGCGCCACATGGCTCAACAAGGCGTCCAGCGCGGCTTCGTTATTGGCTTCGGCGAAGAAGTCCGCCAGCGATTCCGCCACCACGCCGCCGATATCCGGCAGCGCGGCGAACAAGGCCGCCTGCGAACGACGGATCAAGGCCATCGTCCCCAGCCAATCGGCCAGGGTCTTGGCGGTGGATTCGCCGACATGGCGGATGCCCAGCGCGAACAGCAGCCGCGCCAGCGGCGGCCGCCGGCTGGCGGCGATCGCCTCGATCAGGTTTTCCGCCCATTTGCTCGCCACCTTGCCCGCCTTGACGGTTTCCGGGGTCGCATCCTCGTCCTCGTCGGCGCGGCGCTTCATTTCCAGCAAGTCTTCCAGCGTCAGCCGGTACAGGTCGGCCACGCCGCGCACATAGTCGTACTCCACCAGCTTGTCGATATAGCGTTCGCCCAGGCCGTCGATGTCCATCATCCGGCGGCCGGCGAAATGCTGGATCGCCTGGCTGCGCTGCGCGCGGCAGGACAGGCCGCCGGAGCAGCGCGCCACCGCCTCGCCCTCTTCGCGCACCACGTGGCTGCCGCATACCGGACAGGCGCCGGGCAGCCGGTAGGCCGGGTATTGCGGTTCGTCGAACAAGCCGCCATCCGCGGCCGGCTGCATCGGTCGGCGCTCCATCACCACGGACACCACTTCCGGAATCACGTCGCCGGCGCGGCGCACGATCACGGTGTCGCCCACGCGCACGTCTTTGCGCCTCGCCTCGTCCTCATTGTGCAAGGTGGCGTTGGTGACGGTGACGCCGCCGACGAACACCGGCTTCAGCCGCGCCACCGGGGTGATGGCGCCGGTGCGGCCCACCTGCTCCTCGATCGCCTCGACCTGGGTCAAGGCCTCCTCGGCCGGGAATTTGTGGGCAATGGCCCAGCGCGGCGCGCGCGACACAAAGCCCAGCTCGTCCTGCAAGGCGCGCTGATTGACTTTGTACACCACGCCGTCGATATCGAAAGGCAGGCCGGGGCGGCGCTGCTGTACTTGTTCGTAATAGGCGATCAAGCCGTCCACGCCGCGCACCACCGGCCGCAGGTCCTCGGCCACCACCGGGAAACCCAGCGCACGCAACCAGGCCATTTCCCCGCTGTGGCTGGCCGGCCAGTCCGCGCCCTCCACCTGGGCGATGGCGTAGGCGAAGAAGGACAGCCGGCGCTGAGCGGTGATGCGCGAATCCAATTGACGCAAGCTGCCGGCGGCGGCGTTGCGCGGATTGGCGAAGGTCTTGTCCCCGCGCGCCGCCTGCTCGCTGTTGAGCTTGTCGAAATCCTGCTTCAGCATCAGCACTTCGCCGCGCACTTCCAGCAGGCCGGGCGTGGCCGCGCCGGCCGGCAGCCGCAGCGGAATCGCGCGCACGGTGCGGATGTTCTCGGTGACGTTCTCGCCGGTCACGCCGTCGCCGCGGGTGGCCGCCTGAACCAGCACGCCGTCGCGGTAAAGTAGGGAGATCGCCAGGCCGTCGAACTTGGGCTCGGTCGCGTACTCCACCTCGGCAAGATCCAGCCCTTTGCGCACCCGCTCGTCGAACTGCAGCAGCTCTTCATGGCGCTGCTCGCGCTCGCTCAGCTGCATATCGGAAAACGCGTTGGACAGCGACAGCATGGGCACGCTGTGGGTCACTTGCTGGAATTCGTCCAACGGCACGCCGCCGACGCGGCGGGTGGGCGAATCCGCGCTCGCCAGTTCCGGATGCTCCTGTTCCAGTTGTTGCAGCTCGCGGAACAGGCGGTCGTATTCGGCGTCCGGCACGGTGGGGGTGTCCAACACATAGTATTCGTGGCCGTAGCGGTTCAGCAGTTGATGCAGTTCGGCTACGCGCTGTTGCGGAGTTTGGGCGGTCATGTTCAGTCGGACTCAAACAGAAAAAGCCGGCGTGGCGCCGGCCTTGGAAACGGAGGATTATCGAGCGGGCTTATCACCCCAGTGTAGCGGCTGGACAGCAAGGCGACACCAGGGCTTCCCGCCGGTTTCAGGCAAACAGTCTCAACGCGGCCACGCTGCCGGGGGCGATGCCGCGGTCGTCCATGCTGCCGTAGATGTGCAGCAGCTGGTCGCGGATGCGGGTCAGGCCGGCGTCGGACAGCGGACGGCGGTTGTCGTCCACCAATTGGGCGTCGAACTCCTGCGCCAGCTGGCGCGCGAAGTAAACGGCGCGGTCGAACACCTCGACGCCGCCGGCCACGCGCGGCACGTCGAACAACAGCGTCAGCGCCGGGAAGGACTTGTCCAGCAAGGTGTGAAAGGTGAACGGCATCTGGTCCGCCGCCATCAGCGAATACAGGGTGTTGCCGGAGTCCGCCAGATAGTGGAAGGCGCCGTCCGGCTCCAGCTGCAGGCCGGCGGCCTCGGCGAAGCTGCGCAGACGCGTGCCTTCTATCGGCCCCTGCGGCACGATGTTGATGCCGATCAGCACGTCCACGTCGGCGCAGAAGCGGTCCAGTTCGCGCGCCGCCACCAGCTTCTGCTGGCGCTGCGGGAAACTGACCGCGGCGTCGTGCTCCTCGGCGAAGCGCGATACCTGCTGGCAGAAGCCGGCCAGTTCCTGTTCGGTCACCGCGCCGCTGCGGTCCACCATCTGCATGCTGACGTTGATCTGCTTGTAACGGGTGCCGGGCAAGGCCTCGGCCGGCTTCCACAGGCCTTTTTCGGTGCGGCCGATCAACTGTGTGCGCTTGCCCACGTTGAAGCGCGGAATCGCCGCCAGCTCATGCGGCGCGTGGAACACCACTTCAGCGATGAAGTCCAGCGACGGATCCAGCATCGCCACCACCAGCGCCTGGTGATCGGCGGAGTCCATCTGCGGGATGTCCTCCTCTTCCTCCACCACCGGCACCGCGTCGAAAACCGCTTCGCGCGGGCGTTCGGTCTCGGCTCGCGCCGGCTCCGCGGGGATGTGCGGCTCGAAATAAGCGGCTGCGTAATCGTCCGGCTCCGGCGCGGCGTCCACCAGCACCGGTTCCATCCTGTCCTGCTTCACGCCGTCGCGCACATTGTTCTTGGGCACGTCCAGCAACACGTCGTCGTGGCCGCGCGTGAAGGCCTGGCGAGTCTTCTTGCGAAAACGCCATTCCTGGAAAGCATTGAATCCGTAAACCAGGGCGATCACCGCGCCGCCCAGTATCAACACACCAATCTGTAATTCGCTCATCAGCCAGTCCGCATTAAGGCGAATAATCGAAGCTGTCGGCAGCCCCCTCGCCGCGCGCCGGCGCATCTTTCAATGCGCGATGCGGCGTCTTTCGGCAATAGCCAGGCCGACAGCCTCCCTTTAAGTATTCGGCAACAAAACCGTTCGAATCTGGCGTTTCGGCCAGTCGAGAACGGCGATAGACCACGGTTATTATAACGAAAGCCTCAGCTTGCGCACCATTTGGCGGCAATTTAGCCGTAAATGCCTTGCCGCCAGCCTAAATCAAGCCGAGGCGATAGCTGATGCGGGCAATTTGGTGCTTCAAACCGGGTTCGCAACCTGAATTGGATGCCGAATCGCCCCTGCTGGTTCCATCGGACCGCGTCGAACCGCCCCAGTCGGCAGTTCGGCGCCGCGAGTCAGGCCCGCCGCAAGCGAGCCAAATGGAAGCGGAACGTCATTTTCAGGCCCATAAGGTCCGGTAGATGACATTTCTGACAGGGGCGCTCTGAAATATCTCGTGCCAGAATATTTCGTGTTCATGCAAATGAATGATTCCAAATCGTCTTAAACACTGCTTAGGAAAGCAAGGGATAGATCGATGAAAAACACTTCTCAAGCCAGTTTCCTTCCGGTGGTCCACGAGCTGGCGCGCACCTACCAGGCATTCGAACAGTTTGCCAGCCAGCACATTCGTCAGCTGGGCCTGACTCCGCCGCAATTCGACGTGGTCGCCACGCTGGGCCACAGCAAGGGCATGAATTGCAAGGAGCTGTCCGACCGCACGTTGATCACCAAAGGGACGCTGACCGGCGTCATCGACCGGCTGGAAGACAAGGGTCTGGTTACCCGCACCATGCAGCCCAACGATCGCCGCAGCGTGTTCGTCTCCTTGACCCAACACGGAGAACGCCTGTTCGACCAGGCCTTCCCCGCTCATATCGACTATATGCAGATCGCCTTTAAACGCTTTGGCGAACACGACCTGTCCGGTTTCTGCCAGGAATTGGGCCGCCTGCGCGAAGGCTTCAGCCTGGCGCTGGAAGAACAGGAAGAAGTCACGGCTTAGGATTCCTCCAGCCGTAACCGCCTTTACCCGGCGGCGAGGCGCGCGGTCCCGCAATGCGGTCCGCTCCTCGCCGCCATTGCGTTTTCAGCGCCGGCCGCGCACGCGGCTCAAGGGCTCTGAAACCGCACCGGCACCGTCAACACCGAATCCACCGCCTGGCCATTGCGCTTGGCCGGCGCAAAGCGCCAGCTTTCCACCGCGGCCTTGGCCGCGCGGTCCAGCCGCGGATAGCCGCTGCTGACCGCCACCGTCACCTCGCTGGCGCGGCCGGCGGCGCTAACGCTGACCCGCAGCAAGACCGTGCCCTCTTCGCCGTTCTCCCGCGACCGCTCCGGATATTCCGGCTGCGGATTGTTCAAATATTCGGCGCGATACAAGGCCACGCTGTCCTGTCCGCCGCCCCTTGCCGCGCCGGAAGCGCTTTGCGTCGACGCCGAGCCGGCCGGCTCGCCTTCCACGACGCTGGAGCCGCCTCCAAGCGCCGTCGGCAACGATGGACGCTGCCGCGGCGCGGCCGCAGCCGGCGGCGCCGCAATAGCCTTGGCAATGGGAAGGCGCTTGGACTGCGGAGATTGGCGGCGCGGGGCCGGCGACGCTTTGGCCGCTTCCGTCCTAGCCCCTACGCCATCGGGAACGCCGGCGGCCCGCGGCGCCGGCAGGCTTAGCGTCAGTACCGCGGCGCGAGCAGAAGGCCGCGGCGCGAACGGCCGCCAGCAAAACAGCAACAAGGCGTGCAGCAGCAAAGATGCCAGCAAGGCCCAAGCCCATCCAGGCCGCGCGCGCATCGCTCGCCTCAGCAGCGCATCCGGCTGCCCGGCCGGCTGTATTGCCACCAGGCCACCAGCATGGACACCAGATAAAACACAAAGAACATGCCGAAGGCCGGCAGGAAGCTGCCGAAGGCGGCCAGCGCGCTGCCGAAGGATTTGGGAATCACGAAACCGCCGAAGGCCGCCATCACCGAGCTGACGTTCATCGCCGACGCGCCGCGGCGGCCGCCGCGCGCATAGGCCTCGGCGATGTCCAGGCCGGCGGCCTTGGCCCCTTGGCCGGCCTGCAACAGAAAGACCTTGGGCGCCAACTGGAAGGAAGATCCGTTGCCGACGCCCGCGGCGAAGAAGATCAGCTGGAACATGGCGAGGAACAACCAGAACGAACCGCCGTTGCCGGCGGAGGGCATGCTCAGGTAGACGCCGACGGTGGCCAGCGCCATCACCCCGTTGCTGAGCATGGTGGCGATGCCGCCGCCGATGTGATCGCCCATCCAGCCGCCCAGCGGCCGCGACAAGGCGCAGACCATGGGGCCGATGAAGGCGTAAGGGGTGACGTCGACCAGCGGAAACATATTGCGCGCCAGCAAGGGAAAGGCGGCGGCGAAGCCGAGGAAAGTGCCGTAACTGCCCATGTACAGCAGGCAGATATACCAGGTGTGCGGGTCGCGCATCGCGTCCAGCTGGTCATGCGGCGTGATGCGCAGCTTGGGCAGATCATGCGCGTACAACAGGCAGGCCAGCGCGATGATCACGATGAAGGGCAGCCATAGATAGCCGGCGTTCTGCAGCCACACCGGATGAACGACGCCGCCGACGCCCCAGATCTGCGGCCCGCCCACCTCCCCGAACAAGGGCAGCAGAATGACCACCGGAATCGCCAGTTGCGCCACCGACACGCCCAGATTCCCCAGCCCCGCGTTCAGCCCCATCGCCAGCCCCTTGGCCGCCTTGGGAAAGAAGAAACTGGTATTGGACAGATGGGAGGCGCTGGCGCCGCCGCCGATGCCGCACAAACCGGACACCAGCAGCAAAATGGGAAACGGCGTAGAAATGTCCTGCACCACCGCGGCCACGCCCAAAGCCGGCAGCAAGAGTAGCAAGGTGGAAATGCCCAGCCACAGGCCGCCCCCCACCCAGCTCCAGATCCACGAGTACAGCAGCCGCATCAGGGCGCCGACCAGCGGCGGGATAGACACCAGCAGGAACTGCTGCTGATTGCTGAGCGCGAATCCGACCGCCGGCAGATTGACCACCACCATGCTCCACATCATCCAGATATTGAAGTTCAGGTGCAGCGACAGGATGGACAGCCAGAGATTGCGATTGGCGATGCGCCGCCCGCGGCGCAGCCAGAAGATAGGGTTTTCAGGTTCCCAACGCTTGATGCTTACGGTCATGCCCATTCATCCAGCAATGATATCGCCCGACGGCCGCTGCCGTCGGGAAGCTGCGCAGTATGCCATCCGCGCGCGCGGCCCGGTTTGCGCGCCGTCAAACTGTAACTGACGATAATAGTCCTCACCAGCCTGTTTAAACGATGACTAACAAAAACCTGGCCGACGCCAAGCGGACTTTGCCATTGCCCCAAGCGCTTTTTCAAAAGCTCGCCAGCGAGGGCGAGACAAGGCCAAAACCGCTGAGAAAGCGGAATGTACGTGTGGTACATGAGCATTTCGACGCGGTACTCACCGTGTGACGTCTCACGACGCGCAGCAGATCGTAAACAGCTTCTTAGGCGGTTTCCCGCATTTTCAACGCTTCCACGATGTCCACCGCCACAATGCGGCTGACGCCCTGCTCCTGCATGGTGACGCCCACCAATTGCTCGGCCATTTCCATGGTCAGCCGGTTATGGGAAATATAGAGAAACTGCGTGCGCTCCGACATCTGCTTGACCAGATCGCAGAAGCGGCTGGTATTGGCGTCGTCCAGCGGCGCGTCCACCTCGTCCAACAGGCAGAACGGCGCGGGATTCAGAGAGAACAGCGAGAACACCAGGCTCATCGCCGTCAACGCCTTTTCCCCGCCGGACAGCAGGTGAATGGTGCTGTTCTTCTTGCCCGGCGGCTGGGCGATGATCTGCACGCCGGCGTCCAGCAAGTCCTCGCCGGTCAGCACCAGTTCGGCGCGGCCGCCGCCGAACAGCGTGGGGAAGAACTCGCGCATCTTGGCGTTGACCGCGTCGTAAGTGGCTTGCAGCATTTCGCGGGTTTCGCCGTCTATCTTGGCGATGGCCTCCTCCAGCGTGGCCATCGCCTGATTCAGGTCCTCGGACTGAGCCGCCAGATAATCGCCGCGCTTCCGGGCTTCGTCCAGTTCTTCCAACGCGGCCAGATTGACCGCGCCCAGGCCTTCCAGCGCGCGCGCCAGCCGCGCGATCTCGGCGGCCAACGCGTTCGGTTTCACCGCCTCGCTCAAATCGGCCATCAGCGCGGCTTCGTCGGCGCCGGCGCTGGCCAGCTCTTCGGCGAAGCGCTCCATCGCCAGCCGCGCTTCCTGGTGTTTGAGCAGCCAGTCCGAGCGCGCTTCGCGCAGCGCCGGCAAAGCGGCGTTGGCTTGTTGTTGTTGATGGGTCAGCTCGCGCAGCTTCTCGGTCAGGCCGTTTAGCCGGTCGCGCACCGCGCCCAGACTGTGTTCGCGTTGCTCCCGCTCGGCCAGGGCCAGTTGCAAGGCCTCCTCCGGCACCGCCTCCTCCACCGCCTCGGCCTCTTCGGCCAGGGTTTCCAGGCGCTCGGCCAGTTGCTGGTCGCGCTCGTCCAGTTCGCGGCCGCGCCGCGCCAGCTCCGCCACCTTCTGCTCGGCGGTGCTCATTTCCAGCTTGATCTCGTGCAGCATGCGCTCGGCGTCGCGGGTCTTGTTGCGCGCCAGTTGCAAGCCGGTTTCGGCGTTGAGCCGGTCCACGCGCATGTCTTCCAGCTGCACAGTCAGTTCTTCCAGCGTCAGCGCCGTCTCTTCGCCCAGCATTTCGGCCTCGGCGATGCTCTGGCGCGCCAGTTCGCCCTCTTCGGCGATGCGGCCGCGCTCGGCCTCTATCGCCGCCAGCCGCGCCGCGCCCTGCCGCGCGGCCTGATCCAGCTTGACGTGTTCCAGCGTCGCCGCGTTCAGCTCCGCTTCCAAGCGGGTCAGCGCGCCCTTTTGCGCGCGCACCGCCTCGGCCAGCATGCCGCCGCGGCTTTGCAAGGATTCGCGGCGCCGCTGCAAGGCGTCGATTTCCGGCGACAAGGCGTCCAGCCGCGCCTGCGCCGCTTCCAGCAGCGCCTTGCGCGCCATCAGGCCGTCGCCGCTGGCTTCGGCGTGCAGGCAGAGGCTGGCGGCGTAAACGCGGTGGCCTTCCGGCGTCAGCAGGCAGGCGCCTGCCGGCAACTGCCCGCGCATGGCCAAGGCCTCGTCCAGCGAGCCGGCCAGGTAGACGCCGGCCAGCCAGTCCTGCAAGGCCGCCTGGAAGGGCTGGGCGGCGCGCACTTGCTGCAGCAACGTCGGCCACGGACGCTCGGCCTGCCAATCGCGCGCCGCCGCGCCGTCCGCCAGCGCCAGCGCCGCCGGCGGCGGTTCTCCTTGCAGCGCGGCGGCGCGCGCGGCAAGACGCTCGCCCAGCGCCGCCTCCAGCGCCGGCTGCCACTTGGGCTCCACCTGCAGGCTTTGCCACAGCTGCGGCGCCTCGGCCAGGCCGCGGTGCTGCAGCCAGGCGTCCAATTGTTCGCTGGCCGCCTCGCGCGCCAGCATGCCGGCCAGCGCGGCGGCCTCGGCTTCGGCCCGCGCCTGTTCGCTGCGCAGCCCGGCCAGTTGTTCGTCCAGTTTTTCCCGCTCTGCCGCCAGGTCCGCCTGCTTGGCCTCGTCGGCCACCAACCGGCTGCGCACCGTTTCCAGCGCGCCGCGCGCGCGCTCCGCTTCGGCGGCGGCGGCTTGTTGCTTCTCTTGGTCCGGCAGGTTCAGATCGCTCAGCTCGCGCCGCAATGCGTCTTCCCGGCCGGACAGTTGTTCCAGGTTGCGGCGCTGATGCTCGCCGTTCTGGCGCGCCAGGTCGCGATCGCGGCCGAGCTTGGCCTGCTGCGCGGTCAATCCGTTCAATTGTTGTTCGATGGCGCGGTATTCCGCCTCGGCGGTGGGCAGTTCGTCGGCGCCGTCCTCCAGCGTCATCTGCGCCTCTTCCAGCCGCATCTGCGCTTCTTCCCGCCGCGGCAGCCAATCGTCCAGTTCGGCCTTCACCTGGCCGCGGCTTTCGGCCAGCACCTGGCGCTCGGTGCGCACGGTGCCCAATTCGCGGTCGACGCGGGCGCGGTTCTGCTCGCGATGGCGCTGAGCCTCTTCCAGCCGCGCCAGTTGGGCGTTGGCCTCGAACAAGCGCTGTTGCGCCTCGTGCACTTCGTCGCTGGCGGCGAAATGGCTTTCGCGCACGGTTTCGGACTCGGCCTCCACATGGGTGACCGCGGCCTCCAGCGCCGCTTCCTCGGTTTCTATGCGCGCCAGTTCCCCGCGCGCCGCCGCCTCGTTGCGCGCGGCCTCTTCGCGCCGCGCCAAGGCCAGCAGGTTTTGCTTGTGCGTCAGCGCGCCGCGCAGATCGTGGTATTGGGCGGCCACTTCGGCCTGCTCGGACAGCCGCTCCACCTGGCGCTCCAGCTCTTGCCGCAAGTCGGCGATGCGTTCCAGATTGGCGCGGGTGTCCGCGATGCGGTGTTCGGTCTCGCGGCGGCGCTCCTTGTACTTGGACACGCCGGCGGCTTCTTCCAGATAGGCGCGCAGTTCTTCCGGCCGCGCTTCGATGATGCGGGAGATCATGCCCTGCTCGATCACCGCGTAGCCGCGCGCGCCCACGCCGGTGCCCAGGAACAGATCGGTGATGTCGCGGCGGCGCACTTGCTGGTTGTTGATGAAGTAACTGGATTCGCCCTGGCGGGTCAGCACCCGCTTGATCGACACTTCCGCGTACTGGCCCCAGGCGCCGGTGAGCGCGCCGTCGCCGTTGTCGAACACCAATTCCACCGAGGCGCGGCTGACCGGCTTGCGCGTGGACGAACCGTTGAAGATCACGTCCTGCATCGATTCGCCGCGCAGCTGCTTGGCCGAGGATTCGCCCAATACCCAGCGCACCGCGTCTATCACATTGGACTTGCCGCAGCCATTGGGGCCGATCACCGCCACCAGTTGGCCGGGCACGGCAATGCTGGTGGGGTCGACGAATGACTTGAAACCGGCAAGCTTGATGTGGGTGAGACGCAAAATGTCCTCGCAATGGCTGGGCGAAAATCGGCATTTTAGCAGTTGCCCGCCTTCGCCGCGCGTCGCGCGCGGACCTGTTGCGCGTCGCGCAGCCGCATCTACCCGGCCCGCCGACTTATGCCATAATGGCCGCATGGAACCGCTATCGTTGTCCAATCAATTCTTGATCGCCATGCCCAATATGGCGGACCCGCTGTTCTCGCGCTCGCTGGTCTTCGTCTGCGAGCACGGCGAGCACGGCGCCATGGGCCTGATCGTCAACAAGCCTTCCGGCATCGCCATGGCGCAGTTGTTCGATCAGATCGATCTGCCGCTGGACGGCGACTCGCTGCGCGCCGAGCCGGTCTACTTCGGCGGACCGGTTCAGCCGGACCGGGGTTTCGTGCTGCACATGCCGGTGGGCAATTGGCAATCCAGCCTGCTGGTCACCGACGACATCGCGCTGACCACGTCCAAGGACGTGTTGATCGCCGTGTCTGAAAACCACAAGCAGCCGGACCGCATGCTGATCACCCTGGGCTATTCCGGCTGGAGCGCCGGCCAGCTGGAGCAGGAGATCGCCGACAACGGCTGGCTGACGGTGCCGGCCCGGCCGGACATCATCTTCGGCCTGCCCTGCGAAGAACGCTACGACGCCGCGATGGCGCTGCTGGGCTTCGATCCCTCGCTCTTGTCCACGGATGTCGGCCATGCCTGAAGGTTGTGCTTTGGCATTCGATTTCGGCGAACGCCGCATCGGCGTCGCCGTCGGGGACACCCTGCTCGGCATTCCCCACCCGCTCATCACCATAGACACGGAAATCAACGACGCACGCTTCGCCGCCATCGCCGCCTTGATCGCGGAATGGCAGCCGGCGCAACTGGTGGTGGGGCTGCCGATGCACATAGACGGCACCGAACACCAGATGACGCAGCTGGCGCGCCGCTTCGCCAACCGGCTCAAGGGCCGCTACGGCCTGCCGGTGTGGCTGGTGGACGAACGACTGACCTCGGTGGTGGCCGAATCCATGCTGGAAGAAGCCGGCGTGCGCGGCCGCAAGCAAAAGCCGGCGCTGGACCAGGTGGCGGCCCAGGCCATTCTGCTGACCTGGTTCGAGCATCCCGGCCAGGCCGTCTGAGCCCATCATGAAATTCTCGCCGCAAGCCCGGGTCAGCGCGCTGATGCTGGCCTTTCTCGCCAGCCTGCTGGGCTTGATCGCGGTCTTGCTGACGCCCAGCCATCAGTTGCGCGAATGGCGCAACGCGCCGGGCCACGTGGAAAGCAGCCGCATGCTGGTGGTGTCCAGCGACGAGCATCCCGATCAGCTGTACTGGCAGCCGCATGTGCAATACCTGTACACGGTGCGCGGCCAGGTCTACCACAGCGACCGGCTGTTCGCCGTCGACGGCGCCCTGCCGGGCGACCGCAGCAACGCCGACGATCTGACGCGGCGCTTCCCCTCCGGCAAGGCGATCACCGTCTACTACAATCCGCGCAGCCCCGCCGAATCCGTGCTGATCAAGGGCGGCGACAGCGATATCGGCAGCGCCAAATTCATCCTGGCGGCGCTGAGCGCGCTGTTCGGCTGGGCGCTGCTGTACCGGCTGCGGGCCAAGCTGCCGCTGCCGCGCCGGCGCATTCACCGAGGCATCCGCGCCCCATGAGCGAAAAAGTCATCGCCCTGCTGGTCATCGCCATCGGCGTGGCCGTTTCCGCCTATCTCTGGCAGCAGTCCGCCAAGGCCCAGCAAGCCGCCGGCTGGCCCAGCGTCGCCGGCAAGATCGTCTCCAGCGAAGTGGACTGGCGCCACGCACGCGGCGGCGACAGCTCGGACCGTCGGGAATACCGCGCCATCGTGCGCTACGAATACCGCGTGGCCGACGGCGTCCACCGCGCCGAGCGGCTGCGCTTCCCCAACCCCGGCTACGGCAGCAGCGACGAGCAGGCGCGAGAGATCGTGCAACGCTATCCGGCGGGCAAGACCGTGCCGGTGTTCTACAACCCGCAGAATCCCGAAGAAGCCTGCCTGGAGCCGGGCAAACACTGGTCGGCATGGCTGGCCCAGGCCGTTGGCGTGCTGGTGGTCCTTGTCGGCCTGTTCTTGCTGCGGCGCTGACGCGCGTCTCCTGACGACTCCATAAGCGCGCCCTTCCCGCACGCCCAGAAATCAATCCAGGCAGCGATCTCATCGATACGCGGGGCTAAGCGCGCTTAGATCCATGGCTTCGCAAGCCATCACTTTTCCATCGCGGAACGTCTCGCGACTCAGCTCGCCTAATACCCGCCCCGGCGGGAGTTCCAACAAAGTCCGCATGCCGCGTTCCCAGGCGTGGCGCGCCGCATCGGTCCAGCGCTGCTGTCGCGCCATATTGCAGGCCAGATCATCGGCCAAAGCCTCGGCGTCGAACAAGAGCCGCGCGCGGCTCACGCTTAGATAGGGCACCGCCGGCCGGCATATTGCCACCCTGGCGATAGCGGCCCGCAGCTCCTGAGCCGCCGGCTCCAGCAGCGGGCAGTGCGACGGCACGCCAAGCTCCAGACGTCGGCAAGCCCGCGCCCCCGCCGCTTTGGCCGCGGTCTCCAGTTTCGCCAAGCCATTTCCGTGTCCGGCGGCCACAAACTGGACATCGCCATTCAGATTCGCCAGATACAGCGGCGTAGCCGCGCAGTGTATCGCGGCGATCAAGCCTTCCAGCCGCATCTGGTTCAATCCGGTCACCGCCAGCATGCCGTAGCCCATCGGGAAAGCCCTCTGCATCAATTCTCCGCGCAAGGCCACCAAGCGCAGGGCGTCGTCGAAACCCACCACCTGCGCCGCCACCGCCGCCGGCCAAGCGCCAATGGAAAGTCCCGCGACCATGGCCGGCCGCCAGCCTGAAGCCGCCAGCAAACGCGTTGCCGCGACGCCGGCGATCAGCAGGCAAAGCTGGACCGCGCGGGTGGACTGCAAAGCCTCCACGCTATCCAGGGTCAGCGGATTGACGGCCAGGACTTCGCCCGCTTGCTTCAAGGTTTGCGCCACCGACGAGTGCTCAGGCAAGCAATGCAACATGCCGGCGCGCTGCGCGCCCTGCCCGGGAAAAGCAAACAACACGCTCACGACATCGCCTCCTTCAACCAGGGGTCGCCAAACAAACGAGGGCCCTGTTCCGTCTTCAACAGCACCGCACCGCGCGCCGCCAGCCATTCCGCCAGCGCGAAGCCACCGTGGTCGATATCGATCTGGATATCGAGCCGACACCCGGGCCATGAACTCAAGCGACGCAAATCATCCAGCTGCGTCCGGCCAGGCCGCTGCGGCAGCCGGATCAGCAAATCCAGATCACTCTCCTCTCGCAGCAGCGGCAAACCGCTGGCTAGCGCGAAACCGCAACTGCCCGTTGGCCCCCAGGCCCAGCCGCGGGCGTCCATCCAGGGCCGCAGCGCGGCCAATGCCAGCAAGGCCGGCGGCCAAGGTCCGTTCCAATCATCCAACCTCGCCAGCAGGCTTTCCGGACTCAAGCGTTCCGCCACCGCCGCCGGGGCCAACCAGGCCGCCAGCCGCTGCTCCCGCCGCCAACCGCGCAGGCCCACAGGAATATCACCGCCGGCTCGGACATCGCGCCGCACCACCGCCAGATCGGCCAATGGCCGGTCCGCTGCCAGCCAGTCCGGCCGCTCCGCCGGCAAACGCAGGCCGGCGGCATCGTCCACCCGCAGCAGATCATGCGCTTGCCAGCAAGGCACTCAGACCACGCCAAGCGCCGGCGGCGGTCGCCGTCGGGCCCAGGCGGTACGCAGATCATAGCCATGGGCCAGTTGCAGCACCGCCATATCCGCGCGCGGCCGCCCAATGATCTGCATGCCCATCGGCAGCCCTTGCCGATTAAAGCCCACCGGCACGCTGACCGCCGGCAAGCCGGCCATGGTGGCGGCCAGCACGACTTCCATCCAGCGGTGGTAACTGCTCATATTCACGCCGGCGATCTCTTTCGGCCAGCGCTGCTCCAGCGTGAACGGAAACACCTGGGCGCTGGGCAACAGCAGGTAGTCGTAGTCCTCGAACAGCGCCAGCATCGCGCGATACCAATCGCTGCGCACCTTGGACGCCTGGTAGACCTCCAACGCGCTCAACCCAAGTCCCCCCTCGATTTCCCATTGCAGTTCCGGCTTCAGCAAGCGCCGCTGCTCCGGATCTCGATAATGGTGTTCCAAGCTGCCGGCCACCAACCAGTGGCGCAAGGTTTGCCAGCTCTGCCATAGCGCACTCATGTCGAAAGCCGGCGACGCCGGCGTCACCGTGCAACCCAGCGCGTCGAAATCCGCCAGGGCGGCGCGGCACAGGGCCAGCACACCGTCTTCCATCGGCAGATAGCCATCGTAGTCACCCAGCCAGCCCAGCCGCGCGCCGCGCAGATCACGCTCCAGCGGCTGCCGCAAATCCGGCGAATCGTAGGCCAGCGGCGCGCGCGGGTCGGCCCCGGCCTGAATGCGCAGCAGGGCCAGCAGGTCTGGCACCGACCGCGCCATCGGCCCCACGGTGGCCAGTTGCTGAAGGTAGAGCTCCGGCGAGGGGCCCAGCGGCGCGGCGCCGGCGCTGGGACGGAAACCAAAGACATTGTTGAACGCCGCCGGGTTGCGCAAGGAGCCCATCATGTCGCTGCCGTCTGCCACCGGCAGCATGCGCAAAGCCAGGGCCACCGCCGCGCCGCCGCTGCTACCGCCGGCGCAGCGCGCCGGATCATAGGCATTGCCGGTAGCGCCGAATACCGGGTTGTACGTATGGGAGCCGGCACCGAACTCCGGCGTGTTGGTCTTGCCGATGATGATGGCCCCCGCCGCGCGCATGCGCTCCACCATGATGTCGTCCTGCGTGGACACCTGGCCGCGATACAGGGGCGAGCCCATGCTGGCGACCAAACCGCGCGCGGCAGCCAGGTCCTTGACCGCCAGCGGGAAGCCATGCATCCAGCCACGGCTGTGGCCGCGGCTCAACTCGGCGTCGCAACGCGCGGCTTCAGCCAGCAGGGCGTCGGCGGGTTGTAGCGACACCACGGCCTTGACCGCCGGATTCAGGGCTTCAATCTGTTGCAGATAAGCCCGCATCGCCTCCTGGCAGGATACACGCCGCTCATGCAGCGCCGCGGACAGCGCGCAGCCGTCCAGTTCAACAATCTCCCGCGCACGCGCAGGCGTTTCGATCTTAAACACGGCTCGCTCCTTCCCTTGGGGACGCCGCGCCGCGGCTCTCGATGCCGGCGCTCTGGGCCGGCGCGCGCAGCTGGTAAGCGCCCAGCAGTCCAATTGGCAAACAGAACATCAGATAGAAGGCCGGCGCCAATGAGGAGCCGCTGCGCTGGGTCAGCAAGGTAACGATGAAGGGCGCGAAACCGCCAAACAGCATCACCGCCAGATTGTAGGAAATCGACATCGCCGTGGAGCGCACCTTGACCGGGAACAATTCGCTGACCGCGGCCGGCACCGGTCCGTTGCACAGGCCTTGCAACACGCACATGATCACTTGCACCGCCAGCAAGCGCGTAATGCTAGGCGTCTGCTCCAGCCACCAGAACAGCGGATAGACCAGCAGCAGCATCAGCCCCTGCGCGCCCAGCAGGATCGGCCGCCGTCCAATTCGGTCCGACCACCACCCGGACAAAGGCGTCATCAGGGTCAGCACCGCCACCGCAACGGTCTGGGCCGCGAAAGCCTGTTCCAGCGGCAGGCCAAACTGACGGCTGGCATAGCCAGGCATGCTGATCAGGACCACATAGAACACCGCGGTGCCCGGCACGATCAGCGCCAGCGTCGTCCACATGCCGCCCATATTGCCGGCCAAGCCCAGCACGAGCGGCTCGGCGGCCGGCTGACGGCTGGCGTGGACGAAGGCTTCGGTTTCCTCCATATGACGCCGCATCCACAGTCCCACCGGCACAATCAGCAAGCCAAAGACAAAGGGCAAGCGCCAAGCCCAAGCCTCCAATTGCGACGGCGTGAAACCATAGCTGACCAGCGCGCCCATGGCGGCGCCGGTCAGCACCGCGAGCGACTGGCCGAACAACTGCCAAGAACCGTACAAGCCACGTTTGCCCGGCGGCGCCATTTCCACCAGAAAAGCGGTGGAACTGGCGTACTCGCCGCCGGTGGCGAAGCCTTGGATCAAGCGCGCCAGCAGAATGAGCGCCGGCGCGGCCACGCCGATGGCGGCATAAGGCGGCGCCAGCACAATGATGAGAATGGCCAGGCTCATCAATCCCATGATGAGCTGCAACGCCGCCTTGCGGCCCTTGCGATCCGCGTAGACGCCCAACAGCACCCCGCCCACCGGCCGCATCACGAAACCGGCGCCGAAAGTGGCGGTGGCAAGCAGCAAGGAGATGTATTCATTGCCATCCGCCGGGAAGAACAGCTTGGAAATCACTCCGGTCATGAAGCCGTAGATGATGAAGTCGTACCATTCCAAGGCATTGCCTATGATGGCCGCCGCCACCTGTTGAATGCGAGAACGGGAAGAAGTCTCAAGCGACATAGCAGCCTCCTGCGATCGGGTGGGTACCCAAGAACCTGTTCAATGCCCGCCGCGCGGCGTGGAGCGCCGCCACGGCGAGCGCGCCTCGCCTCGCTCTTGCCCACGCAATGGTGAACCGGCGCTCAAGCCATCAGCGCACGCACGGCGAGGTACAACAAGGACGGCCCCAGCAGACAGCCCAGACCGGTATAAAACGTGGCGGTCATCGCGCCATAAGGCACCAGCTTGGGATCGGTGGCGGCCAGACCGCCGCACACGCCGCTGGTGGTGCCCATCAGGCCGCCGAAGATCATCGCGGTACGCGGGTTGTCCAGGCCGATGAACGGCGCAGCGAACGGCGTCGCCACCATCACCAGCATCGACTTGACCAGGCCCGCGGCAATGCTCAGCGCCATGGCATCCGAACTTGCCCCAATCGCCGCGCCGGTCACCGGGCCAACAATATAGGTCACCGCTCCGGCCGCGATCGTGGTCACGCTCACCGCATCGTCATAACCGAAAGCCAAGGCCACCGCCGCGCCCGCCGCGAACGAAACCAGCACCCCCAGCAATAAGGCTGCTCCGCCGCTCGCCCCCGCTTGCCGCAAAACCCGCACATCCACGCCAAACGCCGTCGCGGTAATGGCGAAGTCGCGCAACATCGCGCCGCCAAACAAGCCGATGCCCGCCAATACCGGCACATCGGCGGCCCCCTTGTCGCCGCCGGTCCAGCTGCCGCAGACATAGGCCAGCACCAGGCCCAGCAAGATGGCGATGGCCGAACCGTGGATCCGCCCGGCGCATAAGCGCGCCGACAGCCGGTAGGACAGCAACAGGGTCAGGCCAATGACGGCGAAGGCGGTCAGCAAGCCATTGCGGAGCAACACCTGCTCCAGCAACGCGCCCACGCTCAAGGCTCCGCCGCCGGCTCGCCGGAACGGCCGCGGCGGTCCAGCAAGGGGATCAAGACGCCGCAAGCCAGCACCGCCAGGCCCCCGGCCAATACCGCCGCCAGGCCGCCCCGCAAAGCAGCCGCCACGTTTTGCAAGGCGGCCATCGCCACCACCACCGGGATATAGATAGCGCTCCAAAAGGCAATGCCCTGTTGCGTGGGCGCCGTCAGCGCGCCGCGCCCGCGCAGCCACTCGCTGCTGGCGATCAGCAGCAGCATGGAGAAGCCCACGCCACCGACATTGGCTTTGACGCCAATCAGCCACCCCAGCGCATCCCCCAACAGCAGGCCGCACAATACGCAGGCCGCCAATAAAGCCGTGCCATAGATCACCATGATGTCTGCTCCCATTGCTCGCGCAGCCGTTGCCGCACCAGGCGCGACGCCCTTTGCGCCATCGCCTCGCCTTGTCGCCGCCCCTGGTCGCCGGCCTGGCGGATATCGGTCAGGGCCTCGCCCAAGGCCGCGCGAACCCGCGCGATATCCGCCGCCGTGGGAGCATGGATGGCCTCCACCGGCAATAAACGCCACAACAATCCCAAGCTGGCATAACTGCGGATGTCGTAAGCCATAGGCGGCAGTTCCGCCGCCAACGCCTCCAACGCCTCAAGCGAGCGCATCGTCACCTGGGCCGCCGCCTGCTTGCCCATCGCCTGCGTCGTCACCTCGGCGGCGTCCAGCGCCAGCAGGCGATTGGCCTGGTGACCGTGGGCGAGCAAACCTCCGGACATCGCCTGGCCAACGATCAGGCCAATCACCGGGTGGCCGACCAGCCGCGCGCTGGCATAAGCGTCCACCGCCGCAGCCAAGGCCAAGTGAATACCGTAAGCCTCCTCGCGTCGGCCATAAGCCTGGCCTGGCGTATCGATCAGCGCGACAATGGCGCGTTTGTCCGCACAGCCGGCATCCGCCGCCATGCAATCCCGCACCGCCTGCGCCAGCGCCCAGCCCTGTTCCAGCCCCGCCTCGCCCTGCCTCGCACGGACGAAACGATTACCTGGGTCTGGCGCCAGGGCGATGTAGCGCGCGGCCTCCCCAGCCAGGCGCGCATCGACCACCCGCACGGCTGGGCCATAAGGGCCGCCGCCCGCCGCTTGCGCTCCGCTCAGCGCGGTTAGCCAACGGCTGGCCAGATTCTGCAATGCCGAATGCTCTTCCATCTCCTCATGCCTCCATCAAACGGTTGCCGGCCAAAGGACATGCACAGGCCGTCAAGTTCCTGCCTGGCTGAAATCGGCGTCGGTTTTTTTCTGTCCAATACTCTTTCTTGCTTGATAAACCGCCATCAAGCTGAACACCCCCAAGACCACCAGGTAATAACTGGGAGCCAAATTATCGCCGGTCAATTTAATCAGCCAAATGCAGATCAATGGCGCAAATCCACCAAACAGGGTAACGGCTATGTTGTAGCTCAAGGCAATGCCTGTGGCCCTGGTGGTAGATGGGAATAAATCCGCCATTACGGAAGGAATGACGGAAAAGTACAGCGCCTTCAGCAAGGCCAACCACATCACCAACAATATCAAATTGAATTGACTGGGCTGCTGAGCCAATAGATAGAAACCAGGATATGTGGTGAGCACCACAAGCAGCACCGACCATTTCATCAAAGAAATGCGCCCTATTTTTTCCGCCCACAACCCAGCCAACGGCGTTACCACGGTTAAGATTACGCCGCCGACAAAGGCAGAGGTATAGGCGCCAAGACTCGGCAACTTCAAGTTTTGGGTGGCATAAGTGGGAATATAACTAATGACGTAATTAATGGCGGTGGAAACCATCATCAGCCCGATCGCAGTGAAAAACCAGGTTTTTTGCCTTACGAATATTTCCTTCGCCGGCAGCTCCTGTTGAAGGTCGCGTTGAAAGCTGGGGGGCTCATGGATATAACGCCGAATATACAGCCCAACCGGACCAATCAGCAGGCCGAAGAAGAAGGGAATGCGCCACCCCCACTCTTGTATCTCTTGCTCGCTCAAAACACTCGCCAGCCCCATACCGAACGCCGCCGCCAACAAAGTGCTCGCCCCCTGCGTGGCAAACTGCCAACTGGCGATAAACGCCTTGCGTTCGGGGAAGTGCTCCACCAGAAAAGCGGTGGAACTGCCAAACTCGCCTCCCGCCGAGAAGCCCTGAATAAGGCGCGCCAGCACGATCAACACCGGCGCGGCCATGCCTATCGTGGCATAGCCGGGCATCACGGCTATCATCAAACTGCCCAACATCATCAGCGAGATCGACACCAGCAAAGAAGCCTTGCGACCGGCCCGATCCGCATAAGCGCCCAAGACAATCGCGCCTAAAGGACGAATGATGAAAGACACGCCAAAGCTGGCGAATGTGATTAATAAGGAACTACTGACATCCTGGCTGGGAAAAAAGGCGCGACCTATATAGCTGGCGAAAAACACATAAATGGCAATATCAAACCACTCCAGGCCATTGCCAATGCATGTGGCCAGCAAGGTGCGGTATAAATTAGGCTTGTCCACCACTTTTTCATCCGGCGTAGCTATAGCTGAATTAACCATGCTCTCTCCTCTTTGCCCGGCGAAGCGTATTCGCGAGCAATATATTGTTAGCCATGCCTGCAATGACCCTCTATTTCACTTCCCAGCCGCCCCCTTTCCCAGTAATCGCAGAACATGCTCTCCCGACTCGCCCAGCTCCCAATAGAGCCGCGTCATGATTTGCAAACCTTCTCTGGCGATGGACTTCAACATATGTTCGTTAGCACCATGCTGACCACAAGCAGGATAAGAATGAGGAATCCATAAGGTGGGCAGTTGCAAGATATCGGCGAACACCTCGTTCGGCAGCGAGCCGCCGATATTGGGCAGCAAGACCGGTTTTTTCCCGGAAGCTTGTTGAATGATTTGCAAGGCCCATGCCACCAATGGGCTTTCCGGATCAAAACGCGTGGCGAGGGAACTGCTTAGCACTTCAACCTCCACCTGTTCAAAACCATGCGAATCCAAATGCCGGCGCAAATATTGGCCGCAGGCTTGCCAATCCGTGCCGACGACAAAACGCAGTTGGCA
Source organism: Chromobacterium sp. FG89 (assembly GCF_057808735.1). Lineage (NCBI taxonomy): Bacteria > Pseudomonadati > Pseudomonadota > Betaproteobacteria > Neisseriales > Chromobacteriaceae > Chromobacterium > Chromobacterium sp. FG89. The sequence continues at coordinate 35,496 of NZ_JBMDIQ010000027.1, read as the reverse complement.
AACCGCGGTGGCGCAAGGAGGAATCGCATTGACGGGCTTTGCCGGATCCCCGGCAAGGAAGGACAACACCTCCAGGCTATTCCAGCCATACACTCTCTCCACCGGACTTAAACCAGCCTCGCCCCAGTGCGGGTCAATCGGCGGGTCTCCCGGCTGTGGCTCAAACGGAATATCGCTTAACAGCGCCTTCAGGCCAGCGCTTAGCGCCGGGGGCTTCAAAGCGTTTACCTGGATCTGCCCTTGCTCATTCACCAGGCAGGCGACGGCGTTGGCCAATTGAATGGCGGGGTTGCTCAATAAGCCTCCCCAGTTCCCGGAGTGGTAGGCCTGCTGGCGCGCCTGCAAGCTCAGTCGAAAGTTAATGCTGCCCCTGGAACCCAAAAACAGGGTGGGCCGTTCCGCGCTTAAACGCGGACCATCCGAGGCGATGAAGATATCCGCGGCCAAACGCTGTTGATACTGCCGGCAGATTTCCGCCAGGCCGGGAGAACTGATTTCCTCGCCCATCTCAAACAGGATTTTGCAGTTAAAGCCCAAACGTCCGCCTCTGGCCTGGTACACCTGCTGCAGGGCGGCGAAGTTAATCGTATGCTGGCCCTTGTTGTCGGCGCTGCCTCGGCCATACCATCGGTCGCCTTCTTCAAGCAGCGCCCAAGGCTGCAAGCCCTCGCGCCAATGTTCCGCCTGCCCAAACACCACATCGCCATGCCCATAACACAGCAAGGTTGGCAGGCCATCCCCTTCCTGCCGTTCCGCCAACAAAAACGGGCAATCGGCTTGCACCGGATTGCCGAGTAATTCACACGTAAAACCCATGGCGCTTAAGGCGGGGGCGATTTCAGTTTGCAAATACCGCAGCAAGCTCTCCCTGCCCTGTGGGTTTTGGCTTTCGGTCGCCATCGCCACCCGCCGCGCCAACGCTTGCCGCAACTCACCGCGGTCAAAGAATGCCTGCGCCTGATCGGCGACTTGTTGTCCAGTCATCATGACAATCCTCTCTCTATGGCATCGCCTTGCGCCAAGGAGAGCGCAAGCCGCGCTCGCCCCGCATCCGCCTGTGCCTTCGCATCCAGCTGCGCCAGCCTCGCACGGTAATAGTCAATGTGCTCGCTACGGTGCCGAGGCGGCAGCCCCAAACACAGCCAGTCCTGCACTTGTCGGCGGATCGCCCTTAGGTCATCGACGCAGCACGCATCGGCCAAACCGGTGGCATGACGTTGCTCGCCTCCGCTCAAACTCCAGATCAAGGGCCGATCGCTGGCGTCGTACTCCGCCGTCCCGGCTTCCTGCTCGATCACCGCCGGCCCGTTCAGCCCCAGGCGCGCTTCGCGAGTCAACAGTAAGTAACTGCATAAGCCGGCGGCGATGCCCATGCCGCCAAAACAGCCCACCGGTCCAACGCTAAGCGCGATCACCGGCCGGTAGCGGCGCAGATCGACAATCGCGGCATGGATGTCGGCAATCGCGGCCAAGCCCAAATTGGCTTCCTGCAGTCTGACCCCGCCGGTTTCCAACAACAGCAAGGCCGCCGTCGGCCGGCCATCGCGATTGGCATCGGCGGCCAGTTCCAGCATGCCGGCGATCTTGGCTCCGGACACTTCGCCCAGACTGCCGCCGAGAAAAGCGCCCTCTATCGCCAACGCGACGACTTCATGGCCGTCCAGCCTGCCGCGCGCGGCTACCACGCCGTCATCGGACTGGGCGACGATGCCCTGCTGCTCCAGCCATGGCGACGCCAAGCGCTGAAAGGGATCCAACAATTCACGGACGCTGCCGGGATCCAGCAGTTTGTGCAGCCGCTGACGCGCGCCGCACTCGCTCAGGCTGTCGCGTTGCAGAATGTCAGCAGCGCTCATCGTTTCCTCCTATCTCCCGGCTGGCTGCCAGCGCTTGCTCCAGCCGCAAGCGGATCACTCCGGGACTGGCGCCAAAATCATGAATATCCAAACGGACCGGCGGCCACGCCGTCTCGGCGAACACGCGCTCCAACACCCGCCACCAGATCTGCTCGGTGCCGGCCAAGGCGGTGCTCACCGTAACCAGGGTGTCGCCGGACGGCGCCGGCTCCAGCAATACCTCCAGATCTCCGGACCCCACTACACCGGCCAGCGCGCGCCTAAGGCCATGATTGGCCGTTGCGGGGTAAGAGAATGTGTAGCGTTCCATTCCAGGCCCTCCTTTGCCGGCGCTTGCGCCAGGCCATCCAACATTAAGGTTGCCGCCAGCAAGTCCGCGGCGCCTCCCGGCGATAAACGCCGGCGGCGCAAGCTCTGGTCCAGTTTCAACAAGCGCCGCCATCCCTCCCGGTTGGCGCAGCCTCCGGCCCGCAGTACAGCAGCCGCGCCACCTTGCGCCAACACCAGACCGCGCCGGCCTCCGCGGGCCAATAGGCAGGTATCGTCCAACTGCCGCATGATCGCTAGCAGCGCATCCAGCCGCGCCAGTCCCTCGACGACACCGCGCCGGCGCGCTGCTTGCAGGGCAGGCAGACCATGGTCGATCACCTGCGGAAAGCCGGCAATCGCCTGGCGGCGCGCTCCACCCACCCCATAGCGGGCGCAAACACGCCCTCCCGGCAAGGACAGCGACGGAGGCGCCGCGGGATCCTCTATCCGCGCTAAGCCACCCGCTCTCAACGCCAGGGTCCGCAACGTCAGCCCGGGCCAGGCGGCGGCGGCGGTCACCAGCAGGCCCAAGGCCCAGATCGCGCCGCGATGGGTATTGATGCCGCCGCTGGCGGCCAGCATCGCCGCCTCGGCCTGCCTGCCCGCCAAGCCGATACGGGCGCGCAGCCTCGGCAAGTCGCCGCTCCCTCCTTCTTGCGCCCCCGCCTCCGCCATCGCCAGAAAACCCGGACGCAAGGCCTGAGCCGAACTGCGCAGCAAAGCCCAATCCATGTCTTGATGCGCGCCGCCGCCGCGCTGGTCCACCAAACCCGGCTTGGGCGTCAACGCCGCCTCCGCCAGCAAGGCTGCTACGGCGGCGTCGGCCAGCGCCTCCGGGGACAAACGCCTCGCTCTCCGCTCGGTCCGGCTCGGCATCATCCGCTCCGAAACCGCGCAGGGGGGCGATACAAACCACCGGACCATTCCACCAGCTCGGCCATGCTTTTGGCGGCCAGCCATTCACGGCCGGCCTCGCCAGGAGACACACCCAGATCTTCAGGCAAAGCCACCAGGCCCTGCCTACGCATCCAGGCCCGTTGCGACGGATCGCTGCGCAGTCCTATCGGCGTGACCCCGGCCACTGCCGCAATCATCTGCCGCCGCTGTTCCAGGGACTCCGCGCGGTAGAGATAGGCGATGCCATCCTCGGTCAGCAAATGGGTGACGTCGTCTCCGTAGATCATCACCGGGGCCAAGGCCATGCCGCTGGCGCGGCCCACCGCCAGCGCGTCCAGCGTGTCGACGAAAGTCGGCTGCATGTTTTCCTGGAAAGTCTCCACCATCTGCACCACCAGCTTGCGGCCGCGCTCCAGCATCGGTTCCGGCGCAGGAGGCCGCATGTCCAGCCAGGCCGGCGTGGGGTGGCGGCGACCGCGCGGGTCATGGCCCATATTGGGCGCGCCGCCAAAACCGGCCAGCCGGCCGCGCGTCACCGTGGAGGAGTTGCCGTCGCCGTCGACTTGCAGCGAGGCGCCGATGAACAGATCCACGCCGTACTGGCCGGCCAATTGGCACAGCAGGCGATTGGAGCGCAAAGCGCCGTCGCGGCCGGTGAAGAACACGTCCGGCCGCGCGGCGACATAATCCTCCATGCCCATTTCGCTGCCGAAGCAATGCACGCGGTCGACCCAGCCGCTCTCTATCGCGGGAATCAGCGTCGGGTGCGGGTTCAATGCCCAATGCCGGCAAATCTTCCCCTTCAGTCCCAGACGCTCGCCATAGGTGGGCAGAATCAATTCGATGGCGGCGGTATTGAAGCCGATGCCGTGATTCAGCGACTGCACCTGATGCCGCTGGTAGATGCCGCGGATCGCCAACATCGCCATCAGTACTTGCAAAGGTTTGATGTGCCGCGGATCGCGGGTGAACAAGGGCTCCATGTGGAAGGGCCGGTCCGCCGCCACCACGAAGTCGATCCAATCGCCGGGAATGTCGACGCGCGGCAGATCGGAAACATCGTCGACCACTTGATTGACCTGCGCGATGACGATGCCGTTGCTGAACGCGGTGGCCTCCACCAGAGCCGGCGTGTCTTCGGTGCTGGGACCGGTATAGAGATTGCCGGCGCGGTCGGCGCTGAAACCGGCCACCAAGGCCACATTGGGCCGCAAATCCACCACCAGCCGCGCATACAGCTCGATGTAGGTGTGAACCGCGCCGATCTCCAACAAGCCGTCTTCCAGCAACTGGCTGATGCGCAGGCTTTGCGGCCCGGCAAAAGAAAAATCCAGCCGCCGGGCAATGCCGCGCTCAAACACGTCCAGATGCTCGCTGCGGCTGACGCAGGGCATGATCATGTGCAGATCGCACACCCGTCCCGGCTCCAACTGCGCCAGAGCCCGCGACAGGAAATCAGCCTGCTTCTGGTTATTGCCCTCCAGCACGACCTTGTCGCCCGACTGCAGCAAAACATGCAAAGCGGCAACGATGTCGGCAGCGGCCAACTGCTTGCCCGACGCCATCCCCTTCAAGCGCTCTATCCGCCGCTGCTTGTCCTGCCGCCGCAGTCCCCAATCGCGAGTTTCACTCATGAGGTCCTCCTCCAAGCCCTCACGCAATGCGACTACCATACGGACTTGGCAATGCGGCCATCAATCAAGCACACTGGCGCATCATTACTAATAAGTTAACGATGGGCTTCAGATCACCCGCCTGGAGGTCGCATGTGGACTTATGACGAAGTCACGCTGAAAAAACTGAGCGTGTTCCTGACCTTCATGCGCCTGGGAAACATGAGCCGCACGGCGGAGGCTTTGGGGCAAAGTCCGGTCAGCGTGCACCGCGCCCTGCACTCGCTGGAACAAGCCTTGGCCTGCCCGCTGTTCCAGCGCAGCGGCCGTCGGCTCGTTCCGCTGGAGTCCGCTCAGGCTTTGCTGCTTAGCGCGGAGCGGGCCTTGCTGGAATTGGAGGACGGCGTGCGCCAAACCCGGGAGGCGGCCGGTTTCGGATCGGCCAGGCTGCGAGTGGGCGCCCTGTACTCGCTGACCGCCGGCGCGCTCCCGCATATTTTGGCCGGTCTGAAGACGCGCAGGCCGCAGCTGGCCGTGGATCTGACGCTTGCGTCCAATCAAGAACTGAGGCAGAAGTTGCTTGATGGCGCGCTGGACGCCATCGTCATCGTTGAGCGGGAGCCTAGCACCGGATTGGCGTGCTTAAGCATCCCCATGTTTGAGGACGAAATCTGCTTCGCCGCACCGCTGAACTCACCTTGGAGTCAATTCCAAAGCATTGACTTAGCGACGCTGCGCGGCCTGCCTTTCGTCACCTTGCACGACACCTTTGCCACCGGCCAGGATTTTACCCAGGCTTTTGCGATAGCAGGCATCCAGCCCAATGTGGTGATGCGCGTAGCTGACATTTTTTCGCTGAGCAATCTGGTGTGCGGCGGCATAGGCTATTCCTTGCTGCCACGCCGCGTGGCCTTGTTCGGCCCGCAGTTGCAGTTGATTCCGCTGACCGCTCAGTATCGCCGAACCCAGCGCATTCATTTGCTCATGGCCAGCAAACGCGAACGCGACCCTAATTTGCTGGCGCTTGCGGCGGAATGCCGCCTCTATGGCCGCCATCATTCCCCACAGATTTCACACTCGAACACTAGGGTATAAGCAACAGCCCAATGTCATTTTTGCTATAACTATACGGTATTAAATTTTCCAAATAACCACCAATAGTCACTGACAAGAAATGACATTGCCGTCACAATGTCGCCCCAATCCCGAACTTCGAGCCGTTGACCCGATGACACGCGCGCTGTCGACATTGCTGCTGATGTGCCTGCTCTTGGCCGGCGGCGTCGCGCATGCCGGCTTCCGGACCTTCAGCGAACGGGACGCCGCCGTCTATTGCAGCGCCGACGCCGGCCTGGACATAGACCGCGTCGCCAGCGCCGGCTGGCAGGCGCGTTTCCAGCCGCTGCCGGACGGCAAACTGGCGCGCGGCTACGGGCACGACACCTGCTGGCTGCGGCTCAAGCTGAGCGATGTGCCGCCCCGGCCCTGGCTGGAGCTGATTCCCAGCTATTTGGCGCGGCTAAGCCTGTATCAGCGGCTGCCGGACGGCGGCTGGCAACGGCGGGACATCGGTTCCTGGCGTCCGGTGTCCGCGATGGAGCTGCCGCTGATCGCCGCCAGCTTTTCCCTGCTGCCGCATGAGCAAACGGTCTTCGTCAAAGTCCAGTCGCTGGCCTTGAACGCGCAGCCGCGCCTGTGGAGCGAGGCGGAACTGGCCGCCCACAACAATCAGCGCCTGCTGCAATTGGGTCTGATATACGGCTATATGCTGACCATGGTGCTGATCGCGCTGGCGGCTTGGCTGATCACCCGTCGGGCGCAGCACGCCAAGCTGTTCGGCTACATCCTGGCGGTGGCCTGCCACCGCTTCGCCACCGACGGCATGGCCCGCCTGCTGCTGTTTCCGGAACAGCCCCAGATCGCGCTGCTGTGCAATTACGTCGGTCTGGGCGCCGCCGTCATGCTGGGCTGCGCCTATTTCGCCCATCTGCTGGAGCTGAAGCGTGACTACCCCCGCACCTACCGGCTATACCAGCTGCAGGCCGCCGCCGGCGCCGCCACCGTGCTGTGCGCCTTGTTCTGGCCCTTTGGCCTCGCTTACAGCATTCCGGTCACCCTCTACGCCATCATCGTCATCAATCTGCTGACCCTGCCGGTCTGCTGGCGGCTGTGGCGGCGCAACGACAGCGGCGACCGCCTGATCGCGCTGCATCTGCCCACCAATCTGGCGCTCAACATCCCCGCGCTGCTATTGCATCTGGGACACATCCCCTATCAATCCTGGATCCAGGAATACGGCCGCCTGGCCGATCTGCCACCCATCACCCTGCTCTACATCGGCCTGTTCCTGCGCATGCGCACGCTGGAGCGCGAACGCATCGAGGCGCTGCATCAGGCCAGCCAGGCCCAGGCCGACAGCCTGCGTCAGCGCGAGGCGCGCGAAGAGCAGGCCGATCTGCTGGCGATGATCACCCATGAAATCCGCACCCCTGTGGCCATCATCGACGCCGCCAGCAGCAGCCTGCGCCTGCTGGAAGAGGACGCGCCGGCGCCGCCGGTGCTGGCGCAGCGGCAGGCGCGCCACGAACGCATCCAGCGCGCCTTGCAGCGGATGCAGGAATTGATGCGGCTGGCCGAGCAACACGGCCGCGCCGATGTGAGCGACGCCGGCCTGCACAGCCGCCCGCTGGATTTGCTGGAGCTGACCCGGCGCAGCCTGGAACAACTGGACGCGGACGCGCAGCGGCGCTTCTGGCTGCAAAGCGGCGGCGCGCGCATGCCGCTGTGCGGCGACGACCAATTGCTGACGATGCTGCTGCAGAACCTGATGGAAAACGCCCTGAAATACGCGCACCCGGACACGCCCATCCAGATCGGCGTCCACCGCCTCGCCGACCGCATCGTCTGGCAAATCAGCGACTACGGCCCCGGCATCGCGCCGGGCCAGGAAGAGGCGATTTTCCAGCGCTTCACCCGCTTGGCGGAAACCAGCAACCGCCCCGGCCTGGGACTGGGCCTGCACCTGGCGCGGCGCATCGCCGTCCAACACGGCGGCGAGCTGGGCCTGGACCCTCACTGGCCGCACGGCGCCAGCTTCATCTTGCATCTACCGAAAGCCGCTCATGACGCACATAGCCTTGCTTGAAGACAACCCGGACCTGCGCGAAGAGCTGCTGTTCCAGCTCAAGCGCTGCGGCTACCAGGCCACCGGCCTCGCCTGCGGTCAGGAGCTGGAACGGCATCTGGCCGAACATCCCTGCCGGCTGCTGATACTGGACCTGGGCTTGCCCGATATCGACGGCATGGCGCTGAGCCGGCGGCTGCGCGCCAGCCACCCCGGCCTGGGGCAAGTCATGCTCACCGCGCGCGGCGCGCTGGACGACAAGGTGCAGGGCCTGCAGCAAGGCGCCGACGCCTATCTGGTCAAACCGACGCCGCTGGCGGAATTGCTGGCCACGCTGGCCAGCGTGCTGCGGCGGCTGGACGGCGACGCGGCGGAGCGCGCCGACGGCTGGCGTTACCACGCCGCCAACCGCACGCTGACCGCACCCAACGGCCAGCAGCTGCACCTGACCCATGCGGAACATCAGGTGATGAGCGCGATGCTGCGGCGCGCGCCGGAACCGGCGCACCGTCGCGAACTGGCGGAGGCGCTGGGCGCCAATTATCTGCACTACGACGAACGCAGACTGGAAACCCTGATCAGCCGCCTGCGGCGCAAGCTCAGCGGCATCGCGCCGCAACACAACCCCATCCTGGCGGCCAGGGGCGTTGGCTATGGTTTCAGCGAGCCCTGCCAGCCGCTTTGAGGCGGCAAAAAAAACGCGGCCCGCAATGGGCCGCGCTTGGGCGGAGCAAGAAGGGACGCAGGCTCAGCGGCGGCCGGACTTCTTGCTGTCCCTCTCCTGTTGCCGGGCTTCGCGTTCGGCGGCGCGGATGGCGGCCAATTCCTTGGCGCGCTTTTCCCAGGCCAGCCATTCTTCCGGCCGTTCCAGCGTGATGCGGCCGATATTGCCGTCGCGGAAATCGGTCAGCACGATCTCGGCCGCCTTCTGCACATTGATCTTGCCGCCGGACTGCACCGCGCCGCGCTTGCGGCCTATCATTTCCAGCACCTGCCAATCCTGCTGACCGGCGATGTCGTCCAGCTTGTAGCGCGCGCTCAGCTCCGGCGTGTAGTGCTGCATCAGATACTTGAGCAGCTCCAGCGCCACTTCCTCTTCATCCATCGCGTTGCGGCCCACCGCGCCGCTGGCCGCCAGATTGTAGCCGCCCTCTTCCACCTCGATCTTGGGCCACAGCATGCCCGGGGTGTCGAACAGTTCTACGTCGTCGGCCAGGATGATGCGTTGCTCATTCTTGGTGACGCCGGGCATATTGCCGGTCTTGGCCACCTTGCGGCTGCTCATGCTGTTGATCAGCGTGGACTTGCCCACATTGGGAATGCCGCAGATCAACACCCGCAGCGGCTTTTCCAGGCCGCCGCGCGTCGGCGCCAGCTCGCGGCAGGCGGCCACCAGCTTTTGCGCCGGCGCGCGCTCGCCGGCGTCCATGCCCAGCGCCTGGGTGTTTTTCTTGGCGCGATACCAGTCCAGCCACTGCTGGGTGGCGGCGGCGTCGGCCAGGTCCTGTTTGTTCAGGATCATCAGCCGCGGCTTGCCCTTGGCCATGCGCGCCAGCATGGGATTGGCGCTGGAAGCCGGCAGCCGCGCGTCCAGCATTTCAATGACCACGTCGATGTCTTTCAATCGCTCGGCCACATCCTTGCGGGCCTTGTTCATATGGCCGGGGAACCATTGGATTGCCATGCTTCTAGCGCTTTCTTATCGGATCAAGTAGATAGGTTAGGCCATTATGGTCCAGCTCCTGCATCAATTGCAGCAGGCGGCCAATTTCGCCGGGAGGAAAGCCTTCGCGGGCGAACCAGTTCAGATAGTTGCCGGGCAGGTCGCAGATCAGCGTGCCCTTGTGTTTGCCAAACGGCATGGCCCGGGTCACCAGGCTTTGCAAATCATCGGCTTGCATTGCGCCTCTCGTTCAAACAGCCTGCGCATTGTGCCAAAACCGCGGCCGGCTGGCCATGCCCGCGCCCCTGGCTTGACATGGCGCAAGCGCCGGCCGGGTTTTGCTGGGGGCGGCCAGGCGCGCGGTTTAGCATGTAGGCGGCTTTCAAAAACCAGCGGCTCGCCGGCCGCCCATTTTCCGGTTCGCGCAGAACCTTGCCGGGCGCCGGGCATTGCATATGCCCGCGCCCGCTCTTTTTGTCCGGAGGCCGCTCACTCCGGCATCGGTTTGCCGTCGTTGAAATTCAGGAAACCGCGCACGATGCGGTATACGTACCACACCCAGGTAACGCCCAAAATCACGAAGCCCACCAGGATCCAGGCCAGCGCCACGCCCAACACGGTGCCGAGCAAGGCCCACCAGAAGGTGCGGATCTGCCAGCTGAAATGGCTTTCATAGCGCGTGCCGCGCACATCGTCGCGCTTGACGTAGTTGATGATCACCGCCACCAAGCCGGTCAGGCCGACAAACAGGCTGATTGCCTGCAGGATATAGACCACCAGGGTCAGATTATTCAGTTTGCGTTCGTCTTCTTGCGTGATCACGTCCATGGACATCATGCCTCCCCGGCTCAAAATTTATGCGAAACAATTATCAAGATACCCTAGCCAGCAGCGCTTGCAAGCGCTGTTCGAAATGCCGCGTCAACGCCGCTTCCCCTCTGCCGCCGGCCAGGGCCAGCGCCACCTCGGCGCTGCGGCTCCAGGCCTGCAAGCACGATTCGCCGCCGGCGTCCGCCACCAGAATGGGCAAGGCCGGCGCGAACGGCAGGCCGATCTGTTCCGACCAGGCGCGGCAGCGGCGGTTCGCCAGATCCAGCCGGGCAAAGCTCTCCGCCGTCACCAGCACGTGGCTGAGGCCCAGCAGCAGAATGCGCGCGGCCAGCCAATCCGCCGCGTCGGCCAGCTGCGCCGGCGTCTCCCCGCTCCGTTCGCGCCAGCGTTGCGCGGCCAGCAGCATGGCCATCGCGCGCAACTGCGGCAGCCGGCTTTCCAGCACGCCGCCGTCGCGCCGCGCGGCGGCCATCCACGCGGCGTCCGGCGCCGGGCGGTTGGCGTAGCGTTCGCCGTCGGTCAACACTTTCACCGGAACGGCGTCGCTGGGACACAGCAGGGACCAAGACTGGCGCGCGATTTGCGCGGCATCGCTGACTTCATTCATGGAACGGACCTCCTGGGGTCTGGCCTGGCTTCCGGAGGTCATGTATTTCGGGGAGGAAAAACAAATGCCGCCGGTAGCGCGGCGGCATTTATCGGGAATCTTTACTAGTGCTGGGTCAATCTTTCAGTCCACAGCCATCCCTTGGCGCCGCCGGTGTGCGGTACCAATAAAAATAGCTGTTGAAGAAGGCGAAAGATTGGGTCATGTCGTGCATGCTGCCAACAATAGGCCCGGCTTGTCAAGAAAAACCCCGGAGCATGCTCCGGGGTTTCGCCAGACCATCCCGCTTACATATTGGGATAGTTGGGGCCGCCGCCGCCCTCAGGCACGGTCCAGACGATGTTCTGGGTCGGGTCCTTGATGTCGCAGGTCTTGCAGTGCACGCAGTTCTGCGCGTTGATCTGCAAGCGCGGCTCGCCCTCTTCGCGGCCGACGATCTCATACACCCCGGCCGGGCAGTAGCGTTGTTCCGGCGCGTCGTACTTGGCCAGATTGAACTGCACCGGCACGCTGGCGTCCTTCAGCTTCAGGTGCGGCGGCTGGTCTTCGCCGTGATTGGTGTTGGAAATGAACACCGAGGACAGGCGGTCGAAGGTCAACACCCCGTCCGGCTTGGGATAGGCGATGGGCGCGCACTCGTCGGCCGGCTTCAGGCTCTGATGGTCGGCCTGGTGGTGGCGCAGCGTCCACGGCGCCTTGCCGCGGAACAAAAAGGTGTCCAGCGCCGAATAAATCATCGCCGGCCACAGACCCCAGCGGAACGAGGGCCGGATATTGCGCACCCGGTGCAGTTCCTCGTGCAGCCAGCTTTGCTTGAATTTCTGGCTGTAGGCGGTGGCTTCGCGCGCCGGCTGCTCCTGGCCCAGCAGTTCGAACACCGCTTCCGCCGCCAGCATCGCCGACTGCATCGCGGTATGGGTGCCCTTGATCTTGGGCACGTTGAGGAAGCCGGCGGTGTCGCCCACCAGCAGGCCGCCGGGGAAGGTCAGCCGCGGCAGGCTTTGCAGGCCGCCCTCGGTCAGCGCGCGCGCGCCGTAAGACAGCCGGCGGCCGCCTTCGAACACCTTGCGGATGGCCGGATGGGTCTTGAAGCGCTGGAATTCATCGAACGGCGACAGATAGGGGTTCTGGTAATCCAGGCCGATGACGAAGCCGACCACCACCTGATTATTGTCCAGGTGGTACATGAAGGAGCCGCCGTAGGTGGCGGTGTCCACCGGCCAGCCCACGGTATGGGTGATGCTGCCCGGCTGATGCAGTTCCGGCCGCACCTCCCACAATTCCTTGATGCCGATGCCGTAGGTTTGCGGATCGGCGCCGTCGTGCAGGCGGAAACGCTCGAACAGCGTCTTGGTCAAGGAGCCCCTACAGCCTTCGGCGAAGATGGTCTGCTTGGCCCACAGCTCCATGCCAGGTTGCCAGGCGTCGGTCTTCTCGCCGTCCTTGCCGATGCCCATGTCGCCGGTGGCCACGCCCTTGACCGAGCCGTCCTCGTGATAAAGCACTTCGGCGGCGGCGAAGCCGGGGTAAATTTCCACGCCCAGTTCCTCGGCCTGCTGGCCGAGCCAGCGACAGAAATTGCCGAGGCTGACGATGTAGTTGCCGTGATTGTGCATCTGCGGCGGCGTCGGCAGCTGAATGGATTCGGTTTCGGTCAACAACAGGAAACGGTCGGACTTGGCCTCGGTGTTCAGCGGCGCGCCTTTTTCCTTCCAGTCCGGGATCAGCTCATTGAGCACCCGCGGTTCGATCACCGCGCCGGACAGGATGTGGGCGCCGATTTCCGAGCCCTTCTCCAATAGACAGACGCTGATCTCCCGGCCCTGCTCCGCCGCCAGCTGCTTCAGGCGAATCGCCGCGGTCAGCCCGGAGGGGCCGCCGCCGACGATCACCACATCGTATTCCATGTAATCGCGTTCCACTGCATCTCCTTAATCGCGCGCCGGGTTCAAAAGCCCCGCTACCGCATGCATGTTGCATGGCGCGCGATCAAAAATCAAACAACCGTTTAAAAACTGTCAGACGCCCGACCGCCGGCCGCCCGTCTGACTTCAATCTGTAAAGGCTCACCCTGTTGCAAATGCACATCGCGCTGCGGGAAGGGCAGCTCGATGCCGGCCTTGGCCAGCGCGCCGTCTATCATGTGACGCAGATCGCTGGCCACCAGCACGGAATCGGCGTCGCCGATGTCCAGCCAGTACTCCAGCTCGAACTCCAGCGCGTCGGCGCCGAAGTTGCTGAACAACACCCGCGGCGGCGGCTCCTTGAGCACCAGGCCGTGACGCTCCGCCTCCGCCAGCAATAGATTGCACACCTCGCGCGGCGGGCTGCCGTAAGCCACGCCGATGGCGATTTTCCGGCGAATCCGCCGGTTGCTGTAAGTCCAGTTGGTCACCGCGCTCTCCACGAAGGTGGAGTTGGGGATCAGCGTCTCGATGCCGTCGCCTGCGCGCACCACCGAAGAACGCAGCCCTATGCTGCTGACGGTGCCGCTGATGCCGCCGACCTGGACGAAGTCGCCCACTTTCAGCGGCCGCTCCACCAAGAGCATCACGCCGCTGATCAGGTTCTTCAGCAGGTTCTGAGTGCCGAAGCCGATGCCGATCGCCAGCGCGCCGCCCAGAAAGGCGAACACCGTCAGCGGAATCTTGACCAGATTGAGCGCGAACACCACCAGCAGGGCGATCACGCAGACATAACTCCAGCGCCACCAGATATTGGCGGCGGCCTCGCTGAAGCCCAGCCTATGCGTGGCCAAGCGCCGCAAAGCGCGCAGCAGCGCAGTGCTGGCGGCGTAGCCTATCAGCAGCACCAGGATGGCGCCCAGACTCTTGCCTATGGTCACGCTGCGGGTGGCCTGCACTTTCTGGCCGTTGATCTCCACGCTGTCGTCGGCGCTGAACAGTTCATAATTCCACAGCGCCCGCGCCGCCTGCAACACGCGCTCGCTCAGCCGGCGGGACACCTCCTGCGGCGTGCCCTCCGCCGGCGCGCCGACGTCGAACTCCTGCTGCAACAGCAGAATGCCGGTCAAGGCCGCCTGCACCGGCTGTTGGGCGGCGTTGACGATGTCCAGCCGTTGGCGCAGCAGTTGCAGCATCGCCAGCGCGTGGCCGCCGCCGCGGTCCAGGCCGACTTCATGCTGCACGTCCGCCATCTTGGCCATGGTCAGCTCCGCCTCTTTTTGCAGATAGTCGCGCACCGCGCCCAATTCCTCGCCGGCCTGACGGCTGGCGCTGGCCACCTCGGCAAGATTGGCCGCCTTGCCGGCGTACAACTGGTAGCGGTACTCCCAGATGCCGCCCTCCTGCGAGTTCGCCTCCTGACGGATGCGCATCAGCTGCACCGCGAGGTCGCTATTGTCCAGAGCCTGGCGCTGCTCGACTGTGCGCTGGGTCAAATCCTGTAACAGCGCGGCCTGCGCCGGCGCGTCCTTTTTCTGCTTCAAGGCCGCCAACTGCCGCTCCAGTTCCTCCAGCTCGGCCTTGACCCGGCGGCGGCGCTGCTCGTGCGCGCTCATCTCCCGCTCCAGGCGCAGGCGTTCCTCTCCCAAGCGCCGTTGCACCCCGTCCAGTTCCGCCGGCTGGAAACGGACCTGTTTGCCGACGCCGTCCAGTTGCTTCCGCCACAAGTCCAACTGCGCCTGCAAGGTCTGCTGACGGATGCGCAGCACCTGCCCCAAGGCGTCGAACTGCAGCAATTCCGACGCGCTGATGTCGCGGCGCCAGCGCGCGCCGTCCATCCGCCAGCGCAGCGCCTCGGCCTCGCCGGCCGCGGCCCCTTCCAACTGCTCCCGCGCCTGGCGCAGACTCACCTCGTTGAGCTTGAGGCTGTTGCGCATCGCCTCCTGCATCTGCGACAACATCAGTTGCTGCGCCTGCTGGGTATCCTTTTCCCAGCCGCCGGTCTGCAGGCGGCTGCGCAAGCCCTCCACCAAGGACACCGGATAGGGGCCGGCTTGCGCAAAGCCGCTCCAGCTCCGCAAGGCCTCTTCGGCCTCGGCTTGCTGCCTCAGCCTCTGATCGCGTTCCCCCGCAAGATCCAGCTGCCAGGCGTAAGACGCCACCAAGCGTTCCAGCAAGGCGCGGCGAAACAACAGCTCGCCCGGGGTGACGCCGGCCGGCAACTTGTCCAGCTTGATGGTTTCCAATTGATCCAGCGCCTGCTGCGCCTCGGACAGCTTGTCCGCCACGCTGACCGCGGGCGCCGAAGCCGCCGGCTTGGCCGCGGGTTTGGACGCGGCCGGCAAGGCGGCGTAAGCCCCGGCGCAGGACAAGAACCCGGCAAACAGGCAACAGACGGCAAAGAAGCGGCTCTTCACGCTAGGCATTTCATTGAACAAGCGGTGGACCTTGCCCCGGCGCAGACCGCCGGCGGCAACTCGACGGCGCATTTTCGCACGAATCCGCGCGCGGCACCCAGGCCCAAACCATGCCAAAGGCATTGCCTCGTCTCAGATCACGCCCGCCCCACGCAGGCGGGCAATGTCCTCGGCGCCGTAGCCGGCCTTCTCCAGCAAGGCGTCGGTGTGCTGGCCCAGCCGGGGCGGCGCCTCGCGATATTGCGGCGGCGTGTCCGACAGTTTGATCGGGCAGGCCACCAGGGGCACGGCCTGGCCGTCCAGGCCCGGCAGTTCGATCTGCATCTGACGATGCCGGATTTGCGGATCGGCGAAGGCCTCGTCCACGGTATTGATCGGTCCGCAGGGCACGCCGGCCTGATCCAGCCGCGCCAGCCAGGCGTCGCGCGGCTGAGCCAGAAAGCCGGCGGCCAGCAAGGGCACCAGCTCGTCCCGGTGCGCGACGCGCTGCGGATTGCTGGCGAAACGGGCGTCGTCGGCCAGTTCCGGCCGGCCTATCAGCTCGCACACCGAGCGGAACTGGCGGTCGTTGCCGCAGGCCAGGATGAAGTGGCCGTCGCCGGCGCACTTGAACACTTGGTAGGGCACGATATTGGGATGGGCGTTGCCCAGGCGCGGCGGCACCGCGCCGCCCACCAGCCAGTTCATATTGACGTTGGCCAGCATCGCCAGCGCGCAGTCGAACAAGGCCATATCGATATGCTGGCCGCGCCCGCTGCCTTGCCGCGCCCACAGCGCGGCCTGGATCGCGTTGGCGGCGTAGAGTCCGGTGAACAGGTCGGTGACCGCCACGCCCACCTTGTGCGGCTCTCCGTCGGCCGGGCCGGTGATGCTCATCAGGCCGGACATGCCCTGCACGATGTAGTCGTAGCCGGCCATCTGCGCGTACGGCCCGTCCTGGCCGAAGCCGGTGACCGAGCAATACACCAGCCGCGGGTTGAGTTCGGCCAGGCTGGCGTAGTCCAGCCCGTACTTGGCCAGCCCGCCCACCTTGTAGTTTTCAATCAGCACGTCGGCGTCGGCGGCCAGCCGGCGGACGATCTCCTGCCCCTCCAGCTTGGCGATATCCACGGTCAGCGATTTCTTGCCGCGGTTGGCGCACAGAAAATAGGCCGCGGTGCCGTCCGGCAGGCTGGGCGGCGCCCATTGCCGGGTATCGTCGCCGCAACCCGGGCGCTCCACCTTGATCACTTCCGCGCCCAGGTCGGCCAGCAACTGGCCGGTCCACGGCCCCGCCAATACCCTGGACAAATCCAATACCTTGATGCCTTCCAGCGCGCCCGTCATCTGCGTCTCCCGATACATGCAACCCATCGAAAAAAAGCGGCCCGGCAAGCCGGGCCTCCAAGGACAGACAGGAATAACGGCGCGGCCGGCCTCCCGGCCGCGCCGGCTTATCAGGCAAACGCCTGAATACCGGTCTGGGCTCGGCCCAGAATCAAGGCATGCACATCGTGCGTGCCTTCGTAAGTGTTGACCGCCTCCAGGTTCATCACATGGCGGATCACGTGGAATTCGTCGGCGATGCCGTTGCCCCCGTGCATATCGCGCGACAGCCGGGCGATGTCCAGCGCCTTGCCGCAGTTGTTGCGCTTGATCAGCGAGATCATTTCCGGCGCGGCCTTGCCTTCGTCCATCAGGCGTCCCACGCGCAGCGCCGCGTGCAGGCCCAGGGCGATCTCGGTCTGCATATTGGCCAGTTTCAGCTGGATCAATTGATTGGCGGCCAGCGGACGGCCGAACTGCTTGCGGTCCAGCGTGTACTGGCGCGCCGCGTGCCAGCAGAATTCGGCGGCGCCCAGCGCGCCCCAGGCGATGCCGTAGCGCGCCTTGTTCAGGCAGCCGAACGGCCCCTTCAAACCCTTGACGCCCGGCAGGATGGCGTCTTCCGGCACCAGCATGTCGTCCATCACGATCTCGCCGGTGATGGAGGCGCGCAGCGAGAACTTGCCGTGGATCTTGGGCGCGGACAGCCCGGCCATGCCCTTCTCCAGCACAAAGCCGCGGATTTCGTCTTCGTCGTCCTTGGCCCAGACCACGAACACATCGGCCTGCGGGCTGTTGGTGATCCACATCTTGCTGCCGTTGAGCAGATAGCCGCCGTCCACTTTGCGCGCCCGCGTCTTCATGCTGGCCGGGTCCGAGCCGGAATCCGGTTCGGTCAGGCCGAAACAGCCCAGCCATTCGCCGCTGGCCAGCCGCGGCAGGTATTTATCCTTCTGCGCGTCCGAGCCGTAAGCCCAGATCGGATGCATCACCAGGCTGGACTGCACGCTCATCGCCGAGCGGTAGCCGGAATCCACCCGCTCCACTTCGCGCGCCACCAGGCCGTAGGCCACGTGGTTGAGGCCGGCGCAGCCATAGCCTTCTATGGTGCAGCCGAGCAGGCCGAGCTCGCCCATCTCGTTGATGATTTCGCGGTCGAAGCGTTCTTCGCGGTTGGCGCTCAACACCCGCGGAAACAACTTGTCCTGACAGTAGTCATGGGCGCTCTGCTGCACCATGCGTTCTTCTTCGCTCAGGCATTCGGCCAAAAGCAAAGGATCGTCCCAGCTGAACGGCGCGCGACTGGAGGGGGCTGCCATAGGTTCTGTCTCCGCGTTACTTGTTCCGCATTGCGGAACTTGGTTTCACATTGCAGAATAGGCTAATCGTCGCCTGGACGGATGTAAAGCGTTTTTGCGAAACTCGACGCCCGCCCCCGGCGCGCAACCCAAGCGGAGGCTCACGAGACAAGATGGATTCAATGGATTTGGAAACGGACAAGGACAGGCTGTTCGTCACCGCGCTGGCGCGCGGACTGGAAGTGCTGGCGGCGTTTCGCCCCGGCGAACTGGCGCTGTCCAATCAGGAGCTGGCCAAACGCACCGGCCTGCCCAAATCAACAGTGTCGCGTTTGAGCTACACTCTGACCCGCCTGGGCTATCTGGCGCAGGACGAAGCCAGCGGCCACTACCGGCTGGGACTGGCGGTGCTGGCCTTGGGCTCCACGGTGCTCGCCAGCTACGACATCCGCCAGATCGCCGGGCCGCTGATGCGCGAGTTCGCGCTGGAGCAAGGCCTGTCCATCAGCCTGGCGCTGCGCGACGGCAGCGATATGGTGTATCTGGAAACCTGCCGCAGCCCGGCCCGCATCTCGGTGCAATTGACCGTGGGCTCGCGGGTGCCCTTGGCCACCACCGCCATCGGCCGCGCTTATTACGCCGGCTTGCCGGCGGCGGAGCAGCTCAAGCTGCAAGCGCAGCTGGCCGCGCGCTACGGCGCGGAGTGGCCGGAAATAGGCGCGCGCCTGGAGGAAGCCCGCCAGGCCTATCTGCGCCAGGGTTATTCAGCGTCTTTCGGAGAATACGAACCGGATGTGATGGCCGTGGGCGTGCACTTGGCCGTGCCCGGTCAGGCGCCGATGGCCTTGAACGCCAGCGGCCCGGCCTTCGCCTTGAGCGAAGGCGCGATGCGCGAACGCATCGCGCCGGCCTTGAAGGCCTTGCGTCAGCGGCTGGCGCCGCTGGGCTGAGCGCGCGGCTCCGTTCGCCGGGCTCAGGCGGACTGGATGTAATGGACCAGGTGGTTGATCACCTGCTCCTGCTCTTCGATGGTGGCGCGCACCAGGTCGCCGATCGACAACATGCCCATCACGTCGCTGCCTTCCAACACCGGCAGGTGGCGAATGCGCTTTTCCGTCATCAGGCCCATGCAGTCGTCCAGCGTCTGGCTGGGCGTCACGTAGACCACGCGGCTGGTCATGATGTCGCGCACCTTGGTGCCGGCCGAGGTGCGGCCCTGCAATACGATGCGCCGCGCGTAGTCTCGCTCGGAGAAGATGCCGACGATGCCGCCCTCCTCCATCACCAGCACCGCGCCGATGTCGTTTTCCGCCATCACCTGCAAGGCCTGGAACACCGTGCTGTCCGGGTTCACGTAGACCAAGGCTCGGTTTGGCTTGCTGTCCAACAACTGTCTTACCGTTTGCATGCATGTCCCCTTTCAAACCGGCAATCCGGCCGTTCCCGTGGCCCCGCCCGCCGCTTGGCGACGCGGACGAGCGCCTACCAATCCACTATAGCGCAGGCTGCGGCGCCTCGGTAAGCGCGCGGCGCCCAGCCGGGGCGGAGTCCCGCCTCAAGCCCGGATCATGGTGCCGACGCCGGCGTCGGTCAGGATCTCCAGCAATAGCGCGTGCGGCACGCGGCCATCGATGATGTGCACCGCGTTGACGCCGTTGCGCGCCGCGTCCAAGGCCGAACTGATCTTGGGCAGCATGCCGCCGTGTATGGTGCCGTCGGCGAACAAGCCGTCCACCTGCTGCGCCGACAGCCCGGTCAACAGCTTGCCGTTCTTGTCGAGCACGCCAGGGGTATTGGTCATCAGCACCAGTTTTTCCGCGCCCAGGGTCTCCGCCAGCTTGCCGGCCACCAGATCCGCGTTGATGTTGTAGGCCTCGCCGTCTTCGCCAACGCCTATCGGCGCCACCACCGGGATGAAGTCCTGACTGTCCAGCAAGGACACCAGCGCCGGATCGATGCTGGAGATTTCGCCCACCTGGCCGATGTCGATCTCATCGTCGGTCTCGGACTTCAAATACATCTTGCTGGCGCGAATGAAATGTCCGTCCTTGCCGGTCAGGCCCACGGCCTTGCCGCCGTGCTTGTTGATCAGAGACACGATCTCCTTGTTCACCAGGCCGCCCAGCACCATTTCCACCAGGTCCATGGTGTCCGAGTCGGTCACGCGCATGCCCTGGATGAACTCGCCCTGCTTGCCAACGCGGTTCAGCAGCTCGTTGATCTGCGGTCCGCCGCCGTGCACCACCACCGGGTTGATGCCCACCAGCTTGAGCAACACCACGTCCTTGGCGAAGCCCTCTTTCAAAGCCGCGTCGGTCATCGCGTTGCCGCCGTACTTGATGACCAGGGTCTTGCCGGCGAAACGGCGGATATAGGGCAGGGCTTCGGCAAGAATCAGGGCTTTTTCTGCTGCGTCGGTCGGCACGGCGTTCTCCATGGTTGCGCCGGCCGTTGCCGGCCGGCGAGATGACGGTTCTGACCCAATGGTCTGATCTGTTGCATTTTAATCAAGCTTGTTAATGAACTGTGATTTATTAATTGCAGAACAACGGCATTATGCAATACAGTCCACATCATTAATGAACCAGAATTCAGCTATATCGCCATGGCCCAAGCCCCCGCCTCGCGCTGGCAGCGCAAAAAAGACGCCCGTCCCAGCGAAATCCTGGACGCCGCGCTGGCCCTGTTCGTAGAGAAAGGCTTCAGCGCCACCAAGATGGAAGACATCGCCCGCGCCGCCGGCGTGACCAAAGGCACGCCCTATCTGTACTTCCAGAACAAGGAAGAAATCTTCAAGGCCATGGTCCGCCACCATCTGTCCAGCCGTCTCGGCGCCTTTGTCGAACTGGAGCAGCAACACACCGGCCCGGTGGGCGAGCTGCTGCAGATTCTGCTGCTCAAATGGTGGGACGAAGTGGGCGCCACGCCCGCCGCCGGCCTGTGCAAGCTGGCCATCGCCGAAGCCACCAATTTTCCGGAGCTGGCGCGCTTCTACACCACGGAAGTGATCTCACCCTGTCTGCGCATGGTCGAGCACATTCTGCGCCGCGGCATGGACAGCGGGGAATTCCGCGTCCTGCCCATCGCCAGCAGCAGCGACGCCCTGCTGGCGCCGCTGGTGATGGCGATGACCTGGGCCCACTCCTTCGCCAAGGTGGTGCCCGATGTCTGCGGCTACTCGCATCAATACTCCCGCGCGCACCTGAGCGAAGCCCTGCAGTTGGTGCTGCAGGGCCTGAAGAATCCCACCTACGAGAATTGACATGAAAACTGCCGCTCATTGCCTCTGGCTGGGCATCGCCAGCCTGACCCTCGCCGCCTGCAGCAAGCCGGAGGCGCCGCCGGAAGCGCCGCGCCCGGTCCGCTACGTGGTGGCCGGCGCCGCCGCCCAGCAGCAGGGCGACAGCTACGCCGGCGAAATCCGCGCCCGCCACGAGACCAATCTGGCCTTCCGCGTGGCCGGCAAGGTGGTGGCCAAGCTGGCCAATAGCGGCGACCGGGTGAAGAAAGGCCAGACGCTGGCGCGGCTGGACCCCAGCGACTACGCGCTGGACCTGTCGGCCAAACAAGCTCAACTGGCCGCCGCGCAGTCCGATCTCGGCCAGCAGGAGCTGAATCTGAAACGCTACCGCGAGCTGCTGGCCAAGCAGTTCGTCAGCCAGTCCCAGGTGGACGGCCAGCAAAACGCGGTCAACGCCGCCCGCGCCAAGGTGGACCAGGCCAGGGCCCAGCTGGCGGCCAGCCGCAATCAGACCGGCTACACCAGCCTGGTGGCGGACGCCGACGGCGTGCTGAGCCAGATGGCCGCCGAGCCCGGCCTGGTGGTGGCCGCCGGCCAGCCGATGGCGCGTCTGTCCCAGGACGGCCCGCGCGAGGCCGCGATCCAGGTGCCGGAAAACGCGCTGGACAAGGTGCGCCGCGCCGGGCGGTTCCAGGTGCGCTTGTGGAACGGCGGCGCGCCGATGACGGGCACGCTGCGCGAACTGGCGGCCGACGCCGACCCGGCCACCCGCACCTATCCGGCGCGCGTCGCCATCGGCGGCGATTCCAGCCGTCTGCAACTGGGGATGACCGCCAGCGTTGCGCTGCCGGACGCCGCCGACTCGCAGATGCGGCTGCCGCTGACCGCGCTGCTGGACGAGCAGGGCAAGCACTATGTCTGGCTGATCGCCGCCAACGGCAAAGTCGCCCGCCGCGCGGTGACGGTCAGCCGCGTCGACGCCGACTCCGCCACCTTGTCCCAGGGCGTGCAAGCGGGCGACAAGATCGTCACCGCCGGCATCCATCTGCTGCGCGACGGCCAGGCCGTGAAACTGTTGGAGCGCTGAGACGGCCATGAAAAAACTGAACCTGTCGGAATGGGCGCTGCGCCACCAGTCGCTGGTGCGCTATTTGATGGTGATGCTGATGTTGGCCGGCGTCTGGGCTTACACCCAGCTGGGCCAGAAGGAAGACCCGGAATTCACCTTCAAGGCCATGCTGGTGCAAGCCTACTGGCCCGGCGCCGGCACGCTGGAAATGGAACAGCAGGTCACCAACAAGCTGGAGGAGAAGCTGCAGGAAATGGGCGAAATCGACTTCGTCCAAAGCTATACCAAGCCCGGCGAGAGCCTGTTGCTGATTTCGGTGCGCGAGGACGTGCCGCCCAAGAACGTGCAGCAGCTCTGGTATCAGGTGCGCAAGAAGATAGGCGATATCCGCGCCACCCTGCCGGCCGACATCCAGGGGCCCTTCTTCAACGACGAGTTCGGCGACACCTTCGGCAATATCTACGCCTTCGCCGGCGACGGCTTCAGCTACGAGGAAGTGCGCCAATACCTGGAGGACGCCAAGCGCGAGATCCTGCGCGTGCCGGACGTGGCCAAGGTCAGCCTGCTGGGCGTGCAGGAGCAGCGCGTCTACGTGGACCTGTCCACCGCCAAGCTGGCTTCGCTGGGCCTGGACACCGGCGCGATCTGGAAAGCCTTGCAACAGCAAAACGCGATGACGCCGTCCGGCGTGTTCGAAACCGCCAGCGACCGCATCTGGGTCCGTCCCACCGGCAACTACGCCAGCGTGGAGGCCATCGCCGCCACCCCGGTCACCGTCAACGGCAAAACCTTCCGCCTCGGCGACATCGCCACGGTCAAACGCGGCTATATCGACCCGCCGCAAAATACCATGCGCTTCAACGGCAAGCCGGTGCTGGGCATGGCCATCACCATGAAGGCCGGCGGCGACGTGCTGCGCCTGGGCAAAAACCTGGACGAGGCCATGCGGCAGATCCAGTCCAAGATGCCGGTGGGTCTGGAGATCCACTCGGTGTCGGACCAACCCAAGGTGGTCAAGAACGCGGTGAGCGAATTCATGCGTTCTCTGGTGGAGGCGGTGGTCATCGTGCTGGCGGTCAGCTTCTTCAGCCTGGGCCTGCGCACCGGCATCGTGGTGGCGCTGTCCATCCCGCTGGTGCTGGCGATGACCTTTCTGGCGATGTATTTCTTCAACATCGACCTGCAACGCATCTCGCTGGGATCGCTGATCATCGCGCTGGGCCTGCTGGTGGACGACGCCATCATCGCGGTGGAAATGATGGCGCTGAAACTGGAACAGGGCTGGAGCAAGTTCCAGGCCGCCACCTTCGCCTACACCAGCACCGCCTTCCCGATGCTGACCGGCACCCTGATCACCGCCGCCACCTTCCTGCCGGTGGGCATCGCCAAGTCCAATGCCGGCGAATACGTATTCAGCCTGTTCGCCGTGGTGGGCATCGCGCTGGTGCTGTCCTGGATCGTCGCGGTGGTGTTCACCCCCTATCTGGGCTACAAGCTGCTGCCGGAAAACCTGCAACACCACGAGGCGCACGATGTCTACGACAAGCCATTCTACCGGCGCTTCCGCCGGGTGGTGGAGTGGTGCCTGGAGCGGCGCAAGACTGTGATCGCGCTGACGCTGGCCGCCTTCGTGCTGTCCTTGCTCGCCTTCAAATTGCTGGTGGCCCAGCAATTCTTCCCCTCCTCCAACCGGCCCGAGCTGATGGTGGACATGTGGCTGCCGCGCGGCGCCAGCCATCAGGCCACGGAGCGCGAGGTGGAAAAACTGGAAGCGCTGCTCAAGCGCGACCCGGACATCGTCAGCGTCACCAGCTACGTGGGCAGCGGCAGTCCGCGCTTCTATCTGCCGCTGGATCAGCAGCTGCAGCATCTGAACTACGCGCAGCTGATGTTGATGACCCGCGACGAACATGTGCGCGAAGACGTGAAGAAACGGCTGGAAAAGCTGTTCGACAACGACTTCCCCAATGTCCGCGGCCGGGTGACCCGGCTGGAAAACGGCCCGCCGGTGGGCTACGCGGTGCAATTCCGGGTAATGGGCGAGGACCACGCCAAGGTGCGCGCCATCGCCGCCCAGGTGGAGGCGCTGATGCGCGCGCATCCGTCCACCCGCCAGGTCAACATCAATTGGGGCGAGCAGGTGAAGGCGCTGCGCATCCGCATCGATCAGGACAAGGCGCGCGCGCTCGGCCTGTCCTCGCAGCAATTGTCCCAGCAATTGCAGATGCTGATTTCCGGCGCCGCCGTCACCAGCTTCCGCGAAGGCGACCAGGCCATCGCCATCGTCGCCCGGCTCAATCCGGACGAGCGCAAGAACGTCGCCGGCCTCGGCAATTTGATGATACAAACCAGCAGCGGCCGCTTCGTGCCCGTGTCGCAAATCGGACACATCGAATACCAGCCAGAGGAAAGCATCATCTGGCGGCGCAACCGCCTGCCCGCCATCACCGTGAGCGCGGACCCGGCGGAAGGCGCCCAGGGCGCGGACATCTCTCGGCAGTTGCAGCCCAAGATGCAAGAATTGGAGCGGACGCTGCCTCTGGGCTATCACATCGAAACCGGCGGCAGCATGGAATCCAGCGCCAAATCGCAAAAAGCCATCGCCGCGGTGGCGCCGCTGATGCTGGTGGTGGTGGTGACCCTGCTGATGTTGCAGTTGCACAGCGTGCAGCGCACCATCATGGTGCTGCTGACCGCGCCGCTGGGCATGATAGGCGTGACGCTGACACTGATCGCCTTCAGCGCGCCCTTCGGCTTCGTCGCCATGCTGGGGGTGATCGCGCTGTCCGGCATGATCATGCGCAACTCGGTTATCCTAGTCGATCAGATCGAGCACGATATTCGCGACGGCATCGATCCCTGGCATGCGATTGTCGGCTCCACAATTAGACGTTTTAGGCCTATCATGCTGACGGCATTGGCGGCGATCCTGGCGATGATCCCGCTGAGCCGCAGCACGTTCTGGGGACCGATGGCCGTGGCCATCATGGGCGGGCTGCTGGTGGCCACGGTGCTGACCCTGCTGTTCCTGCCGGCGCTGTACGCGCAATGGTTCAAGATACGGCGGCCTCCGGCCTGACGGCGCCTTGCCGCCACACACAAGCACACAAAACAAACCGAGCAAATAAACACCAATGAACAAGACCCGATTCCGCTCGCCCCTGCTGGGCAGCCTGTTGCTGCTGGGCTTCGCCCTGCCGGTCCACGCTTTCGACCTGGTGGAAGCCTGGCGCGCCGCCCGCGACTACAACGCCGACTTCGCCGCCGCGCGCTCCGACCTGGACGCCGGCCGCGAAAAAGCGCCGCAGGGCCGCGCGTTGCTGATGCCCCAGGTCGGCGCCACCGCCAATTACAATTACACCAATCCGATCGCGCCGGCCGGCCAGGGCCGTTACGACTCCACCACCTACGGCGTCAATCTGCAGCAGCCGCTGTTCGACGTGGGCAAATACACCGGCTATCAAAAAGGTAAACTGGCGACGCAGCAGGCGGAAACCAGCTTCAGCGCCGCCGAACAGCAGTTGATCCTGGACACCTCGCAGGCCTATTTCAACGTGCTGCTGGCCAAGGACACCCTGTCCGCCACCAGCGCCAGCAAGAAAACCTTCCAGCAACAACTGGAGCAGGCCAAGACCGCCTTCGAAGTGGGCACCGCCACCATCACCGACACGCACGAGGCCCAGGCCGGCTACGACGGCGCGGTGGCCCAGGAAATCAAGGCGATCAACAGCCTGGAGCTGGCGGAAAACAATCTGCGCCGCGTCACCGGGCTGGACCCCAAGACCATCCAGCCGGTGCTGGACAAACTGCCGCTGGAACTGCCGACCCCGGCCACGCTGGAAGCCTGGATCGGGCTGGCCCTGCGCAACAGCCTGAGCATCAAGACCGCCGAGCAGGCGTTGGAGATCGCCGACAAGAACGTCACCGAGAAAAAGGGCGGCCACCTGCCGGTGATCAGCCTGACCGCCGGCTACAGCGACACTCAGACCCGCGCCCCGATGCAGCAGCCGCACACCCGCGGCAGCAGCATAGGCGTCGGCGTCACCCTGCCCCTGTTCGCCGGCGGCGGCATCAATTCGCAAGTGCGCGAGGCGGCGGCGCAGCAGGAGTCCGCCAAGGACAAGCTGGAAGCCACCCGCCGCCAGGTGCGCGAAGACGTACGCCGCACCTTCCTCGGCGTCACCAACGGCGCGGCGCTGGTGCGGGCCCAGGAACAGCTGCTGATCTCGGCCAAGAGCAAGGTGGAATCCACCCGCCTGGGCAAGGAGGTCGGCATCCGTACCAATATCGATCTGCTGCAGGCCGAGCAGGCTTACTACTCGACGCTAACCAGCCTGGCCACCGCCAAGTACGAGTATCTGATCGCGCGGCTGTCCTTATCCCAGGCCGCCGGCCAGCTGGATAGCGAGGTGCTGGGCAAGGTCAACGCCGTCATCCGCCGTTAAATCCGCTTCTCCGCGGCCATGCCAACCGGCATGGCCGCCGCCTTCTTCCGCTGCTTTCCGCCCCTCTCCCTCCCCCGCTGACGTCCACGCAACAGGTGTTTAATTTTTTAGGGCATGTGTAGCTTTTTGCTAAACACGAACATAGAATGCCTGAGATGGTCAGACAGCAATAATGAAAGCAAAAAAACCACGGAGCGGCAACCGGCGCCATGACAGACCGGCCCCGTTCCGACACCGATTCGCGGCGGCCCGTCCGATGCGGCGCCGACCGCACAACGTCGAGGAGAGAGCAGATGAGCAATAAGGATTTGATGCAACGCAAGGCCGACGCCACCCCGCGCGGCGTGGGCGTCATGTGCGGCTTCTTTGCCGAGCGCGCCAAGAATGCCGAAGTCTGGGATACCGACGGCAAACGCTACATCGACTTCGCCGGCGGCATCGGCGTCTTGAACACCGGCCATCTGCACGACAAGGTGCAGGCCGCGGTGGCGGAACAACTGTCCCGCTTCAGCCACACCTGCTATCAAGTCGTCCCCTACGAATCCTATATCCGCCTGACCGAACGGCTGAACCAGCTGACCCCGGGCCAGCACGCCAAGAAAACCGCGCTGTTCACCACCGGCGCCGAAGCGGTGGAAAACGCGGTGAAAGTGGCGCGCGCCGCCACTGGCCGCGCCGGCGTCATCGCCTTCGGCGGCGCCTTCCACGGCCGCACCCTGCTGGGCATGGCGCTGACCGGCAAGGTGGCGCCGTACAAAGTGGGCTTCGGCCCCTTCCCCAGCGACGTCTATCACGCGCCCTATCCCAACGCGCTGCACGGCGTGTCCGTGGAAGACTCCCTGCACGGTCTGGAAAAGCTGTTCAAATACGATGTCGATCCCAAGCGCGTCGCCGCCATCATCTTCGAACCGGTGCAGGGCGAAGGCGGTTTCTACGCCGCGCCCAGCGAATGGGTGGTGCAGCTGCGCAAGATCTGCGACGAACACGGCATCCTGCTGATCGCCGACGAGGTGCAGTCCGGCTTCGCCCGCACCGGCAAGCTGTTCGCGATGGAACACTACCCGGTGCAGGCCGACCTGATCACCATGGCCAAATCGCTGGCCGGCGGCTTCCCGCTGTCCGCGCTGACCGGCCGCGCCGAACTGATGGACGCTCCGGCGCCCGGCGGCCTGGGCGGCACCTATGCCGGCAACCCGCTGGCGGTGGCAGCGGCGCTGGCGGTGATCGACGTCATCGCGGAAGAAAAGCTGCTGGAGCGCGCCAACCGTCTGGGCGAGCTGCTGAAGGAAAAACTGCACGGCCTGAAAAGCGCAGTGCCGCAGATCGCCGAAGTCCGCGGACTGGGCGCGATGCTGGCGGTGGAGTTCAATCAGCCCGGCAGCCCGCAGCCTGATCCGGACTTCGCCAAGAAAGTGCAGACCAAGGCGCTGGAATCCGGCCTGATCCTGCTGACCTGCGGCGTCTACGCCAACGTGGTCCGTTTCCTGTTCCCGCTGACCATAGAAGACGCGGTGTTCGAAGAAGCCCTGGCCAAGCTGGAAGCCGCGCTCAAAGCTTAAGCGCCTGTTCAAAGTCCAAGGCCCGCGCCGCCCGGCGCGGGCCTTATCCGACATCTTCCGCGTTGGAGAGCCGCATGTTGAACCTGAAAGACCCCTCGCTGCTGAAACAGCAGTGCTATGTGAACGGCGCCTGGCTTGACGCCGACAACGGCGAAACCATCCCGGTGAGCAACCCGGCTACCGGCGAAATCATCGCCAGCGTGCCCAAGATGGGCAAGGCCGAAGCCGAGCGCGCCGTGGCCGGCGCGGCCGAGGCCTTCCTCGTCTGGAAACGCAAGCCAGCGAAAGAACGCGCCGCCCTGCTGCGCCGCTGGTTCGATCTGGTGATGGCGAACCAGGACGATCTGGCCGTCATCCTCACCTGCGAACAGGGCAAGCCGCTCTCGGAAGCCAAAGGCGAAATCGCCTACGGGGCGTCCTATATCGAGTGGTACGCCGAAGAAGCCAAGCGCCTGTACGGCGACACCATCCCCTCTCCCGGCGCCGACAAACGCATCCTGGTCAACAAGGAGTCGATAGGCGTGACCGCCGCGATCACGCCGTGGAACTTCCCCAATGCGATGATCACGCGCAAAGCGGCCCCGGCGCTGGCCGCCGGCTGCCCGATGGTGGTGCGCCCGGCCAGCCAGACCCCGCTGTCCGCCTTGGCCCTGGCGGCGCTGGCCGAGCGCGCCGGCATTCCCGCCGGCGTGTTCTCGGTGCTGACCGGCGGCTCCAGCGAAATCGGCGCGGTGCTGACCGGCAGCGACACCGTGAAGAAATTCTCCTTCACCGGCTCCACCGAAGTGGGCCGCAAGCTGATCGCCCAATGCGCGGACACCGTCAAGAAAGTGTCGATGGAGCTGGGCGGCAACGCGCCCTTCATCGTCTTCGACGACGCCGACCTCGACGCCGCGGTGGAAGGCGCCATCATCTCCAAATACCGCAACGCCGGCCAGACCTGCGTCTGCGCCAACCGGCTGCTGGTGCAGGACGGCGTCTACGACGCCTTCGCCGAGAAGTTCGCCGCCGCGGTGGCCAAGCTCAAGGTGGGCAACGGCCTGGAGGCCGGCGTCAGCCAGGGCCCGATGATAGACATGAACGCGGTGAGCAAAGTGGAAGAGCACATCGCCGACGCGCTGGCCAAGGGCGGCAAGCTGGTGGCCGGCGGCAAGCGCCACGCGCTGGGCCACAGCTTCTTCGAACCGACGGTGATCACCGACGTCACGCCGCGGATGAAGGTGGCCAAGGAGGAGACCTTCGGCCCGCTGGCGCCGCTGTTCCGCTTCCACAGCGAGGCGGAAGCGATCCAGATGGCCAACGACACCGAGTTCGGCCTGGCCAGCTACTTCTACGCCCGCGACATCGGCCGCATCTTCCGCGTGTCCGAGGGCCTGGAATACGGCATGGTGGCGGTCAACACCGGCATCCTGTCCAACGAGGCCGCGCCCTTCGGCGGCGTCAAGCAATCCGGTCTGGGCCGCGAAGGCTCCAAGTACGGCATCGAGGACTATCTGGAAATCAAATACGTGCTGCTGGGCGGCATCGACCAGTAAAGCGCCGCGCCAATGCGAAACGGGCTGGAAATCCAGCCCGTTTTTTTGACCACTTCAGCCCTACACCTAGTGGAACTTGGCCAAGGTCTCCGACAAGGGGATGCCGGCCTCTTTCAGGCATTCAGCCAGATCGCGCCAGGCCTCGTCGCGCTCAGGCGCCACGTCCGGCGTCACCAGCCACGGCGCATGCGCGGCGGATTCCTCGCGACCCCGCAGGCGGAAGCCCACCTCATAGCCCTGTAATTCCGGCTGATATTCCGCCACCGCCTCCAGTTCCTGCACCCCGCCGGCGCTCGCGGCCAGCAGCGCCGCGGTCACGCCCAGGCGTTTGCGGTTCCAGGCCCGCACGCCGGTCTGCACCGCCTCCCACCAAGGCAGCGGCGCGAACAGCTCGGCCTCGCCGTATTCCATCTCTGCGCCCACCGCCTGCTGCACCAGCGGCATCGCCGCGTCCAGCGCCTTGCGCGCCAGACGGCGCGCCTGCTCCGGCGGCAAAGCGCCGCGCTCCACCAGGAAGGGAATCCAGGCCAGCACCAATTGCGGCTCGTTGGTCTTGCGCGCCGCCTCGTAAGTGGCGCGCGAGGAGTCCGGATCCAGCGGCGCGAAATCGCAGCCGGCGTCCATCACCGGCGCCAATTGCACCAAGTCCTGGCAGGCGCGCTCGTTCAGCATCTCCAGCGTGAACAAGGTGGGAGAAATCCACAATATCGACTGCTCCGGCACCTCCAGCGCGTCCGCCAGCGCCACCTCCAGCCGCTCCAGCTGCGGGAAATGCCACCACACTCCGCCCTGGGCGCGTGAAAACGCGAACGGCAAAGCCCACAGCTCGAACGACACCACGGCGCCGTCCTTGCGCATCACCTCGGGGAAGGCGATCGCGTCGCGCGCGCAATTCACCAGCAACTGCCTCGCGGCCGGCTGGGACAACAGCGCCAACTGCGATTCGGTGAACACCGCCTGATCGCCGGCCGCCAGCGCCATCTGCACCTCGCCCGCCAGCTGCGCCCGGTCCATAGGCTGATCCACCGCGCGCCGCGCCAGTTCCACCAATTGGTTCACCGCGCGGCCGCGCTCCGCCGGCGGCAGCGGCTCGGTGGGGCCGGCGCGCATCTCGCGCGGCACCGGGCCGGCGGCCTCGCGGTCGGCGTAAGCCTTGTGCAGGCGCTGATAAGCCTGCATCGCCTCATCGCAGATCGCCTGCAACTGGCCCACGGTCGGCATCTCGTCTTCATTGCTGAAGTTGAAGTCGAACAAGCGCAGGCGCAGATTGCAGACATAGACCGTCACATTGTCCGCCTCGTCGAACAGCATGGCGCTGACCAGGCCTTCCCGCTCGCGGCCGGGAAAGTCGGTGTCGTCGTCGCCAAGCAGGCGGCAGACAAAAGCCGGCGTTTCCGTGTGAATCAGGTACTCGGAACCT
Organism: Chromobacterium sp. FG89; assembly: GCF_057808735.1. Lineage (NCBI taxonomy): Bacteria > Pseudomonadati > Pseudomonadota > Betaproteobacteria > Neisseriales > Chromobacteriaceae > Chromobacterium > Chromobacterium sp. FG89. Next base: position 4,403 of record NZ_JBMDIQ010000027.1, on the reverse strand, counting down.
TCCAGGCCCTGATCGTCGACGGCATCACCAAAAATGAAGCGGTTGGGCAAGAACGGCTCGCCCTTGATGCGGGCATTACGCGGCAGGGATTTCATCTGGCAAGCAAATCTATTCAATAAATCAAACACTCATTGTACCTGCCTAGCGGGGCGGCTTGAAGTCCGCCGGCAAAATCAATCCCCGTCCCGCCATTGCGCCAGCGTCCGGCGCTGCCCGCCCGCCGCGTCGAAGTTGTCCGCGGACAGCCAGGCTTCGAAGCCTTGCCGCAAGGTCGGCCACTCCTGATCCAGGATGGAAAACCAGGCGGTGTCGCGATTGCGCCCCTTGTAGACCATGGCCTGCCGGAACACGCCTTCGAAGCGGAAGCCCAGTCGCTGCGCCGCTCGCTGCGAAGGCAGGTTCAGCGCGTCGCACTTCCACTCATAACGGCGATAGCCCAGCTCAAAGGCCTGGCGCATCAACAGATACATCGCTTCCGTCGCCGCCGGCCGACGCTGCAGCAAGGGCGAGAAATTCAGATGCCCGACTTCGATGCAGCCCATGGCCGGATCGATGCGCAGATAGGCGGCCACGCCTAGCGCCTCCCCGCTGACCGCGTCCACGATCGCGTAAAAATGCGGATCGCGCCGCCATTGCTGCTCGGCCAGCCAGCCGTAGTAGTCGGCGTAATCGGCAAACGGCCCGTAACTCAGATAAGTCCAGTTGCGCGCCTCCGCGTCCGCGCCCATCGCCGCGAACAAAGCGGGACCGTGCCGCTCCGCCTGCAACGGCTCCAGCCGGCAGAAGCGTCCCTGCAGATCCGTCTTAGGCGGCCAAGCCGCCTCGCGCCAGTCGGCCACCGGCCATCCCACCGCTTGCCCCAGAGCGTTGGCCTCGCCCGCCTGCGCCATGCCCGTTTCCAACATCGCCTCCCCTTTCAGCATGCGCAGGACACGGCGACGCCGGCGCGCGCCGTGGTCGCGTAGCCATCGCGCACCCACCAATCCAGGCCGCCTTGCAGTTCGCGCACATTGAAGCCGAGACGCGCCAGCTTCAAAGCGCCCTTGGTCGACGCGTTGCAGCCTATGCCGTCGCAGAACGACACCAGGACCGCATCCTTGGGCAAATGCGCGGTGCTCCCCTCATCCATGGTCCGGTGCGGCACGGACACGGCGCCGGGCAGGGTTTCCTTGCGGAAGGCCTCTTCCGCGCGGGCGTCGATCAGGACCAATTTCTCCCCGGCTTGCAAGGCGCTCCAGACATCGGCCGCGTCCATCTCGTACGCCAGCTTGGCGGCGTAAAAATCCTGCTGACTCAACATTTTTTTCTCCTGCGGCTCTGGGAATGCTGTTAGCCTAAGCGACAAGTCATACCCCAAACAGTGCCACCATGCAAAATCTGAAGGAACCACTTTGTCCGCCGAGTGGTTGATCGATTTCCTGCGTCAGCGCTTGCAACGCCAGGGCGCCGAAAGTTTGGCGCGCCAGCTCTACCGTTTATTGCGTGAACTGATCCGCGCCGGTCAGCTGGCCGGCGGCGCGCCCTTGCCCGCCAGCCGCGCGCTGGCGGCGGAGCTGGCGCTGGGCCGCAACACCATTCTCAACGCCTACGAGCAACTGGCCGCCGAAGGCTATCTGGAAAGCCGCCACGGCTCCGGCACTTATGTCGCCGCCCTGTTCAGCCCCAGCGCCTCGCCGCCTCAGCGCGCTCCGCAACACCCGGGGCTGTCTCAGCGCGGCCAACGCGTCTCCGGGCAGTGCTCGCTGCCCACCGGGCTGGCCGGAGCCTTCGCCCCCGGCACGCCGGAACTGAAGCAATTCCCCCACGCCCAGTGGCAGCGTTGCCTGCAACAGCATATCCAGCGTCCGCAACTGGATCATCTGCATTATCGCCACGACGGCGGCCTGCCCGAGCTCAAGCGTTCCCTCAGCCAATACCTGTATCTATCCCGCTCGGTTCGCTGCCAGCCGGAGCAAATCGTCATCATCCAGGGTGCGCAACAAGGGCTGGAATTGCTCGCACGGCTATTGGCCGACCCCGGCGACGCCGCCTGGGTGGAGGACCCCGGCTATAGCGGCGCGCAAGCCGCGCTGCGCGCGTCGGAATTGGACATCGTCCCGATCCCGGTCGACGCCCAGGGCATGGCCCCGACGCCCGCGCATCAGGCCGCGCCGCCGCGCCTGATTTACATCACGCCGTCCCACCAATACCCGACCGGCGTCGTCATGTCGCTGGCGCGGCGGCTCGCGCTGCTGCAATTAGCCAAACAGCACGACAGCTGGATCATCGAAGACGACTACGACAGCGAATTCCGCTACGCCACCCACCCCATCGCCTCCCTTCAAGGCCTGGCCGACAGCGAACGCGTCATTTATCTCGGCACCTTCAGCAAAGTGATGTTTCCGGCGCTGGGCCTGGGCTATCTGATCCTGCCGGAAGAATTGGTGGAACCGTTCCGCCGCGTGCAGGCGCGCTTGTACCGGGAAGGCAATTATCAGGTGCAGGCGGCCTTGGCCGATTTCATCGAACAAGGCCATTTCGCCCGCCACATTAAACATATGCGCGAACTCTACCAACTGCGGCAACAACTGCTGCGCGGCACCCTGCAGCGCGCCTTGGGTGACGCCCTGCCGCTGTCCGCAGGCGAAGCCGGCCTGCACTTGGTCGCGCAACTGCCGGACGGCTTCGACGAAGAGGAACTCAGCCAGGCCGCCGCCCGGCAGCAACTGTGGCTGCGCCCGCTGGCCAAGCACTTCATCGGACGGCCGGACCGCAGCGGGCTGGTGCTGGGCTACGCAGGCGTGGAGGAACAGGAACTTCACGCCGCCGCGCTCAAGCTGGCGGCGCTATTGGAAACGCGATGGAAATGAAACCGACTTTGCTGGTCAGCGCCTGCCTGCTGGGGCAGCCCGTGCGCTACGACGGCCAGGCCAAACCGCTGGCCGAACGGGACTGGGCGCGGTTGCGCCGGGATTTCACCCTGATCTCCGCCTGTCCCGAATGCATGGGCGGGCTGCCCACGCCTAGGCCGGCGGCGGAACTGCGCGGCGGCGACGGCGCGGCCGCCTTGCACGGCCAGGCCACCGTGGAAACCGCCGCAGGCGAAGACATCAGCGCCGCCTTTCTGCGCGGCGCCCAGGCATGCCTGCGTCTGGCGCAAGCCCATGGCTGCCGACAAGCGCTGTTGAAAGCCAACAGCCCCTCCTGCGGCACGCGCCGCATCTACGACGGCGAGTTTTCCGGCACGCTCAAGGACGGGGAAGGCGTGGCCGCCAGCCTATTGCGGCAGGCCGGCATCGAGGTTTATTCGGAGGAAGACATGGCGGAACGGCTGAGAGCGCCGGCGAGCTGAACGCCGCCGGCCCCCTATCGACGGCGCTTACAGAAACTCGAGGCGGCCGCCGCTCAAATGGTACATGGCGCCGGCGATCTTGATCCGGCCCTCCTTCTCTAGCTTGGCCAGCACATCGCTGCGCTTGCGGATCTGATCGATGGTATGCAGCACATTGCTGCGCGCCACCGCATCGACAAACTCCGCGTTCTTGCTGCTGCGCTCGCCCTCGTAGCGGGTCTGCGCAATCGCCGGGCGGATGCGCGCCAGCAAGCCGGTCAGATTGCCCAGCTCCACATGGTCTATCGCCCCCTTGATCGCCCCACAGGCGGTATGCCCCATCACCAGCACCACCTTGGCGCCGGCAACCGCGCAGGCGAACTCCATGCTGCCCAGCAAGTCGTCATTCACCACATTGCCGGCCACCCGGGAATTGAAGGTGTCGCCTATGCCGGCGTCCATCACGATTTCCGCCGGCGCGCGCGAGTCTATGCAACTGAGCACCACCGCGGCGGGGTATTGCCCCTCGGCGCTGGAACGCTTTTGCGCCAGGTAATCGTGCTGCATCGGCTTGCCGGTGCGGAAACGTTCATTGCCCTTGGCCATCTCCGCCAGCACCTGCTCCGGCGTCATCGCGTCCCGCTGCGTCTTGCTCAAAGACGCCGCGTAAGCCACACCGTTCACGCCTCCGTTGGCGCCGATGGCAAATAGCGCCGCCGCGCCCAGCGCGGTTTTCATCACCGTCCGCCGGCCGATGGTTTCGCCGCAATGGCCTTCCCGACACAGATGCTCGCTCATTCGCGTCCTTTCCTAGTGCAGTGGTATAAAGTTTTTTAATTTTATTCAGTAACTATTTATTTAGATGATCACCGGCGACTTAGTTCATCAAACCCGCAATTAAGACATGGGTATGGCGTTTGCCGCATCGGCACCCAACAACAAGCCAGGAAAAGAGAAGGAAAACGGAAGATAAGGAGAAGCGGCGGCTCCGTCCAGACGCAATAAAGCCTCCCTTTGGGGGAGGCTTCTGTGTCGCCATTCAACAGCACAATGCATAAAGCCCAGCTCGTGTGAGCTGGGCTTTGCAATGGGG
>NZ_JBMDIQ010000026.1:0-70727 GCF_057808735.1 Chromobacterium sp. FG89 | reverse complement strand
GCATGATGGCCATGGAGGTCACCGATTTGCCGGAGCCGGATTCGCCCACCAAGGCGACGGTGCGCTTGGCCGGGATGTCGAAGCTAACGCCCTTGAGCGCCTGGAAATCGCCGCCGTTCTCCTGACGGAACGCCACTTTGAGATTGCGCACCGACAGCAGGGTCTGGTTCTGAGTCATAGTCTGTTCTCCCCGCTCACTTCGCCGCCGCGCGCGGGTCCAGCGCGTCGCGCAGCGCATCGGTCAACATGCTGAAGGCGGTCACCAGGGTGGACATGAACACCACCACCATGGCCAGCTGCCACCAATAACCCTGCAACAGCTCTTCCGGCACTTCCGCCAGCATGGAGCCCCAGCTCACTTGGCGCACGTCCACGCCGAAGCCGAGGAAGGACAGGATCACTTCGTACTTGATCAGGCCCACCATCAAGAGGGAGAACTGCACCAGCAGCAGGTGGGAGACATTGGGCAGGATGTGGATGAACATGCGGCGGCTGTGGCTGGCGCCGATCGCGTCCGCCGCCTGCACGTACTCGCGCGAGCGGTTCTTGATGAACTCGGCCCGCACCAGGCGGAAGGTGCCGGTCCAGCTGGTCAGCGACAGCACCAGAATGACGGTGGCGATGCCGCGCCCGGCCACGGCGGCGAAGGCGAGCAGCAGCAGCATGTCCGGCACCGAGGTGAACACGCTGTAGAACCACATCAGGAAGTCGTCCACCTTGCGGCCGAAATAGCCGGCCATCGCGCCCAGCGAGGTGCCGATCAGGATGGACAGCAGCGCGCCGAAGAAGCCCACCAGCAGCGAAGTGGCGGTGCCCTTGATCACCTTGTCCAGGATGTCGCGGCCGCGCTGATCCGCGCCGAAGGTCAGCGACGCCACTTTCTTCACTTCCGGCACAGCGTACTGGGCGGCGTGCGGACGCGCGGCTTCCAGCCAGTCGTGGATGGGATCTTCCGACGGTTTCAAGCGTTCGGTGGGCACAATGGCGGTGGACTGGCCGCCGGCCGCGGCCGGCGTTTCCTGCTGGCGGTATTTCTCCAGCAATAAAGTGGGCGGCGCGTAGGAGGCGGCGATTTCGTCGTTCCAGCCGCGGCCGGCCAGATTGAGCCAGCCGGCGGCGGCCAGCAGCATGAAGGCGGCCACCACCCACAGGGAGACGAAGCCGATGCGGTCGCGCTTCAAGCGTTGCCAGCCCAGCGCCCACAGGCTGCGCGAGGGGGCGGCCGGCGGCACGCCGGCGGTGTTTTGCAATGTTGTCATGTTTTGTGCTCCGCGCTCACTTGAGTTGCACGCGTGGATCGATCCACTTGTAGATGATGTCGGCCAGCAGGTTGAACACCATGGCGGCGGCGGCGATGGTCACGGTAATGGCCTTGATCACCGGGAAATCGCTCTTGTCCACCGCCATCAGCAGTTCATTGCCCATGCCGGGAATGCCGAAAAAGCGCTCCAGCAGCATCGAGCCCAGCACCAGGAAGGGCAAGGACATCATCACCGCGGTGACCACCGGGATCAGCGCGTTGCGCAGCACGTGCTTGAACAGCACGGTTTTTTCCGACAAGCCCTTGGCGCGCGCGGTGCGCACGTAGTCGTGGCCCAGTTCTTCCACCACGAAGCTGCGGTAGAAGCGCACATTGGGCGCCAGCGACACCAGCATGCCCAGGATCAGCGGCAGCGGCACATAGATCAGCAAGCTGCGCAGCAGGCTGTCGTCGTCCCAGCCCATCACCGGGAACCAGTCCAGTTTGAAGGCCAGCAGGTATTGGCCGACGATGATGTAGGCCAGCGAGCTGACGGACATGGCCACGGTGCAGATCAGCGTCACCATGCGGTCGGTCAGCGTGCCGCGGTAGTAAGCCACGACGATGGCGATGGGCAGCGCGGTCAGCAGTTCGAACACCAGCAAGGTGCCGGTCAGCGTCAGCGAGGGGCCGATGCGCGAAGCCAGCGTGGCGGTGACGGACTGCTGGGTGGACCAGGAGGTGCCGAAGTCGAAGGTGGCCACTTGCTTGACGAAGAGCCAGAACTGCTGCGGCAGGCTCAGGTCCAGGCCCAGCTGGGCGCGGATATTGGCCATGATTTCCGGCGTCAGGCGTTTGCCGGCCAGGATGTAGGTGGGGTCTCCGCCCACCCAGTTGAACAGCACGAACACCAGCAGCATGACGCCGAACATCGTCGGCACCATCTGCCAGATTCGGCGGATGATGAAATTGAACATCTGCTTCTCCAGAATATAGCGGCGCGGCTGCGCCCCGGATCAAGGCGCTTAGCGGCGCTTGCTCAGGTCGATGTCGACATAACGCCAGGACACCCCAATCGTGGCCAGCGGATGCGGCTTGTAACCCTTGAGATAGTCGTGGCTGACGACGTTTTCGAAGCGGGTCACGCCCAGCACATAGGGCTGGTAAGCGGCCACCACCCGGTTCATGCGGTCGAACAGCGCGTCGCGTTCCGGCCCGTTGGGCAGCACTTGCGACGCCTCATAGGCCTTGTCGAACTCCGGCCGGCTGAAGAAGGGCAGGTTGCCGATGCCGATCTGCTTGGTCCACAGGCCGGTGACGAAGTCGTCGCCGTCCGGAATGGCGGCGGAACCGCCCAAGGACCACATCTGCACCTTGCCGGCGTAGGCGGCCTTGAGGTTTTCATTCCACTTGGCCACTTTGAAGGTGACGCGCAGCTTGATGCTGTCAAAGGCCTTCTGCCAGATCTGGTTGAACTGCTTGTCGAAAGCGCTGCCCTGGGTGGCCTGGGTGATCAGCAGCGGCTGGCCGTTGGGCTGGCGGCGGTAGCCGTCCGGACCGATCTTGTAGCCGGCCTGGTCCAGCAGCGCATTAGCCAGCGCCGGATCGAAGTCCGCCGCGCCGTGAAAGCGCGGATCGTTGCCCACCATGTTCAAGGGCACCAGGTTTTGCAGCTGGATGGCCTGGCCGCTGTACAAGAGCTTGATCACTTCCTTGCTGGGGTAGGCCATGGCGATGGCGCGGCGCAAGGCGATCTTTTGCTTGCTGTAGCCGCCCACCACCGGGTCACGCATATTGAAGAAGGCGTAAGTCAGGTCCATGCCCAGATTGTGGTGCAGGCGGATGCCGCGCTGCGCCAGCGTCGGGTTGAGGCTGGCCTGGAAGGGGTTGGCCTCGCTGCTGTGCACGGTGGACGGGATGGCGGACTTGGGCACGCCGATGTAGTCGATCTGCTTGTTGAGGAAGGACAGCCAGCGCGGCTGTTCTTCTTCTATCACCTTGATGTCCACGCGGCCGATGACAGGCAGGGTCTTGCCGCGCAGTTGCTCGGCGATTTCGCGGTCCTGCGGCGGCGCGTCGGCGGCCGGCTCGTCGGCGAACACTTCCTTGCGGTAGCCAGGATTGGCTTCCAGGATGATGCGGTTGCCCGGCTTCCATTCCTTCAGCACAAACGGCCCGGTGCCCACCGGGTGGGCGTTGGTGTTGCTGTCGTAGGTTTCAATCACCTCGCGCGCCACCGCGCCGCTGAATTTGGCGGCCACGGTGTAGAGGAAGTTGTAATTGGGCTTTTTCAGCGTCAGCTGCAGGGTGTAGCGGTCCAGCGCCTTGATGCCTTCGATAGGCTTGTCGTAGTCGAAGCGCCCTTTCTTGCTGGCGGCGCTGCCCGCCTCCGCCAATCCCAGCACGTAGTCGGTATAGGAAGTGGCGTTGGGCGAGCTGACCTTGGGGTCGGCAAAGCGCTTGATGCTGTAGGCGTAGTCCGCCGCGGTCAGCTCGCGCTTCTTGCCCTTGAAGGCCGGGTCGTCGGCAAAATAAATGCCGGGCCGGACCTTGAAGGTGAACACCTGGCCGTCCGCCGATATCTCCGGCAGGGCCACGGCGGTGCCCGGCTTGAGCTTGAGCGGCCGCGCCAGATAGTCGTACCTGAGCAGATTGTCGAAAATGTTCTCGATCACGCCCAGCGAATAAATATCGCTCATCTTGGCCGGGTCGAATCCGGTCTCGGGCGCCAGGAAGGACACCTTTAGCGTCTTGCTCATATCGGCCGCTTGCGCGGACGCGAGCAGGCCCGCCCCCGCCAGCAGCAGGGGCAGCCATTTCCAGCGATTCATCTCGCTTACTCCTTTGTGTCACGGAGCCGGGAAACCCGGCGTCTCTATTGTTATGCCTGCTCCGGCATGAGGAAATGCCATGAGCAAGTGCCGTGACTGTAAAGCGAATCCGCGGGCTAGATCAACAAGAAACTATCAAAATGGCATCAAAGAAAATACATGTCTATGCATAGAAAAACTCATGCTAAGCCAAGGACTTGGCGCCGCCTCAGGTGGCCGCGCGCAATGCCCAGTCAAAACAACGGGTTGGCAGCAGGCGACGCAGCCACCAATACAATTTGGTGGGGAAAGTCACCCGGTAGCGCGCCGCCGGCTTGGCCGCGGTGATGGCGCGGTGCACCGCCTCCGCCACCGCGCTGGCCGGCAGGGTGAATGGCGCGGCGTGGCCCTCTTTCTTCAGACGCGCCAGCTGCTGCTGATAGGCCTCGCGGTGAAAACTGGCGTCGATGTCCACGTTCTTCAGGAAACGCGCCAGCGCATTGGGGCGGAAACGGCTTTCTATCGGCCCCGGCTCCACCAGGGACACATGGATGTCGGTGCCGTGCAGCTCGTGGCGCAGGGTGTCGCACAGGCCTTCCATCGCGAACTTGCTGGCGTTGTAAGCGCCGCGCCAGCGCATGGCGGCGAAGCCCAGAATGGAGCTGTTGAACACGATGCGGCCATGGCCCTGGGCGCGCATCACTTTGAGCGCGGCGTTGCTCAGCTCCCAGGGGCCGAACAGATTGGTTTCGAACTGCTCGCGCATCGCCGCGCGGCTGATGTCCTCCACCGCGCCCGGCTGGCCGAAGCCCGCGTTGTTGAACAAGGCGTCCAGGCGGCCGCCGGCCAGTTCCACCGCCTGGGCCAGGCCGTCGCGGATGGAATCGGCGTCGTCCACGTCCAGCCGGATGCAAGTCATGCCCTCGCTGCGCAGGCGCTCCACGTCGGCGGCGGCGCGGCAGCTGGCGATCACGCGCCAGCCGCGCTGGGCCAGGATGACGGCGGTGTGGTAGCCGATGCCGCTGGAGCAGCCGGTGATCAGAATGGATGGTTGCGAATGCATGCTGGCCCCTGTCGTTTTCAATTGGCGACACCCTACCGCAAATGTGGGCGGCGGGGAATTGTCCGCTAGGCGCGTTCACTTTCCGCGCCGCCGGCATCTCCACGGCATTCGCGCTTGCCAAAAGCGCTCAATCGCCTCTGTCGCCGCACCGGGAAATTGGACTAGAATGACGGCCTTAAAGAGCCGCCCGCGCCCACGCGACACCGATAGAACACGCACGGTCCGGCCACCACAAAGCACAATAAGGAAAACGCCATGGCTAAAGCCAGCAAAGCGCCGGCCAGTTTCGAAACCGCACTGGCCCAACTGGAAGACATCATCCAGGCGATGGAAAGCGGCGACATGCCGCTGGAAACGGCGCTCGGCTCCTACAAGCAGGGCATAGAATTGATCAAGTTCTGCCAGACCAAACTGGCCGACGCGGAACAGCAGCTGAAAATCCTGGAAAACAACGAACTCAAACCGCTGGAATTGTCCAATGGACAATAAACCGTTCATGGCCTGGATGACCGAGATCCAGCAGCAAGTGGAAGGCGCGCTGGAGCGCCTGCTGCCCTCCCCTCAGCACACGCCGCAAAAATTGCACGAAGCGATGCGCTACGTCTGCCTGGGCGGCGGCAAGCGGGTGCGCCCGCTGCTGGTGTTCGCCGCCGGCGAACTGGTAGGCGCCAGCGCCGACAATCTGGCCCGCATCGGCTCCGCGCTGGAGATGGTCCACGTCTATTCCCTGGTGCACGACGACATGCCCTGTATGGACGACGACGTGCTGCGCCGCGGCAAGCCCACTTGCCACGTGGCTTACGACGAGGCCACCGCGCTCCTGGTGGGCGACGCGCTGCAAACCCTGGCTTTCGACGTGCTCTCCGCGCCCATGGCCGGCGTGGAGGCCTCCGCCCAGCTGGCGATGACGCATACGCTGGCGCGCGCCGCCGGCCACGCCGGCATGGCCGGCGGCCAGGCCATCGATCTGGCCAGCGTGGGCAAGGCGCTGAATCAGCCTGAGCTGGAGTATATGCATTTGCTGAAAACCGGCGCGCTGATCCGCGCGTCGGTGCTGCTGGGCGCCATGGCCGGCCGGCCGCTGAGCGAGAACGAGACCGCCCGCCTGGACGTGTTCGCCAAGCGCATGGGCCTGGCCTTCCAGGTGGTGGACGACGTGCTGGACTGCGAAGCGGACACCGCCACCCTGGGCAAGACCGCCGGCAAGGACGCCGCCCACGACAAGCCCACCTACGTCAGCCTGATGGGGCTGTCCGAAGCCAAGCAGTTTGCCCGCGACTTGCGCGACGAGGCGTTTGCCGCGCTGGAAGGATTTGGCGATTCCGCCCAACGATTGAAGGAACTGGCCGACTACATCGTCGCGCGCTCGTTCTGAGAAGCAGAAAACTATGTATCCCTTGCTCGAGACCATTCAAAGCCCCGCCGACCTGCGCAAGCTGTCGCGCCAGCAGCTTGCGCCGCTGGCCACGGAACTGCGCGACTTCCTGGTGGAAAGCGTCAGCAAGACCGGCGGCCACTTCGCCTCCAACCTGGGCAGCATCGAGCTGACCATCGCCCTGCACTATGTGTTCAACACCCCGGACGACCGCCTGGTGTGGGACGTGGGCCATCAAACCTACCCGCACAAGATTCTGACCGGCCGCCGCGAGCGCATGGGCAGCATGCGCCAGAAAGGCGGCCTGGCCGGCTTTCCCAAGCGCGACGAATCGCCGTACGACACCTTCGGCGTCGGCCATTCCTCCACCTCCATCGGCGCGGCGCTGGGCATGGCGGTGGCCGCCAAGACCCAGGGCATTGAGCGCAAGTGCGTGGCCATCATCGGCGACGGTTCCATGACCGCCGGCCAGGCCTTCGAGGCCCTCAACAACGCCGGCGCGATGGACACCGATCTGCTGGTGGTGCTCAACGACAACGAGATGTCGATCTCGCCCAATGTCGGCGCGCTGAACAACTACCTGGCCAAGCTGATGTCCGGCCGCTTCTACGCGGCGATGCGCGAAGGCTCCAGCAAGGTGCTGGGCATCGCCCCGCCGCTGAAGGAGATCGCCAGCAAGGTGGAGGAGCACGTCAAGGGCTTCTTCACCCCCGGCACCCTGTTCGAGGAGTTCGGCTTCAACTACATCGGCCCGATCGACGGTCACGACGTGGACGTGCTGGTGGACACCCTGAGCAATATCCGCAGCCTCAAGGGCCCGCAGTTCCTGCACATCGTCACCAAGAAGGGCCACGGCTACAAGCTGGCGGAGAGCGACCCGGTCAAATACCACGGCGTCACCAAGTTCGACCCCAGCAACGGCCTGGCCAGCGGCAAGGGCGGCGGCAAGCCGCAATACACCCAGGTGTTCGGTGACTGGATCTGCGACATGGCCAAGCGCGATCCGCGCCTGGTGGGCATCACCCCGGCGATGCGCGAGGGCTCCGGCCTGGTGCGCTTCGAGCAGGAGCACGCGGACCGCTATTACGACGTGGCCATCGCCGAACAGCACGCGGTCACCTTCGCCGCCGGCCTGGCCTGCGACGGCGTCAAGCCGGTGGTGGCGATCTACTCCACCTTCCTGCAGCGCGCTTACGACCAGCTGATCCACGACGTGGCGCTGCAGAATCTGCCGGTGCTGTTCGCCATCGACCGCGCCGGCCTGGTGGGCGCGGACGGCCCCACCCACGCGGGCGCCTTCGATCTGTCCTTCCTGCGCTGCATTCCCAATCTGACGGTGATGGCGCCCTCGGACGAAAACGAATGCCGGCAGATGCTGTACACCGGCTTCCAGATGAATAGCCCGGCCGCGGTGCGCTATCCGCGCGGCACCGGCCCCGGCGCCGAGATCCAGGCCGAGATGACGGCGCTGCCGCTGGGCAAGGGCCTGTTGCGCCGCCAGGGCGAAAAAGTGGCCTTCCTCGCCTTCGGCAGCATGGTGACGCCGGCCCTGGCCGCCGCCGAGGCGCTGAACGCCACCGTGGCCGATATGCGCTTCGTCAAGCCGCTGGACGCGGAACTGGTATGCCGGCTGGCGGAGAGCCACGATCTGATCATCACCGTGGAGGAAAACGTGGTGATGGGCGGCGCCGGCTCGGCCTGTTTGGAGGCGATGCAGGCGATGGGCATCCTCAAACCGGTATTGCAACTGGGCCTGCCGGATGATTACGTGGAGCACGGCGACCCGGCCGGCATGCTGACCGATTGCGGCCTGGACGCCGCCGGCATCGAGCGCAGCGTGCGCCAGCGGCTGGCGATGCTGTAAGTAAAACTTGTCGTCCAACTTCAACGCCCGGCTCCGCCGGGCGTTTTGCTTTGCCCCCTGAGAACCCACGCCAAGCGCCCATGCCGCCCGCCGTCGCTGAAGCGGCGTTCAGCTTTTGTCAGCCGCGCACATTTGCCACCGACATACAATCCATTCAGAGCGCGACACCGCCGCGCCATTCAACCGCAATGGAGTCATTCAATGTCGAACTATTGGGATTATATTGCCGAGTTTAAGAATGATATTGATGAGCTGCTGGAGAAGATCAGACAGCGCACCGATGAACTGTCGCGGGCCAATCATCACATTATCGCCGCCGTGGCCGACGAGAAAGAAAATCCGGCCAAGGGCGTGGTGTTTTATGCGCCGGCCAACCAGGGCAATATCCAGAAGAACAATGCCGGCTGGCAGAAACTCTATATCGAGGCCAAGCCCAAAGGCGACGATCAGGCCGCCTACAATACAGAATTATTCGACAAGATCCGCCACAAACTGAACAGCTTGTCGCCAGCCGAGGCTTTCGGCGCCAAGCTCTTGCTGTCGGACAGCAAGGGCGGCAAGGCCACCATCACCCTGTTCTATCCCACCACCCACATCAAACTGCCCGTCATCAAGCCGCCCATCCCGCTGCCTGCCTGGCTATACACCTGCTACTTCGAGCCCTATATCGAAAACGTGGCCGACAAGCTGAATTCCGCCCTGAATCTCAGCGGCCCTAGCTTCTCCCTGCTCGCTTACTCCGACGAGGACGGCTCGGACGCCAAAGGCGTCATTTATAACAAACTGGGACTGAGCAACCCCGAGCTGGCCCATGTCGGCCATGCTTGGGCGCTGAAAACCTATTCCAGCAAAGCCGGTGGCCGCGACCAAGCCACCTACAAGGCCGAACTGTTCGACAAGATCAAGACCGACCTGAACTCCCTGCCGGAACAGCATCTGTTGTTGGCCCAGCTGTTCTTGACCGACCGCTCCGAAGGTAGAGCCCATATCGCCCTGCTCTACCCGCAAGAGATCCGCCCCATCTAGCCCGCCTGGAAGCGGCGGCGCTTCGCCGCTCAAACGCAAGCCGCAGTCAAAACGGAAGCCCCCGGGCTTCCATTTTTTGCGCCGCGGGATCCCGGCTCAGGCCTCCAGCAGATCCAGGATGCGCCGCGCCGTTTCCACCGGCCGTTCCAGCGGAAACAGATGACTGCCCTGCTGCATCTGCACCTGGATATTGAAGTGCTTGCGCATGAAGCGCAGGTCCGCCGGTTTCAACACGTCGGAGCCGACGCCGGCGATAAAAGCCGCCGGCACTTTCAATTGGCCGCGATAACGCGGAAAATCATGCGGCAGCGAACAATAGATGTCATGTTCGATCCGCGGACGGAATTTAAGCTTGCGTCCACCCTGGCCGTCGTCCACCGTGCCGTGCTCGGCGTAGTCGGCCAGGCAGTCCGGATCGAAGCGGGCGAACATGGACTTGCGGGCGAAGTAGTCGTGAACCATGGCCACCGACGCCCAGTTGTCGCGCCGCTTCAGGGTGTTGCCGCCCGGGGTGATGCGATCGATGAAGCCCAGCTTCTTGGCCAGCCAGATGCCGCGCGAGCGGAACGGCCCCATCAGCGGCGAATCCAGGATCACGATGCGCTTGAACAGCTCCGGCCGGCGCAAGGCCGCGTAGAACATCAGGAAGCCGCCCAGAGAATGGCCGACGCCGACGATAGGGCCCTGATAGTGGCTTTCGATGTGGGCGATGGTTTCCTCCACCAGATGCGGCCAGCAGTCGGTGACCGGATAGGCCGGATCGTGGCCGATGGCGTCGAGGAAGCCCACCTGGCAGCGCTCGCCCAGCGCGTCCAGGAATTTGCGGTAAACCGAGGCCGGGAAACTGTTGGCATGAGCAAAGTGAATCGTTTCTCGCATGATGTCTGGTATTGCGCCCTAGTTTTTATATAAATATTCTATCTTACCGTTTGCCCGTTATTTGAATTTAATGCATATTGTTTTCGCATAGCAAGACGCGGCCGCGACCAAGTCCGCCGCCTTCCGCACCCCGCCCGGCCGCCATGGAACCAAGCCTTCGCGCGCCGGTCATTCAAACGCTAACGACCATAAACCATAGAGTCATCCCGTGCCAATCAACTTATCGCTACTCTCATCCCGGATCGTGGGCTTGCTCGCGGTCACGCTGGCCTGCCTGGGCTTGAGCCTGCCCGCGCACGCCGTCAACCAGGACGACTTGCTGCCGGCCGAACAAGCCTTCGCCGCCAAGGTTGAGCGCGCCGGCGACCAGCTTCAGCTGACGCTGGACGTGGCCCCCGGCTACTACCTGTACCGCGACCGCACCCAGATCAGCAGCCAGCCGGCCAATCTGGTGGGCACGCCGCAATTCCCCGCCGGCAAGGAAAAGAACGACCAGTACTTCGGCAAGCAGACCGTGTTCATCGGCAAGAACGTGGTGACCGTGCCCCTGCAGCCCAATGCGCCGGCCGAATTCGAACTGCAGGTCAAACTGCAAGGCTGCGCCGACGCCGGCGTGTGCTACCCGCCCTACACCCACAAGCTCAAGGTGGGCGGCACGCCGGCCGCCGGCGGCAAGCTGGGCGAATGGCTGTCGGAGGCCTCCCCGCAGGGAAAGTCCTCGGCCGGCAACAATGAGCTGGCAGCCCAGGGTTGGCTGACCACATTGGGCACCTTTCTGCTGGCGGGCATAGGCATGGCCTTCACCGCCTGCATGTATCCGCTGCTGCCCATCGTTTCCTCATTGATTGCCGGCCAGGGCGCAACGCTGACCCGCCGCCGCGGTTTCCTGTTGTCCTTCACCTATGTGCAGGGCCTGGCGCTGACCTATACCCTGGTCGGCGTGGTCGCCGGCCTCACCGGCGCGCTGCTGACCGTGTGGCTGCAACAGCCGGCGGTGGTGCTGAGCGCCAGCGCGCTGATGGTGGTGTTCGCGCTGTCCATGTTCGATCTGTTCACCATCCAGCTGCCGTCGGCGCTGCAGTCGCGGCTGGCCGACACCTCCAACCGCATGTCCGGCGGCAAGTTCGCCACCGTGTTCATCATGGGCGCGCTATCCGCGCTGATCATCGGCCCCTGCGTCGCGCCGCCGCTGGCGCTGGCGCTGGGCTATATCGGCAGCACCGGCGACGCCGCGCTGGGCGGGGCCGCGCTGTACGCGATGGCGCTGGGCCTGGGCCTGCCGTTGATCCTGATCGGCACCTTCGGCGGCCAGGTGCTGCCGCGCGCCGGCGGCTGGATGAAAACCGTCAAGGCCTGCTTCGGCGTGGTGATGCTGGGCCTGGCCGTCTGGCTGGCCACGCCCTTCCTGCCGGGCGCGCTGGTGATGCTGCTGTGGGCCTTGCTGCTGATAGGCAGCGCGGTGTCCCTGGGCGCGCTGGAAGCGCTGCCCGGCAACGCCGGCGCGCCGCGGCGGCTGGGCAAGGCCGCCGGCGTGGCGCTGCTGCTGATAGGCGCGGCCCAATTGGCCGGCCTGCTGGCCGGCGCCGACAACCCGCGCTACCCCTTGCGCTGGCTGGGCCAGGGCCAGGCGGAAGCCAAGGCCGCCGCCGTGTTCCAGCCGGTGGCGAACAGCGCTCAGCTGGACGCGCTGCTGGCCAGGGCCAAGACGGAAGGCAAGCCGCTGCTGCTGGACTTCTACGCCGACTGGTGCGTGTCCTGCAAGGAGATGGAGGCGGAAACCTTCCCGGACGCCGCGGTCAGCCGCCAGATGCAGGGCTATGTGCTGGCCAAGGCCGACGTGACCGCCAACAACGCCGAGCACCAGGCGCTGCTCAAGCGCTTCGGCCTGTTCGGCCCGCCGGGCATCATCCTGTTCGACAAGCTGGGCCAGGAGGCGGACCGCGTGATCGGCTTCACCCCGGCGGAAGCCTTCGCCAAGACCTTGGCGGCGGCGAATCCGCAATAGCCGCAAGCGCCAATTGCATTCACGCCCATTGCATTGCAGAATCAGCGGGCCGATCTTCCGATCGGCCCGTTTTCATTTTCCGAGAGCCCCATGGCCATCAATAAAGCGTTCTCCAATGTCAGCATTCTGGCCGTGTTCCAGATCGCCATCATCGCCCTGCTGGTGATGTCTTGCCTGCGCGTGATCCAACCCTTTCTCGGCGCCCTGACCTGGGCCTCCATCATCGCCATTTCCGCCTGGCCGCTGCATTGCCGGCTGCGGCAAAAACTGGGGGAGCGCCACAAGCTGGCCGCCCTGCTCATCGTGTTGGCGCTGGCGCTGGCGCTGGCCATTCCCATCGGCCTGATGGCGCTGACGCTGGCGGACACCCTGCCCCATCTGTCCGGCCTCACCCATGATCTGACCCAGCTGACCCTGCCCAACGCGCCGGCCTGGCTGGCCAATATCCCGGTGGTAGGCGAAAGCCTGCAAAAGCTGTGGGGCAGCGTGCAGGCCGACCTGCCCGGCTTCTTCGAAAAGATCCGCCCGGCGGTGAACCAGGGCGCGCTGTGGCTGTTGTCCGGCGGCGCCAATCTCAGCCTGAGCCTGCTGGAGATCGTGCTGGCCATCATCGTGTCCGGCCTGCTGTTGATCAACGGCGACCGGCTGTGGGACATGGTGGAGCTGATCGTGATCAAGCTGGGCGGCGCGCCGGCCGGCGAACTGCCGGACGTGATCGCCCGCACCATACGCAGCGTCACCACCGGGGTGGTGGGCACCGCGCTGGCGCAGACCATTCTGTGCGTGATCGGCCTCTTGATCGCCGGCGTGCCCGGCGCGCTGGTGCTGGGCTTCCTTTGCTTCATCGTCGCGGTGGCGCAGATGCCGACGCTGATCGTCTGGCTGCCGGCCGCCGCCTGGGTGTTTTACATCGGCAACACCGGCCTGGGCATCTTTCTACTGGTCTGGGGCTTTTTGCTGATCAACACCATAGACAACATCCTGAAGCCCTTGCTGATCAGCCAGGGCGCGCAGATGCCGCTGTCGCTGATCTTCCTGGGCGTGATCGGCGGCCTGATCGCCTGGGGGGTGATAGGCCTGTTCATCGGCCCCACCCTGCTGGCGGTGGCCCTGACCATGCTGCGCCACTGGCTGCGCCCGGAATGTCCGGAACCCAAGGCCGGCGAGGCCGAAGCGCGCGGCGAGCGGCAGACCGCGGATTAAGAGATCGATACCGGACGGAGGCTTGTTCATGACTTTCGCCACCCTGCTCGCCTTCGCCTTCATCATGTCCGTCGGCATTCTCACCCCGGGGCCGACGGTGTTGCTCGCGCTGAGCAACGGTTCCCGCTTCGGCCTGCGCTACGCGCTGTACGGCATGCTGGGCGCGGTCTTGGCCGACTTGCTGCTGGTGCTATTGGTGGGTCTGGGTTTCGGCGCGCTGCTGGCGGCGTCCGAAACGCTATTTCAGATCGTCAAATGGCTGGGCGTGGCCTTTCTCGCCTATGTCGGCCTGCAGATGCTGCGCGCCAAAGGCGGGCCGGCCTTGATCCGAGACGCCGCGCGCCAGCCTTCGCGCTGGGCCGCCGTCGCCAAAAGCTTTTCCGTGGCCATGGGCAACCCCAAGTATTATTTCTTCATGTCCGCGCTATTGCCTCAGTTCGTCTCGCCGGCCGAAGCCCAGTTGCCCCAGTACCTGGCCTTGGCCGCGGTGATCGTGGCGATAGACGTGCTGGCGATGAGCGGCTACGCGCTGCTGGGCGCGAAGTCTCTGCAACTGTGGCGGGAAAACGGCGTGAAGTGGCTGAACCGGATCAGCGGCGGCGCCTTGCTGGCCTTGGCGGGGTCGATCGCGCTGTACCGCAGGAGCGCTTGAGCGCCCAATGCCATAAACAAGGGCCCCTACGGGCCCTTTTTGTTGGCGCTCAAAACGCCGGACACTCCACTTCCCAATCGTCCTCGCTCAGATGCAGATGGCAGGCCAGCCGCCAAGGCCGCGCCTCGGTCCAGCATTCGCTGGCGGCCTGAGCGGCGTCTATGACGCCGGCGCGCAGCAGCACATTGCGTTCCTTGCGGCTGGGCCGCTGCTCCGCCTCCGGCGTCGCCAGCCTCACCTTGCAGGTGCCGCAAGTGCCCTGGCCGCAACGCCAGTGCAGGGGCACGTCCGCCAGCCGCGCCAGGTCCAGCAGATTGTCTCCGGGCATGGCCTGCTGCTCGCCGAGCAGCGCGCCGGTTTCATCGACGAAGCGGATGGTGGGCACGGCTTACTGCACCAGCGGCAGATAGGCCAGCATGTCGCCGCGCGCCACCGCCTGGCCCGGCTCCAGCCGCACCAGGCCGTCGGCCCAGGCGCAGGACATCAGCACGCCGGAGCCTTGCTGCGGGTACAGTTCCAGCTGCCAGCGGCCGTCGACGCACACGCGCCGCACGCGGATGAATTCGCTGCGGCGCGCGTCCGGCCGGGTCCAGTCGAAGGCCGCCGGATACGGGCCTTCCGGCGCCAGCGCCGAGACCGGCAGGCCGGCGCGCCGTTCCAGGAAGGCGCGCGCCAGCACCTGGAAGGTGACGAAGCCGGACACCGGATTGCCCGGCAGGCCGATGAAGTCAGCCTGCCCCACCTTGCCGTAAGCCAGCGGCTTGCCCGGCTTGATCGCCAGTTTCCACAGGTCCAGCGAGCCCTCGGCCTCCACCGCGGCCTTGACGTGGTCTTCCTCGCCCACCGACACCCCGCCGCAGGTCATGATCACGTCGGCGGCGTCGGCGGCGTCGCGCAGCGCCTCTCGGGTGGCGCCCAGGGAATCGCGGACGATGCCCAGATCGATCACCTCGCAGCCCAGGCGCATCAGCGCCGGCGCCAGCCAGTAGCGGTTGGAGTTGTAGATCTGGCCGGCGGCCAGCGGCCGGCCCGGCTCCACCAGTTCGTCGCCGGTGAAGAACACCGCCACCCGCAGCGGGCGGCGCACCGTCAGCGTTTCCACGCCGATGGACGCGGCCAGGCCGATGTCGGCCGGGTTCAGCACTTTGCCGGCCGGCAGGATTTCCTGGCCGGCGCGGATGTCCTCGCCGCGACGGCGGATATTCTGGCCGACGCTGGCCGGCTGGCTGAAGCTCACCGTGCCGTCGGCGGCGGTTTCCGCCTGTTCCTGCATGATGACGACGTCGGCGCCGGGCGGAATGGGCGCGCCGGTGAAGATGCGCGCCACGCTGCCGGCAATCAATGCCTGCGGCACGCTGCCGGCCGGCACCCGCTGCGACACCGGCATCGCCGCCGCTTGTTCGTCGGCGCGCAAGGCGTAGCCGTCCATCGCGCTATTGTCGTGCGGCGGCACGTCCAGCGTGGCCAGCACAGGCTCGGCCAGCACGCGGCCGGCGGCGGCCAGCAATTCGACTTGTTCGGTGGCGCTCAGCGGCTGGGCGCGCTCCAGCAGCCAGTCACGGGCTTGTTCAAAGCTCAGCATGGGGCAGATCCAATCGTGAAATCAGGAAGGCGGCGACGGCGTCGACGTCGTCGCGGTGAAACCAGGGAAGGTCCAGCGTTTGCGGCAGATCGCTGACCACGGCCAGCACCTGTCCATCGTGCGGATGCAGCGCCGGCGCGGCCAGCGCGCTGTTGACCACTTCTATCTTGGGAATGGCTTCGTGCTTGAAGCCTTCGGCCAATACCAGATCGCAAGGACCCAGCATCGCCAGGTGGGCGGCCAGCGGCAGATCGTTGCTGTCCGCCAACTCCTCCACCAGCATGCGGCGGCGGGCCGAGGCCAACAGCACTTGCGCAGCGCCGGCCTGGCGATGCCGCCAGCTGTCCTTGCCCGGCGTGTCCCAGTCCACGTCGTGGTGGGTGTGTTTGACCACGGCGACGCGCAGGCCGCGGGCGGTCAGACGGGGAATCAGTTTTTCCAGCAAGGTGGTCTTGCCGCTGCCGGAATAGCCGGCGAAACCCAATACATGCATAGCGCCGACGCCCCCATAAAGATTCAGGCGGCCATGATAGCATGGCCGCCTGCGGGCTTGACTCCTACCAAAGAGCTAGCCGCCTAGAGCATGTTTACGATCCTGCGAGCTAGAGCGAGACAAGGCGAAAACAGCTGAGAAAGCGGAGCGTACATACAGTACGTGAGCATTTCGAAGTTGTTTTCAACGCCGTATCGCCGAAGCGCAGCAGATCGTAAACGGGCTCTTAGGCCGCGTGAGCGAGCTTACCGGCCTGCTCCGGCGTCTCAAAACGTTTCCAGTCCACGATCATCACCTGGGTCAGGCCGCAGTCCACCGCCAGCTGCGCCTCGATCTCCTCCAGCACCTGATGGCAATGGATCACGCCGTTGATCACCACTTCGGCCCGGCGCATCACGCTGTCGTCCGGCGTGACAAACCATATGCAGTAATGGCCCATATTCGCTCCCCCAGGTGGTTTCATCGCGACGGCCGACGCATTGTCCCGCCGTCAACTACAAATATCGTCCCAGTTGCCGCCAAACTTCAAGTTTTCTGTCAAAGGCCAGGGTATGCGCCGGGCTGGAAGAAGGCAAGGCCAGGATGTCCAGCCCCAGACCGTCCAGCTGTGCGGCCGCGCGCGCGGCGGTGGCGCCGTTGAAGGCGACCGCGCGCAGCCGCGGCAGGCTTTGCGCCAGTTCGCGCAGATCGTTGGCCTGCTGATCGCGGATGTCGGCGTCCAGGCTGCCGCGCCGCCGCGCGCTGGCGATCACGTCCCACAAGGCCACGCCGGCCTGTTGCAGCGCGTTCAGACGTTCGGCGTAGGCCAGCTCGACCAGCGGCCGGCCGGTGATCGCCTGCAGCAGCGGCCAGAATTGATTGCGGGGATGAGCGTAGTACTGGCCGGCCTGCAAGGAGGCGTCGCCGGGCAAGGAGCCCAGCACCAAGACGCGGGCGTCCGGCCGCGCCACCGGCGGGAAACAGGATTTGGCGGCCGCGCCGCTCAAAACAGCTGTCCCTGCTGACGCAGCAACCAGGCCTTGACCGGGCCGAAGCTTTTGCGATGCGCCGGCAAGGCGCCGTGCTGCTCCAGCGCGGCCAGGTGTTCGGCGGTGGGGTAGCCTTTGTGGCGGGCGAAGCCGTATTGCGGATGCAGAGCGTCCAGCGCCACCAGTTCGGCGTCGCGCGCGGTCTTGGCCAGGATGGAGGCGGCGGAGATGGCCGCCACCTTGGCGTCGCCCTTGACGATGGCTTCTCCCGGCACCGGCAGGCCCTTGGGCACGCGGTTGCCGTCGATCAGCGCGCGCGTCGCCTGCGGCTGCAGGCCTTGCACCGCCCGCGTCATCGCCAGCATGGTGGCGTGCAGGATGTTGAGCGTGTCGATTTCCTCGACGCTGGCGCTGGCGATGCACCAGGCCAGCGCGTCGCGCTTGATCAGCGGCGCCAGTTCATCGCGGCGGGCCTCGCTCAGCACTTTGGAATCGGCCAGGCCGGCGATGGGCTTGGCCGGGTCCAGAATCACCGCGGCGGCGAACACCGCGCCGGCCAGCGGACCGCGGCCGGCTTCGTCGACGCCGGCGATCCGCTCCAGATCCAGCCCGCTCATTGCCGCCCCGCCACTTGCAACACCGCGTCCGCGGCCAGCGCGGCGGTGTCCTGGCGCAGCGACTGATGCAGCTCGGTGAAGGTCTGCACCATCTCGCGGCGCGCGTCCTGATCTTCGTACAGCCTTTGCATCTCCGCCGCCAGCTTGGCCGGCGTGGCCTGTTTCTGCAGCAGTTCCGGCACCACGAAGCGGCCGCACAGGATATTGGGCAGGCCGACGTAGGGCAGACGGATCTTGCGTTTGACCAGGCGGTAAGTCAGCGGGGACAGCTTGTAGCTGATCACCATCGGCTTCTTGGTCAACGCCACTTCCAGCGTGGCGGTGCCGCTGGTGACCAGCACCGCGTCGCTGGCGATCATCGCCATCTGCGCGTGGCCGAACAGCTTGCGCAAGGGCAGATCCCAGCCCTTGCAGCGGCTCAACATGCGGTCGAACAGCTCCATGGTGGGGCGGGTGGCCAGCGGCACCAGGAACTGGGCGTCCGGATAGCTTTTCAGCAGCAGCTTGGCGGTTTCGATGTACAGCGGCGCCATGTGCTCCAGTTCGCCGATGCGGCTGCCCGGCATCAGGGTGAACACCGGCGCACGCTGCGGCAGCCCCAGCTGCTCGCGCATCGCGCTCTGGTCCGGCCGCAGCGGAATCTCGCTGGCCAGCGGGTGGCCGACATAGGTGACCGGCACCCCGGCCTGACGGTATAAAGGCGGCTCCATCGGGAACAGGCACAGCATGTGGCTGACGCTGCGGCCTATCTTCTGCACCCGCTCCGGCCGCCAGGCCCAGACCGAGGGGCTGACGTAGTGAACGGTGGGAATGCCGGCGCGCTTGAGCGCGGCCTCCAGGTCCAGATTGAAGTCCGGCGCGTCGATGCCGATGAAAACGTCCGGCTTTTCCGCGATCAGGCGGTCGCGCAGGGTGCGGCGGATGCGCAGCAGTTCCGGCAGGCGCTTGAGCACCTCGGCGTAACCCATCACCGCCAGCCGGCTTTGCGGCGCGTGGCTGACAAAGCCTCTGGCCTCCATCCGCGGGCCGCCGATGCCGGCGAACTCGATGTCGGGATAGCGCGCCAGCAGCGCGTCCATCAGGTGGGCGGCAAGAAGGTCGCCAGAGGCTTCCCCAGCCACCATGGCGACCTTCAGTGCCCGCTTGCTTTTAAACAAAGTGTCGGGCATGGATCTCAGCGAATGATGCCTCTGGCGGACTGGCCAAAGAAGCGGGTGAACGGAGCCAGTTCATCGTGGCCGGCGGCGGCTTCCTCCAGGATGGCGGCCTTGGCGTCCTCAAACGACAGGCCCTGACGGTACAGCGTCTTGTAGGCGCCCCGCACGCGGCGGATCTGCTCGGCGCTGAAGCCGCGGCGCTTCATGCCTTCGGCGTTGATGCCGGAGGGCACCGCGCGGTTGCCGTGCGCCATCACGAAAGGCGGCACGTCCTGGGCCACGGCGCTGGCGAAGGCGGTCATCGCGTGCTCGCCGATGATGGCGAACTGGTGCACGCTGGTGAAGCCGCCCAGAATCACCCAGTCGCCCAGCTGCACGTGGCCGGCCAGCGTGGCGTTGTTGGCCAGGATCACGTTATTGCCCACCTGGCAGTCATGCGCGACGTGCACATAGGCCATCACCCAGTTGTCGTTGCCGACGCGGGTCACGCCCGCGTCCTGGGCGGTGCCGGTGTTGAAGGTGCAGAATTCGCGAATGGTGTTGTTGTCGCCGATTTCCAGACGGGTCGGCTCGCCGGCGTACTTCTTGTCCTGCGGCTGGGCGCCCAGCGAACAGAACTGGAAGATGCGATTGTTCTTGCCGATGGCGGTGTGGCCCTCGATCACCACGTGAGGGCCCACCCAGCTGCCGCTGCCGATGCTGACGTTGGGGCCGATGATGGTGTAAGGGCCGATTTCCACGTCGTCGGCGATCTGAGCCTTGGGGTCGACGATGGCGGTTGGATGGATGGCCATGATCACACCTCGCGCTTGGCGCACATGATTTCGGCTTCGCAAGCCAGTTGGCCGTCCACCAGCGCACGGGCGGAATACTTGCCGATGCCGCGCTTGCTGGTGATCAGTTCCACTTCGAAGGTCAGCTGGTCGCCCGGCACCACTTGGCGCTTGAAGCGGGCGTTGTCGATGCCGACGAAGAAATACAGCTCGTTCTCGGCGCGCTCGCCCTGGCTGCGGATGGCCAGGATGCCGGCGGCCTGGGCCATCGCCTCGATGATCAGCACGCCCGGCATCACCGGGTATTGCTCGAAGTGGCCGACGAAGAACGGCTCGTTGATGGTGACGTTCTTCAGCGCCTTGATGCGCTTGTTTTCCTCGAACTCGGTGACACGGTCCACCAGCAGGAAAGGATAGCGATGCGGCAGATAGCGCATGATCTCGCGGACATCGATGGTGACGGCGTGTTCAGACATTGGGGGATTCCTCCTGATTCTTCATTTCTTTGAGCTCGCGCTCGAGCTGCTTGAGCCGCTTGGCCATATCGTCCAGATGACGGACGTGCACGGCGTTGGCCAGCCACTCTTTCATAGGTTGCAAGGGGTAAGACGAGGCGTAAGTGCCCGGCGTCTTGATCGACTTCGACACCAGGGTGCCGCCGCCGATATGGGTTTTGTCCGTAATCTCGATGTGGCCGACGAACATCGCCGCGCCGCCCACGGTGCAATAAGCGCCGATCTTGGCGCTGCCGGCGATGCCGACGCAGCCGGCGATGGCGGAATGCTCGCCGATCTGCACGTTATGGGCGATCTGCACCAGATTATCCACCTTGGCGCCCTTGCGGATCACGGTGTCCGCCATCGCGCCGCGGTCCACCGTGGTGTTGGCGCCGATTTCCACGTCGTCCTCAATGATGACGCGGCCGGTTTGCGGAATTTTGAACCAGTGATCCTTATCCCAGGCCAGGCCGAAGCCGTCGGCGCCGATCACGCTGCCGGAGTGCACGCCCACGCGGTGGCCCAGCACGCAGCCGTGATAAAGCGTGACGTTGGGATACAAGACCACGTCGTCGCCCAGCACGCAGTCGTCGCCCACCACCACGCCCGGCATCAGCCGGCAGCGCTCGCCGATGACCGCGTTGCGGCCGATGCTGACGTGCTCGCGCACCTCCGCGCTGGCCGCCACCCGCGCGCCCTCGCCCAGCACCGCGCTGGGATGCACGCCGGCGCGGGCCAGCGGCTGCGGGTGGAATAGCGCGGCCAGCCGCGCGAAGTAGAGATAAGGGTCCGCGGCGACGATCCAGGAGCGCTGCTTCCAGACCTCGGTCTGCGCCAGCTCTTCCGCCATCTTGGGCGCGACGATCACCGCGCTGGCGGCGCTGTCGTCCAGCTGCTTGCGATACTTGGGATTGGCCAGAAAGGCGATGTCGCCGGCCGCGGCCGCTTCCAGCGGCGCCAGGCGGCCCACCGTCAGGTCCGAGCCGGCCAGTTCGCCGCCCAGCTGCCCGGTAATGAATGAGAGGGTATAAGCCATCAAAAACGAAAGCCGACCTGGGGTCGGCTTGCTCCCGTAATGTGAGTTGGCGCGCGGCCATGGCCGCGCGCATTCGGAACGGCCCTTGCGCCGCCCCGCCCTGCCTTCAGCGGTCCAGTTCTTTCAGAACCTTGGGCGTCAGGTCGTACTTGGGGTTCACATACACCACGTCTTGCAGGATCAGGTCGTACTGCTCGCGCTCGGCAAGCTGCTTGAGCGCGCGATTGGCCCGCTCCTGCACCGAAGCGAACTCCTCGTTGCGGCGCTGATTGAAGTCTTCGGACAGCTCGCGGCCCTTGGCCCGGTAATCCCGGTCCAAGGCCGCGTATTCACGCTCGTAGCGCTTGCGGTCGTCGGAATTCAAGCTGCTCTTGGCCAGTTGGGACTCCAGCTCCTTGGCGCGCGCCTCCATCTTCTTCAGCTCGTTGCGCCGCTCGGAGAACTCCTTGTCCAGACGTTTCTGGATGGCGATCGCCGGCGCCGCTTCGCGATAGATGCGCTCGGTGTTGACATAGCCCATTTTGAGATCGGCCGCCTGGGCCGACATGGCGGCCATGGATAAGAGCACGGCCGCCCATTGCAATGCTTTCATATAACAACCCCGTCAATTTTAGAACACGGTACCCAGCTGGAATTGGAAGCGCTGGACTTTGTCGTTGTCCTTCTTCTTCAGCGGATTGGCGATACTGAATTTCATCGGTCCGATCGGAGACAGCCAGGTCAACGCCACGCCTGCGGAGTAGCGCATGCCGTCGCCGGCGGAACTGCCGGCCACCGACGGATCCCACAAGGTGCCGGCGTCGAAGAACAGGCTGGTGCGCACCGACTTATTGTCCTTCATTCCCGGGAAGGGGAACAGCACTTCAGCGTTGGCCACCGCCTTGCGGGTACCGCCCAGGTAGTCGCCGTTGGTGTCGCGCGGGCCGATACTGCTGGTGTCGTAACCGCGCACCGAGCCCAGACCGCCCATGTAGAAGTTCTGGAAGAACGGCAGACGCGAAGTCTTGCCGTAGCCGTCGGCATAGCCCAGCTCGCCGTTCAGCATCAGCGTGAAGGTCTTGGTCAGCGGGAAGAACCAGGTCTGCTGATGGGTCAGGCGGTAGTACTGCAGATCGCCGCCCGGCAGGCCGGCGTCCGCGCCCACCTTGATCACCGCGCCGCGCGTCGGCCACAGCGCGCTGTCGCGGGTGTCGCGGCCCCAGCTGATGGTGCCCAGCAGCGTGTTGTTGCTGGCGCCGTACTGGTTGACGAAGTCCTTGTAACGCTGCGGACTGTTGTCGTAGGTGCTGATCTTGGTGTTTTCCGCGCCGATGCTGAAGTTGATGCGGTCGTACTCGGTCACCGGCACCCCGAAGCGCACCGCGCCGCCGATGGTGCTGGTCTTGTACGCGGAAATATTGGTGGCGTCCGGGTTGTAGACGCGGTTGTACAGGTCGTAGCCCAGGCTGACGCCGTCCGGCGTGAAGTACGGATCGGTGAAGGACAGCGACAGGTTCTTGTTCACCTTGCCGGTGGACAGGCCCAGCGACATATACTTGCCGGAGCCGAAGATATTGCTCTGCGACAGGTTGGCGGACAATTGCACGCCCTCGCCCTGCACGAAGCCGATGCCGGCGGACACGCTGCCCGTGGAGCGTTCCTTCAGGCTGATGTTCATATCCACCTGGTCGGCGGCGTCCGGCACGGCCGGGGTTTCGATGTTGACGTCCTCGAAATAACCCAGCAGCTCCACGCGCTCCTTGCTGCGCTTGATCTTGTCGGCGCCGTAAGGCGCGCCTTCCAGCTGGCGCAGTTCGCGGCGGATCACTTCATCGCGGGTCTTGGTGTTGCCGGCGATGTTGACGCGGCGCACATAGGTCTTGCGGCCCGGATCCACGAAGAAGGTGAAGGCCACGGTCTGTTTGTCGTGGTCGATGTCGGGCAGCACGTTGACGTTGGCGAAGGCATAGCCGGCCTGGCCCAGGCGGTCGCTCAGCGACTTCACCGACTCGGTGATTCTTTCATTGTTGAAAGTGTCCCCGGCCTTGGCCTGGATCAGCTTGCGCAGATCGGCTTCCGGCACTTTGAGGTCGCCGGCCAGCTTGATGTCGGAGATGGTGAATTTCTTGCCTTCGTGAATATTCACCGTCAGGAACATATCCTGCTTGTCGGCGCTGATCGACACCTGGGTGGAGTCGATGTTGAATTCCAGATAGCCCTGGTTCTGATAGAAGGCCTTGAGCTTTTCCAGATCGCCGGTCAGTTTCTGCTTGGAGTACTGGTCGTCCTTGGTCACCCAGGACAGCCAGCCGCCGGTGGTCAGGCTGAACTGGTCCACCAGGTCGGACTGCTTGAAGGCGCTGGCGCCGACAATGCGGATTTCCTTGATGCGCGCGGTCACGCCCTCGTTGATGTCCAGCGTCACCGCCACGCGGTTGCGTTCCAGCTTGGTCACCGACGGGGTCACTTCCACCGAGTACTTGCCGCGGCTGTAATACTGGCGCTTGAGTTCCTGCACCGCGCCGTCCAGCAGCGCCTGATCGAAGATCAGCGACTCGGCGAAGCCGTTGTCCTTCAAGGCCTTTTTCAGCTGGTCCTTGCTGAACTCCTTGGCGCCGTTGATGTTGAGCTGGCTGACCACCGGGCGCTCGGCCACGGCCACGATCACCACGCTGTCGCGCGATTCGATGCGCACATCGTTGAAGAAGCCGGTGGCGAACAGGGCCTTGATCGCCTCGTTGGCCTTCTGGTCATTGAAGGTGTCGCCCACCTTGACCGGCAGATAGTTGAATACGGTGCCGGGCTCGGTGCGCTGCAAGCCTTCAACGCGAATGTCTTTGATGACAAAAGGATCAGCAGCCCAGGCCATGGAGGCCGAAGTCAGGCCCAGTACGGCTGCTGCAAGCAATTTCAATTTCATAGATCGGTTTTAACCCCCAAATAGGCGGCTGAAATCATTCAGCAAAGCGAACGCCATCAAAGACGCCAGCAAGATGAAGCCAATTTTTTGTCCGAACAATTGCGCCCGCTCACTGACGGGGCGGCCTCTGATCAACTCCGCGACATAATACATTAAGTGCCCGCCATCCAGAACTGGAATCGGCAGCAGATTCAGCACGCCTATGCTGATGCTGATCAGCGCCAGGAACTCCAGATAAGGCGTCAGGCCCTCTCGCGCGGTCTGGCCGGCGACGTTGGCGATGGTCAGCGGGCCGGACAGATTATCCAGCGAGGCCTGGCCCATCAGCATGCGTCCCATGAACTTGACGCTCATCCAGCTGGTGTCCCAGGTCTTGGCCAAGGCGGCCAAACCCGCCTGCGCCGCGGAATAGTGTTCGGTGTACAGCAACTGACGACCCCAGCCGGCGTCCGGCTGCGGCGCGGCGCCGATGCGCCCCACCACTTCGCCGTCCTGCTGGTGCGCCTGCGGCCGCACTTTGATGTTCAGCGTCTCCGCGCCGCGCTGGACTTTCACGTCCAGATCGCGCCCCGGGCTGTTGCGCACCTGCGCCACCCAGCCTTCCCAGCTGTTCAGCGCCTGGCCGTTGAGCGCCAGCAGCTTGTCGCCCGGCTTGAGGCCGGCGCTTTGCGCGGCGCCGCCCTCCTCCAGCGCGCCTATCACCGGCAGGAAACGCCCCGGCGTCAGGCCGGTGTTGCCCTGTTGCATCGCGGTCACCGCCTTGTCGCCGAAGCGGGCGGGGTCGATGCGGCGATCGGCCTTGGCGCCGGCCGCGGTTTCCACTTGCACCACGGTGGCGTCCGGCGACATCGCCGCCTCCACCAGGGCGAGACGGATCTGCTGCCAGTTGGCCACCGGCTGGCCGGCCACGCTCAGGATGCGGTCGCCGGGCGCGAAGCCGGCCGCCGCGGCCGGCGTCTGCGCCACCACGGTGCCGACCAGAGGCTTGACCTGGGTCACGCCCTGGCCCATCACCACCCAGTACAGCAGCACCGCCAGCAAGAGATTGGCCAGCGGACCGGCGGCGACGATGGCGATGCGCTTCAACACATGCTGATTATTGAAGGCCTGCGGGCGCAGTTCTTCCGTCACCGGGCCTTCGCGCTCGTCCAGCATGCGCACATAGCCGCCCAGCGGAATCGGACAGATCACCCACTCGGTGCCCTTGCGCCAGTAAGTCCACAGCGGCTTGCCGAAGCCGATGGAAAACCGCAGCACCTTGACGCCGCACCAGCGGGCCACCCAGTAGTGGCCCAGTTCGTGGAAGGTCACCAGCACGCCGATGGCCACCAGGAAGGCGAGCAGGGTCAGCATGCGGCCACCCGCTGCAGCGCGAAGGCGCGCGCTTCCTCATCCTTGGCCAGCAAGGCCTCGACCGAGCCGCTGCCGGCCAGGCTGACGCCGTCCAGCGCGGCGGACACCACGGCGGGGATGTCGACGAAACGCAGCCGCCCATGCAGGAAGGCGTCCACCGCCACCTCGTTGGCCGCGTTCAGCACCGCCGGCGCGTCGCCGCCCAGGCGCAGCACGTCGAAAGCCAGCTTCAGACAGGGGAAACGCTCCAGGTCCGGCGCTTCGAAAGTGAGGTTGGACAGCGAGAAAAAGTCCAGCGAACCCACGCCCGCCTCGATGCGCTCCGGCCAGGCCAGCGCGCAGGCGATGGGCGTGCGCATGTCCGGCGAACCCAGCTGGGCCATCACCGAACCATCGCGATACTGCACCATGGAATGAATCACGCTTTGGGGATGCACCACCACGTCGATGCGCTCCGGCGGCGCGGAGAACAGCCAGTGCGCCTCGATCACCTCCAGGCCCTTGTTCATCAGCGAGGCGGAATCGACGGAAATCTTGCGCCCCATCACCCAGTTGGGGTGGCGGCAGGCGTCGTCCGGGGTCACGCGCAGCAAGTCTTCGGCCGAAGACTGGCGGAAGGGGCCGCCGGAAGCGGTGAGAATGATTTTGCGGATGCCGGCGGCGTCCAGATTGCCGGCGTAGTCGTGGGGCAGCGATTGAAAGATGGCGCTGTGCTCGCTGTCCACCGGCAGCAGGGTCGCGCCGTGGCGGCGCGCCGCGTCCATGAACAGGCGGCCAGCCACCACCAGGGACTCCTTGTTGGCCAGCAAGATGCGCTTGCCGGCGCGCGCCGCCGCCATGGCGGACGGCAGACCCGCGGCGCCGACGATGGCGGCCATCACCACCTCAGCCTCCGGCAATGCCGCCACCTGGACCAGAGCGGCCGGGCCGTGCAGCACCTCGGCGTTCACCCCCGCCTCGGCCAGCCGGCCGCGCAGAGTGTCGGCGGACGCGGCGTCGCCGGTCACCACGTAGGCAGGCCGGAATTGCAAAGCCTGTTGGAACAGGCGATCCACCTGGCGGTTGCCGGTCAGCGCCACCACCCGGTAACGCTCGGGGTGGCGCGCCACCACGTCCAGCGTATTGACGCCCACGCTGCCGGTGGCGCCGAGAACGACAATCCCTTGCGGTTTCGTCATTTGAGTTTCCTGCGGTTACATGCCGCCCAGAACGCGCAGCGCGTTGCTGACGGCGAGGACGGCGATAAGACTGTCGATGCGGTCGTACACGCCGCCGTGGCCGGGCAGCAAGCGGCTGCTGTCCTTGATGCCCGACGCGCGCTTGAACCAGGATTCCAGCAGATCGCCCATCACGCTGACCGCGGTCAGCGGCAAGGCCAGCAACAGCAGCGCCCACACCGGCAAGCCGGTGTCTATCCAGCCCAGATGGTCCACCAGCGCCACGTACAGCGCCACGCAGATCACGCCGCCGTAGACGCCCTCCCAGCTCTTGCCCGGGCTGATGGACGGCGCCAGCTTGCGCCGGCCGAAAGCCTTGCCGGAAAAGTAGGCGGCGATGTCCGCCACCCACACCAGGCCCATCACCGCCAGCAGGGCGAAGGCGTCCGCCGCGCCAGGCTGCGGCCGCCACTCCAGGAAGGCGAACCAGGCCGGCAGCATCAGCAGCCAACCCAGCAGCCAGGCCAACGGGCCCGGGGGGATGCGCCAGCGCTTGGCCAGCCAGCACGGCACCAGCAGCAGCCAGAAACCCAGCGTCAGAACGTGCTCAAGCGGGCCCAGCCGGTAATGGCCGAACCAGGCGGCCGCGGCCAGGCCGCTGCTCGCCGCCAGATACAGCCATTTGCCGGCGCCGGTCATGCCGGCCATGCGGCTAAACTCCCACATGGCCAAAACGACGATCAGCCAGGAGAAGCCCGCCCAGGCCTCGGCCGGGAACAGAAACAGCGCCGCCAGCATCAGGGGCAGCAAGACCAGAGCCGTCAGAACGCGTGTCAGCAGCATGGCTTAACGCCCGTCCCGACGCAGATGCTCGGGCAGTTGCTCGCTGGTGCGTCCGAAGCGGCGCTCGCGGCATTGGTAAGAATCAATGGCGGTTTCCAGCGCCGCGCGGTCGAAGTCCGGCCACAGCGTCTCGGTGAAGTAGAGCTCGGAATAAGCCAGCTGCCACAGCAGGAAGTTGCTGATGCGCTGTTCGCCGCCGGTGCGGATGAACAAATCCGGCTCCGGCGCCCACGGCATCGACAGGCGCTGGCTCAGCGCCTCCTCCTCGATATGGGTGGCGCCCTCGGCGATCAGGCCGTTGACCGCGTTGAGGATGTCCCAGCGGCCGCCGTAGTCGGCGGCGATGTTCAAGGCCAGACCGTCGTTGCCGGCGGTCTTTTCCTCGGCGCGCAGGATGCGCTCCTGCAAGTCCGCGCTGAAACGCTCGCGCGAACCCAATACCCGCAAGCGGATATTATTGCTGTGCAGCTTGCTGACCTCGTGCTCGAGCGCGCGGATGAACAGGTCCATCAGAAAGGACACTTCCTCCTGCGGACGCCGCCAATTCTCGGTGGAGAAGGCGAACAGGGTCAGGCATTCGACGCCCAGTTCCTTGCAGGCTCCGACGATCTCGCGCACGGTGTCCAGGCCCCGCTTGTGGCCGGCCACCCGCGGCAGAAAACGCTTTTTGGCCCAGCGGCCGTTGCCATCCATGATGATGGCGATATGCCGAGGCACGGAACGCACCTCCGGCACATCCTTGGTAGAGCTTGCAAACAAGGTACGGCGCTCCTTAGACGGCCATCAGGTCGGCTTCCTTGGCGGCCAGGGCCTTGTCGATTTCGACGGTGTACTTGTCGGTCAGCTTCTGGATCTCATCCTGGCCGCGACGCTCGTCGTCCTCGGTAATGGCCTTGTCTTTAAGCAGGTTCTTGAATTCGTTGTTGGCGTCGCGGCGGATATTGCGCACGGCCACGCGCGCGCCCTCGGCCTCACCGCGCACGACTTTGATCAGATCCTTGCGGCGCTCTTCGGTCAGCATCGGCATCGGCACGCGGATGATCTCGCCCATGGAAGCCGGGTTCAGGCCCAGGTCGGAGTCGCGGATCGCTTTTTCGATCTTGGCCAGCATCGGCTTTTCCCAGGGTTGCACGCCGATAGTGCGCGCGTCCACCAGGGTCACGTTGGCCACCTGGCTGATGGGCACGTCGCTGCCATAGTAGTCCACCATGACATGATCAAGAATGCCGGTATGGGCGCGACCGGTGCGCACCTTGCTCAGGTCGGTCTTGAACGCGTCCAGCGACTTCTGCATTTTCTGCTCGGCCGATTTCTTGATGTCGTTAATCATGTCCACTCCAAATCGAAACTTAAAAAGACAAGGCGAAAACGGCCATTGCCGCTTTCGCCTTCAGCAATTTTCAAACTCAGCAGTGTACCAGCGTGCCTTCGTCTTCGCCAAGCACGACCCGGGTCAGCGCGCCGCTCTTGAAGATGCTGAACACCTTGATGTTCAGGTTCTGGTCGCGGCACAGCGCGAAGGCGGTGGCGTCCATCACTTTCAGGTTGCGCGAGATCGCCTCGTCGAAGGTCAGGGTCTGGTAACGTATCGCGTCCGGGTTCTTTTTCGGATCGTCGGTGTACACGCCGTCCACCTTGGTGGCTTTCAGCATGATGTCCACGTTCATTTCCATGCCGCGCAGCGCCGCGGCGGTGTCCGTGGTGAAGAAGGGGTTGCCGGTGCCGGCGGCGAAGATCACCACCTTGCCCTCTTCCAGGTATTGCATCGCCTTGCCGCGCACATAGGGCTCGGCGATCTGCTGCATGGTCAGCGCCGACTGCACGCGCGCGATCAACCCAGCCTTGGTCATCGCGTCCTTCAACGCCAGCGCGTTCATCACCGTGGCCATCATGCCCATGTAGTCCGCGGTGGCGCGATCCATGCCCGCAGCCGCCGGCGCGACGCCGCGGAAGATGTTGCCGCCGCCGATCACCACGCCCACTTCCACGCCAAGCTCCACGACTTCCTTGATCTGACCGACGATCTGCTCGATCGTGGCACGGTTGATGCCATAGCTGTCATCGCCCATCAGGGCCTCGCCTGAAAGTTTCAGCAGGATGCGTTTATAGGCAGGAACTTGGCTCATGGTAACCTCGGTTTGGCTGGATATTCGGTTTTCAGTTTGCAAAACGGCACCCTGCAGGCAGGGTGCCGTCAATACGTCTCGCGACTGGGCGCTTACAGCTTGGCGGCTGCAGCCACTTCAGCGGCGTAGTCTACTACTTTCTTCTCAATGCCTTCGCCCACTACGAACATGGCGAACGCCTTGACCGAGGCTTTCTTCTCGGCCAACAGTTTTTCCACGGTCTGGTCCGGGTTCTTGACGAAGGGTTGGCCCATCAGGGTCACTTCGGCCAGGAACTTGTTGACGCGGCCTTCAACCATCTTCGCGACGATGTCGGCCGGCTTGCCGGATTCGGCGGCCTGAGCGGTGTAGATCTTGCGCTCTTGTTCCAGGATGTCGGCGGAAACCTGATCCTTGGACACGCAGATCGGCTTGGAAGCGGCGATGTGCATGGCCACGTCCTTGCCCACTTGCTCTTCGCCGGCGAAGTCGACAATCACGCCGATCTTGGCGCCGTGCAGGTAGGTGGCGATCGCGCCTTCGGTCTGGTAGCGAACGAAACGACGGATGGTCATGTTCTCGCCCAGCTTGGCGATAGCGGCCTTGCGGATGTCTTCAACGGACTGGCCGTCGATTTCCACGGCGGACAGCGCTTCCACGTCGGCCGGGTTGGCTACGACCACAGCCTTGGCGGCGGCGGCGGCCAGGGCCAGGAAGGTCGGGTCCTTGGCAACGAAGTCGGTTTCACAGTTGACTTCCACCAGGGCGCCAACGCCGCCTTCAACGAAGGAACCGATGATGCCTTCGGCAGCCACGCGGCCGGCCATTTTGGAAGCCTTGTTGCCGGACTTGATGCGCAGAATTTCTTCAGCCTTGGCGGCGTCGCCTTCGGCTTCCACCAGGGCTTTTTTGCATTCCATCATGCCGAGGCCGGTGGCCGCGCGCAGATCCGAAACCATTTTTGCGGTAATGTCCGCCATACTTCGTACTCCTGAATGATTTTGATTACGTGGGTCTAAAAAAAGGGGCTTACGCCCCTTTTCGTCTGCTTACTCGGCTTGAGCCGATTCAGCAGCCACGATCTCGTGCAGAGACTGGGCGCGGCCTTCCAGCACCGCGTCGGCCATGCCGCGAGCGTACAGGCGGATGGCGCGGCTGGAGTCGTCGTTGCCCGGGATCACGTAATCGATGCCGTCCGGGGTGTTGTTGGTGTCAACAACGCCGATAACCGGGATACCCAGCTTCTTGGCTTCGACGATGGTGCCCTTCTGGTAACCAGTGTCGATAACGAAGATGGCGTCCGGCAGGCCCTTCATATCCTTGATGCCGCCCAGCGAACGCTCCAGCTTGTCGACTTCGCGTTGCAGGTCCAGCAGTTCTTTCTTGTTGTAACCGGTATCGCCAGCGGATTCCAGGATGGCGCGCTTCTCTTCAAGACGCTTGATCGACTGCTTCACGGTCTTGTAGTTGGTCAGCATGCCGCCCAGCCAGCGGTGGTCAACAAACGGCATGCCGCAACGGGCAGCTTCTTCACGTACGATCTCACGAGCCTGACGCTTGGTGCCCACGAACATGATGGAACCTTTGTTGGCGGCCAGACGACGCACATAGTCCTGGGCTTCTACGAACAGCGGCAGAGTCTTTTCCAGGTTGATGATGTGAATCTTGTTGCGGCTGCCGAAGATGTACTTGGCCATCTTCGGGTTCCAAAAGCGGGTTTGGTGGCCGAAGTGAACGCCGGCCTCAAGCATTTGACGCATGGTAACGTTGGTGGACATGCAAAAACTCCTTAAAGGGTTAAGCCTCCATCCGCGCAGACAACCTCGAAACGAGGCACCCTTTGGCGCGGATGTGCGTAATAGATGATTTCCCCCCGCCAGGATGGCAAGGGACGCGGGATTCTAACACCGGACGGCGGAGCGCTCAAGCCTCCTCGCGCGCCTCGCGGGCTTTTTCCCGCTGACGGCGCAGCTTGCGCCGCGTCATCCGCGCCACAAAGAAGGTGGGCAGCACGCCCAGAAAGAACACGGTGGACAGCGAAGCCAGCACGCTGTGCTGCGCCACCGCCAGCATCAGCACCACATAGAGCCAGCCCAGCAACACGATCAGCAACATATTTAAACAATCGTTTGAATTTTCCGGCAAAGCCGACAACAATGACAGCGCCGGGTCAAACCCGCTGCGCCCACCAACCCCAGACCGACAGACATTGTAAAGCGAGCCCCGCCCCATGCAAACCGCCATCACCCGCCTGCTCGGCATCCAGCGCCCGCTGATCTGCCCCGGCATGAGCTATATCGCCACCCCGGAACTGGTGGCCGCCGTCGGCAAGGCCGGCGGCCTGGGCATACTCGCCACCGGCCCGCTGACGCCAGAGCTGACGCGACAAGCGATACGCCGCGTGCGCGAGCTGAGCGACGCCCCCTTCGGCGTCGGCTGCACGCTGATGATGCCCGGCGCCAAGGAAAACGCCATGGTCGCGCTGGAAGAACGCGTGCCGGTAATCAATTTTTCCCTGGGCAAGGGGGATTGGCTGATTGAACGCGCCCACGCCTACGGCGGCAAGGTCATCGCCACCGTGGTGACGGAGAAGCACGCGCGCTCGGCGCAGACGTCCGGCGCCGACGCCCTGCTGGTCACCGGCCACGAGGCCGCCGCCCACGGCGGCGCCGTCACCTCGCTGACGCTGATTCCGGCCATCCGCAAGGCCAGCGAGCTGCCCATCATCGCCGCAGGCGGCTTTGCCGACGGCCGGGGCCTGATCGCCGCGCTGGCGCTGGGCGCCGACGCCGTGGCCATGGGCACGCGACTGGCGATGAGCCGGGAGAGCCCGGTGCACCAGCGCACCAAGGAGATGATCCGTCAACGCGGCGTGGCCGACACCTTGTATTCCAAGAATTTCGACGGCCTGTGGTGCCGGGTGATGGACACCCCGGCCGCCCGCCAGGCCACGCGCAAACCGCTAAGCTTGCTCGCCGCCGCCTGGCGCGCCAGCGCCGCCGCGCGCAAGCTGGGCATGCCCATCGCCAAAGTGGTGCTGGGCGGCCTGCTGAGCCAGCCGCAAGCGCTGCGTCAGCTGGCTCAATTCGGCGCCGCCACCGAGTCCATCCGCCTGGCGATAGAGGACGGCGACCTCGACAAGGGCGTGCAGCTGATCGGCCAGGCTCAGGGCCTGATCGACGACGCGCCCAGCGTGGCCGAGCTGTTCGAACGCATCCTGGCCGAGGCGGACGCCTGCCGGCGACGGCTGAACGCCTTAAGCGACTAAGAGCCTGCTCAATGCCCGCCGCGCCTCATGAAGCGCCGCACGGCGAGCACACACTCAAGACATAAAAAAACCGCCGCCCCATCAAGGGTACGGCGGTTTTTGCCAAACCGGCGTCGATCAGGACGCGGCGTTGGCCTTGGCCATCTTGCGACGATCCGATTCGTTCAGGTAACGCTTGCGGATGCGGATGGACTTCGGCGTGATCTCCACCAACTCGTCGTCGTCGATGAATTCAACGGCGGATTCCAGCGTCAGCTTGATCGGCGTGGTCAGACGCACGGCTTCGTCGGTGCCGGAGGCGCGCACGTTGGTCAGCTGCTTGCCCTTGACCGGGTTCACCACCAGGTCGTTGTCGCGGCTGTGAATGCCGATGATCATGCCTTCGTACAGCTTCTCGCCCGGAGCCACAAACATGCGGCCGCGGTCTTCCAGCTTCCACAGCGCGTAAGCCACGGCCTCGCCGTTCTCTTGCGAGATCAGCACGCCGTTGTGACGGCCCGGCATGTCCGGCTTGACCGGAGCGTAGTCGTCGAACACGTGGCTCATCAGGCCGGTGCCGCGAGTCATGGTCATGAAGTCGGACTGGAAGCCGATCAGACCGCGCGCCGGAATATGGTATTCCAGGCGGGTGCGGCCGTTGCCGTCGGATTCCATATTGGTCAGTTCGCCGCGGCGACGACCGATCTCTTCCATCACGCCGCCCTGGTGATCGTCTTCCAGGTCGATGGTCAGGTTCTCGTACGGCTCGCTCTTCTGGCCGTCGATTTCCTTGAACACCACGCGCGGCTTGGCCACGGCCATTTCAAAGCCTTCGCGACGCATGTTTTCCAGCAGAATGGTCAGGTGCAATTCACCACGACCGGATACGCGGAACACGTCGGAGTCGCCGGTGTCTTCCACGCGCAGCGCCACATTGGTCAGCAGTTCCTTGGTCAGACGGTCGCGGATTTGACGCGAGGTCACGAACTTGCCTTCGGTGCCGGCCAGCGGCGAGGAGTTCACCATGAAGTCCATGGTCAGCGTCGGCTCGTCCACGGACAGCATGGGCAGGCCTACCGGCTGCTCCTTGTCGCAGATGGTCACGCCGATGCCGATGTCTTCCAGGCCGGAGATGATGATGATGTCGCCCGCCTCGGCTTCTTCAACCGGCACGCGGTCCAGACCCTGGTAACCCAGCACCTGGTTGATGCGGCCGGTGGCCACTTGATCGTCATGGTTCATCACCACCACTTGCTGACCCGGCTTGATGCGGCCGTTCAGCACGCGGCCCACGCCCAGGCGGCCGGTGTAGGTGGAGTAGTCCAGAGCGGAAATCTGCAGCTGCAGCGGCGCGTCGGCGCTGCCCGGAGGGGTCGGCACGTGCTTGAGCACGGTGTCGAACAGCGGGCGCATATTGTCGGACTCTTCCTCCAGCTCCAGCTTGGCGAAGCCGTTCAGGCCGGAAGCATAGATGATCGGGAAGTCCAGCTGTTCGTCAGTCGCGCCCAGCTTGTCGAACAGGTCGAAAGTCTGATCCACCACCCAGTCCGGACGCGCGCCCGGACGGTCCACCTTGTTGATCACCACGATCGGGCGCAGACCCAGCGCCAGCGCTTTCTTGGTAACGAAACGGGTTTGCGGCATCGGGCCTTCTACGGCGTCCACCAGCAGCAGCACGCCGTCCACCATGCCCAACACGCGCTCAACTTCGCCGCCGAAGTCGGCGTGTCCCGGAGTGTCGACGATATTGATGTGCACGCCTTCGTATTCGATGGCGGTGTTCTTGGCCAGAATGGTAATGCCGCGTTCTTTTTCAAGATCGTTGCTGTCCATTACACGCTCGTCCACTTGCTGGTTCTCGCGGAAGGTGCCGGATTGGCGCAGCAATTGGTCTACAAGCGTGGTCTTGCCATGGTCGACGTGGGCGATGATGGCGATATTGCGAATTTGTCGGGTCATTTTAGGAAGGAGGATGGATACAGAAAAATCGCTGGATAATAGCACAAAAAACTGTCCATACCAAAAATTCCAGCGGGCGACAAGCGCTGGGCTTTTGCGTACACTGCGCGGCAAACCGACTTCGACGAGGAAACGCTCCATGTACGACTGGAACGCCTTATGGCATGAACACGAAGCCTACCGCACCGGCTACGCCGTTCAGCACAACGATGCCAACCAACTGGCCGACGCCCTGTCCGCCCAACTGATCAAGCCGGCCGCCGGCATAGACGACGTGGCCGTTTACGACGAGGGCGACCGCTACCTGCTGGCTGGCCACAAGGACGGCCTGCAACTGCTGGACATCGCCAAACACAGCCTGTTCGACATCACGCTGCGCTTTGTCACCGAGGAAGAAGATCAGGACATCGCCCCGCCCTATATCGAAATCCACGTCGACAACCTGGCCACCGAAGAGCAAGCGGTCTGGCGCGCCGCGGTCAGCCGCGACGAGGAAGGCCGGATCTGGGTGGGCAAGCGCGCGCTGGACGAAGGCGTGGTGCCGGCCATGCCCTTCGACGAACTGTCCTTCACCGACAACGCCCGCTTCCGCGAAGAACTGACCCGGGTCTGGCATGAAGACCTGCCGCAACTGAAGCCGGCGCTGGAAGCCTGGTTCCAGCACGGCGCGCTGAGCGCCCCGGCCGACGAGCCGGCCCATTACGGCGACGCCCCGCGGGTACAGCAGATCTGCGACCGCTACGCCGAGATCGTGCGCCGCGAACAGGCGCTGCTGTCGCGCCAGTTCAGCGATCCGGAACTGCACCTGATCGCCCAGGTACTAAAAGGCGTGCGCTTCGACGACGCGGCCTCCTGCCGCGGCGTGTGGCTGGCGGTGGAGGCGCGCATCATAGAGGAAGAGCTGGACCAGCAATGGAAAGTGGACGGCGAAAAACTCCTGACCAAGATGAAGGCGCTCAGCTACGCGCAGGAAGTGGCCTTGATAGAAGCGCTGTCGCCGCTGGCGTCCGACTGAACACCTCAAACCGGATCGCGGGTAGAATGCCCCCGATCCGAGCAATCACTCCAAACACATCCAAGTGACCGGCCCCGCCATCACGCGCCGCGCCGGTCCGCATCGAGAAAGATAAAGACATGGCTCAAACCAGCGCCCTGAGACAGCTTCCGCAAAGCACCCTGTTCCGCCCCGGCGACGTCTTCGTCCTGTTCGGCGAACTCTTCGGCCGCGGCTACGCCAACGGCCTGATCAATGAAGCGCGCAAGGCCGGCATGGACATCATCGGCATGACCGTGGGCCGCCGCGACGAGAACAACCAGCTGCGCCCGCTGAACGAGGAAGAACTGGCCGCGGCCGAAGCCAACCTCGGCGGCCGCGTGATCAATGTGCCGCTGATGGCCGGCTTCGACCAGGACGGCTCGCCGACGCCGACCGAGCTACTGGCCTCCCTGACGCTGAAAAGCTGGCAGGACGACAAGCTGGACTGGGAACACATCGAGCAATGCCGCCAAATCGGCGTGCAGCGCTTCAAGGACGGCGTCGCCCAGGCGATGGCGCAGCTGGACGGCATGATAGCCGACGGCCGCAATGTGTTCTTCGCCCACACCATGGCCGGCGGCATTCCCAAGGCCAAGGTGTTCCTGGCCATCGCCAACCGCGTCTACAAGGGCCGCGGCGAGCGCTTCCTGTCCACCCAGGCGCTGTTGGACAGCGATCTGGGCAAGCTGATCCTGCAGAACTTCGACGAAGTCACCGCCAACACCTTCCAGCACCTGATCGACGGCAGCGCCGCGCTGCGCGGCCGGCTGGAAGCCGCCGGCGGCCAGGTGCGCTACACCGCCTACGGCTACCACGGCACCGAGATCCTGATCGACGGCGATTACCAGTGGCAGACCTACACCAACTACACCCAGGGCTACGCCAAGATGCGGCTGGAAAACGTCGCCCGCGCCGCCTGGGAGCAAGGCGTCAAGGCCACGGTGTTCAACTGCCCGGAAATCCGCACCAACTCCTCGGACATCTTCGTCGGCGTGGAACTGCCGCTGCTGGCGCTGCTGCGCGCGCTGAAGCGCGAGGACGGCGGCGCCTGGGCCGACGCGCAATGGCAGGCCTGCGCCGCCCTGCTGCAGGACGGCCATACGCTGGAAGAGGTGCTGGGGAAGATAGACGCGCTCAATAGCGGCGAGGTGATGCGCGGCTTCCGCAATTTCGAAGCCTGGCCGATGCCGAACAGCCCGGAACTGGCCGAGGTGATGATAGGCACCTCCGACGCCATCGTGGACCTGCATCAGGACAAGAAGGCCTTGATCACCGACCATCTGAGCAGCCTGGTGATCGACGCCACCGGCCCGCTGATGTTCCACGAAGCCGCCGCGCCCGCCGGCCCGGTGCTGTGGCTGAACCATGACGTCATCGCGCGCCAGTTGAACCGGATGCATGCTTAAAACCACCTCGGCCGATGGCTGACACAAAACGGCGCGCCCATTTGGGCGCGCTTTTTTAAAGGTGTCACCCAGCCAGCACCGGAAACAGCGTCAACACCACTTTGCCCAGATTGCGATTGGCCTCGACATAGGCATGCGCGTCGCCCACCTGGGCCAAGGGGTAGCTGGAATCCAGCGTCAGGCGCAGCCTGCCCTGCTCCAGCGCCGGCAAGATCCGGGTTTCCAAAGCCCGCGCCAAGCGCGCCTTCACCTCCAGCGGCTGCGGCCGCAGCGTGGAGCCGATCAAGGCGATGCGCTTCATCAGCAGCGCGCCCAGATTCAACTCCGCCTTGGCGCCGCCAAGCAGGCTGATATTGACCAATCGCCCATCCGGCTTCAAGGCCGACAGATTGTCGTTCAGATAGGCCCCGCCCACCGGGTCCAGCACCACGTCGACGCCGCCCCAGTCCTTGACCATGGGACCGAAGGCCGGCGTTTGCCGGTAGTTGAACACCCGCGCCGCGCCCAGCTCGCGGCAGAACCCGGTCTTCTCCTCGCTGCCCGCGCTGGCGAAAGCCTCCGCGCCCAACAGGCCGGCCAGCTGGATCGCCGCCGCGCCGACGCCGCTGGCGCCGGCGTGCACCAGCACGGTCTCGCCGGCCTGCAAGCCGGCCTTTTCCACCAGATTGAACCAGGCCGTCATCCAGGCCTCGGGCAGGCTGGCCGCCTCCACCCAGGACAGCCAGTCCGGCTTGGCGATGGCCAAGGCCTCGTCCAGCAGCGCGTATTCGGCGTAAGCTCCGCCGCCGATCAGGCCGAACACCGCATCGCCGGGCTGGAAACGCGAATCCGCGTCCGCCTCCTCCACCACGCCCGCCACTTCCAGGCCCAGAATCGGGCTGGCGCCCGGCGGCGGCGGATACTGCCCGGCGCGTTGCGCCAGGTCCGCGCGGTTGACGCCTGCCGCCATCACTCGCAACAGCAATTGGCCGGCGCCGCGAACCGGCGGCGCGATCTCGTCCAAACGCAAGGTGTCGACTCCGCCCGGAGCCGACTGCACAACTGCCAACATACCCCCTCCTTTCGCTCTCAAGCGACTGATTAGCAATGTCAAATACCTTTGCCAAGGCGGACGCAGGCGCGTATCATCTCCGCCCTTGCCCTGTTCCAGCCTCGCCGGACCGGGTCAACCGAATCTGCATTGGGTTCCCTCACCCCAATCCAATAAAAAGGCCGACATCATGTTTAGCTTTACCCGCCAACAGCGGCTGTCCGCGCTGCTGTGGCTGTCCTTGTTCCACATCGCCATCATCGCGTCCAGCAACTACCTGGTGCAATTGCCCATCACCGTGTTCGGCTTCCACACCACCTGGGGCGCGTTCACCTTTCCCTTTATTTTCCTGGCCACCGATCTGACCGTGCGCGTATTCGGCGCGCCGCTGGCCCGCCGCATCATTTTCGCGGCGATGCTGCCGGCCCTGGCGATCTCCTACCTGATCTCCACCCTGTTCTACCAGGGCGCCTGGCAAGGCGCGTCGGCCCTGGCCAGCTTCAATGTATTCGTCGCCCGCATCGCCGTCGCCAGCTTCGCCGCCTACGCGCTGGGCCAGGTGCTGGACGTGCAGGTGTTCAACCGCCTGCGCCAGCTGAAAACCTGGTGGATCGCCCCCGCCTCGGCCATGTTGTTCGGCAATATCAGCGACACGCTGGCCTTCTTCTTCATCGCCTTCTACAAGAGCAGCGATCCCTTCATGGCCGCCAACTGGGTGGAGATCGCGCTGGTGGACTACAGCTTCAAGCTGCTGATCTGCCTGCTGTTCTTCCTGCCCATGTACGGCGTGATCCTGAACCGCATCCTCAAGCAGCTCAGTTTGCGCGGCGTGGAAGCTCAATTGCACGCGGCTTAAACGACTCCAAGCCCGGACCGGACGCCCCCAGGAAATGGGGGCTGACGCGGCTGATTCCAACACGCTAGCGCAAGCCAAACGCGGCCGGATTGATTACAATCGGCCATCATGAGTGAAAACTGCTTCCACTGCGGCCTGCCGGTGCCGCCCGACGTCCGGTTCCCGGTCAAATACCGCGAAGTCGATCAGCCCACCTGTTGCGCCGGCTGCCAGGCGGTAGCCGTCACCATCATCCAGTCCGGCCTGTCCGATTACTATCAGCACCGCACCGAGGGCGCGCGCCAGGCGGAGCCGGTGCCGCTCGAACTGCTGGAGCAGATCAAACTCTACGATTCCGACGAGCTTCAGCGCAGCTTCGTGCGCTTCGAGGCCGAAAACCTGCGCGAGGCCTCGCTGATGCTGGAAGGCATCACCTGCGCCGCCTGCGTCTGGCTCAACGAGCAGCACATCCGCCAGCTGCCCGGCATCGTCAGCGTCGACATCAATTACAGCAATCACCGCGCCCGCGTGCGCTGGGACAATAGCCGGGTCCAGTTGTCCGCCATCCTGGAGGCGGTCAGCGCCATCGGCTACCGCGCCCACCCCTACGACGCCGAACGCCAGGAAGCGCTGAACCAGAAAGAGCGCAAGCAGGCGATCAACCGCCTGTGGGCGGCCGGCCTGTCCATGATGCAGGTGATGATGTACGCGGTGCCCATCTATCTGGCACCGGACGGCGAGATTTCGCCGGACTTCCTGTGGCTGCTGCACTGGTCCAGCTTCATCCTGACGCTGCCGGTGGTGCTCTACTCCGCCGTGCCCTTCTACCGCGCCACCTGGCGCGACCTCAAGACCCG
Organism: Chromobacterium sp. FG89; assembly: GCF_057808735.1. NCBI lineage: Bacteria > Pseudomonadati > Pseudomonadota > Betaproteobacteria > Neisseriales > Chromobacteriaceae > Chromobacterium > Chromobacterium sp. FG89. Next base: position 30,760 of record NZ_JBMDIQ010000026.1, on the reverse strand, counting down.
GCGCGTGGGCATGGACACCCCGGTGACCATAGGCATTCTCACCGCCTTCCTGTCCAGCTTCTGGGCCTTGATCAACAAGGTGGAACACGGCGTCTATTTCGACTCGGTGTCCATGTTCGTGTTCCTGCTGCTGGGCGGCCGTTATCTGGAAGGCATCGCCCGGCGCAAGGCCGGCGAAGCCACCGAAAGCCTGGTCAAGCTGATCCCCGCCTTCGCCCACCGCCTCAGTGGCTGGCCCGCCAGCCGTCAAAGCGAGGAAACCACGGTGACGCAGCTGCGTCCCGGCGACGTGATTCTGATCAAGCCCGGCGAGACCATTCCCGCCGACGGCGTGGTGCTGGACGGCCACAGCGCCAGCAACGAGGCGCTGCTGACCGGCGAGAGCCGGCCGGTGAGCAAGGAGGCCGGCTCCGCGGTGATCGCCGGCAGCGTCAACGCCGCCAGCCCGCTGGTGGTGCGAGTGGACCAGACCGGTCAGGACACCCGGCTGGCCGGCATCGTGCGGCTGCTGGACCAGGCGCTGGCGGAGAAGCCGCGGCTGGCGGTGATCGCCGACCGCTTCGCCAGCTGGTTCGTCGCCCTGCTGCTGCTGGCCGCCGCCGGCACTTATATCGGCTGGCACTATATCGAGCCGGACCGCGCGCTGTGGATCATGGTGGCGGTGCTGGTGATTTCCTGTCCCTGCGCGCTGTCGCTGGCCACCCCGGCGGCCCTGACCGCCGCCTCCGGCCACCTGGCGGCGCTGGGCGTGCTGACCACCCGCGGCCACGCGCTGGAGACCCTGCCCAAGATCAGCGACGTGGTGTTCGACAAGACCGGCACCCTGACCCATGGCGATATGCGGCTGCTGGACAGCTGGACCGCGCCCGGCCGCGACGCGGCCGCGGCGCTGGCCACGGCGGCGGCGCTGGAACAGGGTTCGGAACACCCGGTGGCGCGCGCCTTGCTGGCCGCCGCCGGCGACGGCCCGTACCAGGCGGCGGACGCGCTGCGCAACCATCCCGGCCAGGGCGTGACCGGCCAGCTGGATGGCCGCGCCTGGCGCATAGGCTCGCCGGAATTCATCGCCGCCCAATTGGGCGACTGCCCGCTGCCGGCCGCCGACTGGCACGGCGACAAGACCTTGATCGCGCTGGCGGACGAAACCGAACTGGTGGCGCTGTTCGCCATCGGCGACGCGGTGCGCGCCGACGCGGCGCCGCTATTGCGCCAGCTGAAACAGTGCGGCCTGCGCGTACACCTGCTCAGCGGCGACGGCGCCGGCGCGGTGGCCAGCCTGGCGCGCCAGCTGGACATGGACGCCCACATCGCCCGCGCCGCGCCGGAGGATAAGCTGGCCTATGTCGGCCGGCTGCAAGCCGCCGGCAAGCGCGTGCTGATGGTGGGCGACGGCATCAACGACGCGCCGGTGCTGGCCAAGGCCGACGTGTCCATCGCCATGGGCGGCGGCACCGACGTGGCGCGCGCCAGCGGCGACATGGTGCTGATAGGCGACCGGCTGGGGCTGATCGCCAGCGCTTTCGAGCTGTCGCGCAAGACCTTGTCTGTGATTCGTCAAAACCTGTGGTGGGCCGCCGCTTACAATATCGTGGCGCTGCCCTTGGCCATCGCCGGCCATGTCACGCCGTGGATCGCCAGCCTGGGCATGGCGTCCAGCTCCCTCATCGTAGTCGGCAACGCCCTCCGACTGGTCAAACGGAGACCCTGATGGAAAGCCTGTATCTGCTCATCCCGCTCAGCCTGGTGCTGGCCTTCGTCATCGGCGGCATTTTCTGGTGGGCCACCCGCAACGGCCAGTTCGACGACATGGAAGGCCCGGCCCACCGCATCCTGATGGACGACGACAAGCCCAAGGACGCCAAGGACGAGACGCCGCGGCGCGACTGAAGCCCCGCGCTCGCCCCCCCTCCCGGCGCGCCCCCGCGCCGGGATTTTTTTGCTCCGACTCGGCACGCCCGCATGTCCCGCCGCCGGACCAATCTTCACCCAAATCGAATAAAATCAAGGACAAAGCGTCGCAATCGCTTTCGTTATCCGATTTTTGCTGTAAAATCGCGCCCCTTGAGCAATATTAGCTAATCATCATCTAATAATCGTTGGATCCGCCTTGTCCGGCGCCGCGCGCCGGCTTGTCAACTTCCGCACCATCATCTCAGGGTTGTTCGTGAATACCTTACAAGCTCTCGTCGGCATGTTGTTCCTGCTGGGCACCGCCTATGCGCTGTCCACCAATCGCAAAGCCATCAATTGGCGCATCGTGCTGATCGGTCTGATCATGCAAAGCTCGCTGTTCCTGGTCATCAACTACGTGCCCGCCGCGCGCGCGGTGTTCGAAGCCTTCGGCTCCGGCTTCGCCAAAGTGCTGACCTTCTCCGGCGAAGGCGCCAGCTTCGTGTTCGGCGACCTGGCCAAACCCAGCGGCAGCATGGGCTTTTTGTTTGCCTTCATGGTGTTGCCGGTCATCATCTTTTTCTCCGCCTTCAGCGCCCTGCTCTACCATCTGGGCATCCTGCAACGCGTGGTGGCCGGCATGGCCTGGGTGATGAAGCGCAGCATGAAGCTGTCCGGCCCGGAAAGCCTGACCGTAGCGGGCAACATCTTCCTCGGCCAGACCGAGGCCCCGCTGCTGATCCGCCCCTACATCCAGCACATGAGCCGCTCCGAGCTGGCTTGCGTGATGATCGCCGGCATGTCCACGCTGGCCGGCGGCGTGCTGGCCGCCTACGTCGCCTTCCTCGGCGGCAGCAATCCGGCGGAGCAAGCCAAGTTCGCCACCTATCTGCTGATGGCCTCCTTCATGAACGCGCCGGCCGCCGCGGTGTTCGCCAAGATCATCTACCCGGAAACCGACCGCGACCACGCCTCCAGCGACAAGCTGGACTACAGCCAGGACGACGATCAGGGCAGCTTCATCAACGCCATCGTCAACGGCGCGATGTCCGGCATGAAGATGGCCGCCGCGGTGGCCACCATCATCCTGGCCATCGTCTCCATGATCGCGCTGGCCAACTTCGTGGTGAAGGACGGCATCGGCGCGGCGCTGGGCGTCAACGAGATGATCAAGGCCTCCACCAACGGCGTGTTCGACGGCCTGACGCTGCAATACCTGTTTGGCCAGGCCTTCCGCGTGTTCGCCTTCATGATGGGCGTGAGTTGGCACGAAACCCTGGAAGTGGGCAGCCTGCTGGGCCAGAAAATCGTGGTCAACGAGTTCATTTCTTACCTGGACCTGGCCAAGATGAAGGCCGCCGGCACCCTGTCGCCTCAAGCCATCCTGATCTCCACCTTCGCGCTGTCCAGCTTCTCCAACTTCAGCTCGGTGGGTATCTGCGTCGCCGGCATCGGCGCGCTGGCGCCGTCGCGGCAGAAGGAATTGGCCCAGATCGGCATGCGCGCGCTGGCCGCCGCGGTGATGGCGGGTTTCATGACCGCGACCACCGCCGGCCTGTGGATGTCCATTTTCTAAGCACCTGTTTACGATCTGCTGCGCGTCGGCGATACGGCGTTGAAAACAGCTTCGAAATGCTCATGTACCACGCGTACATTCCGCTTTCTCAGCCGTTTTCGCCTTGTCTCGCCTTAGCTCGCGAGATCGTAAACCAGTTCTAAAAGCAATCACCGCGTTTTGATCTAGTTGTAGCGTGGACAAGCCCAAAGGACTTGCCCACGCTACGAACTCAGGCCTTTGTCCGCGGCGTCTTAATCTTTATGCCACCCCGCGCTCCGGCGCGGGGTTTTTCATGAACCCGCGGCGGCGTGCTAAGCTGCCGCCATTTTCACGCGCGGCACCGCCAATGGAACGCAAACACTGGGATATTTTCTGCTCCGTGGTCGACAACTACGGCGACATCGGCGTCGCCTGGCGGCTGGCGCGCCGGCTGGCCCACGACTTCGGCCTGGAGGTGAGGCTATGGGTGGACGACCTGGCCAGCTTCGCCCGCATTGCGCCCGATCTGGACCCGGCCCTGCCAGCCCAGCGTCTGGCCGACATCGACGTCCGCCACTGGCCGGCGGAGGGCCCGCCCGCGGACACCGTGCCCGCCGAGGTGGTGATCGAGGCCTTCGGCTGCCGGCTGCCGGAGCACTTTGAACAGGCGATGGCCGCCAAGGCGGTCAAGCCGGTGTGGATCAATCTGGAATACCTGTCGGCGGAAGACTGGACCCGCGGCTGCCACCGCCAGCCCTCGCCGCATCCGCGGCTGCCGCTGACCAAGCATTTCTTCTTCCCCGGCTTCGAGGCCGACACCGGCGGCCTGATCTGCGAGCAAGGCCTGCTCGACGTCCGCCGCCAATGGCAGGACGACGCGCTGGCCCGCCGCGCCTACTGGCAGTTGCTGGAACTGCCCGAGCCGGCCGCGGACGAGTGGCGGGTCAGCCTGTTCGCCTATGAAAACCCGGCGGTCACCAGCCTGCTGGCCGCCTGGGCGCTGGGCGAGCGTCCGGTCACCTGCCTGCTGCCGGAAGGCAAGGCGCTGCCGGACGCCGCCCGCGTCTTCGGCTACCCCTTGCGCGCCGGCATGCTGGCGCGCCAGGGCCAGCTGACGGTCAAGGTGCTGCCGATGACCGACCAGGACAGCTACGACCTGCTGCTGTGGTCCTGCGACCTCAATCTGGTGCGCGGCGAAGACAGCTTCGTGCGCGCGCAATGGGCCGGCCGGCCGTTTCTGTGGCACATCTACCCGCAGGACGACGCCGCCCATCTGGCCAAGCTTGATGCCTTTTTGTCACAGTACGGCGCGGCGCTGCCCGCCGGCGCGGCGCAGGCGCTGAGCGCCGCCAGCCATGCCTGGAACCACGGCGCCGACATGGCCGCCGCGTGGACGGAACTGGCCGCCTGGCTGCCCGCCTGGCGCGAGCATGCCGCCGCCTGGCCGGAAAAATTGCTGGCGGACGGCGATCTGGGCGACAGACTGCTGCACTTTGTCCAGGAAATCGGCTAGAATACGCCGTTTTTCGGAAACCTTTTTTTCCGACTTCAATCAAGAGTTTGGGACTTTTAGTAATGAAAACCGCACAAGAACTCCGCGCCGGCAACGTATTCATGGTAGGCAGCGACCCGATGGTCGTGCAGAAGGCTGAATTCAGCAAATCCGGCCGCAACGCCTCCGTTGTGAAAATGAAGATGAAGAACCTGTTGACCGGCGCCGGCAGCGAAGCCGTATACCGCGCCGACGACAAGTTCGACGTCATCGTGCTGGACCGCAAGGACTGCACCTACTCCTACTTCGCCGATCCGATGTACGTGTTCATGGACACCGAATTCAACCAGTACGAAGTGGAAGCCGACAACCTGGGCGACACGCTGAACTTCATCGTCGACGGCATGGAAGAAGTGTGCCAAGTGACCTTCTACGACGGCAAAGCCATCTCGGTTGAACTGCCGACCACCGTGATCCGCGAAGTGGAATACACCGAACCGGCCGTGCGCGGCGACACCTCCGGCAAAGTGCTGAAGCCGGCTCGCCTGGTGGGCACCACCTTCGAAGTTCAGGTTCCGGCCTTCGTCAACACCGGCGAAAAGATCGAAATCGACACCCGCACCAACGAATTCAAGAAGCGCGCCTAAGCGCCCTCTTGCTTCGCAGTGCCAAAAGCCGCCCGGCGCCATGCGCCGGGCGGCTTTTGTTTTGAGCGCAACGTGTCAGCGACAAGCCATCAGCGCTTGATCCTGGATAAGGGGTCGTCCGGCCGGTAAGTCGGCGTCATCGGCCGCGGCGATCCCACCATCACACAGAGCAAAGCGTCGTCGTCGCCCACATTCTCTTCGCCGCGGTAGATCCCCGGCGGAATCGAGATCAGATCCCGCGGGCCGACGACCGCCTCCCAACGCTCCCCTTCCAAAGATTCGCAAAACAGCTTCACCGTGCCTTGCAACACAAAGAAGATCTCCTCCGCGTCGGTGTGCAGATGCAGGGGGCCGATATGGCCGGGCGGAATCTTCATCGTGGAAAAAGTGAAGTGCACCGCCGGCACGGTATTGCCGTCGGCGGCCACCCCGGTGGCGCCGGTGCCGACATAGCGCATCTGCGCGCGGCCGTACTCCGGCTTGAAATCCGCCTGAAACTTCAAGGCGTCCCAGTCGTAACGGCGGGTGGAGCGCAACACGCAACGCGACGCCATCCACTCGGCAAAGCTCTTGCCGGCCGGCCTGGCCAAGGAAGGCAGAGCCTCCCGCACCAATTCATTCAAACGATCATTGTTCATGGAGGTCTTTCAACGGCGGGCAGCCTGCTCGCAGGCTGGAATGTCGAAACCGGAACGCAGGGCGCGGCGCTGGGCGTCCCATTTGTTCCGTCTATGAAACATGATTTCATTAATGAAATCTTCTATAGCCTAGGCAAGCCGAACCCAGGCCAAACATTAGGGAAAACCCTAATATTTTGCTCGGTTTTCACCTCATAAAGTCGATCATGTTCCACAAATAAATCCTTGTTTTATAGGTGGAACAAAAATAAAAACCGGCGCATTCAATGACGACCAGGTTTATGAGGAGAAACAGCAATGCCCCCTATCCGCTTGCCCTGTACTCGACCGTCCCGCATCCGACGCCCCCGGACGCTGGCCGCGCTCTGCCTGGCCCTGTCCGCGCCCGCCTACGCCGCGGACTGGTCCGACACCTTCATCGGCTACCGCTTCGGCAACGCCTATCAGGAGCCCGGCAACAACCGGGACATCCGCAAACAAATCCTCACCCTCAACCACAGTTCCGCCTATCGCTTAGGCAGCAATTTCTTCGTGCTGGATTACCTGCGCTCCAACGGCGCCGACCCGTCCAGCTCCGGCGCGGACAACGGCGCCACCGAGTTCTATCTCGCCTACCGCCATCAGCTGCAATGGAAAAAGCTCAGCGGCAGCACCGCCGACTTCGGCCCGATCCGCGACTTCTCGCTGCAAGCCGGCTTCGACGTGGAAACCAAGAACTCCGCCTTTTCCCCGGCCAAACGCATGCTGGTCATCGGCCCCACCGCGCAGTTCGACGTGCCCGGCTACCTCAATCTGGCCCTGCTCTACGCGCGGGAATGGGGCGAATGCGGCCTGAACCCCTGCCGCCAGGCGGGCAACAGCAATAGCGTCGCCTTCGATCCCTTTCCGCGCCTGGAACTGGCCTGGGGTCTGCCTTTCCAGTGGGCCGGGCTGCCGCTGAAATTCCAGGGTTACGCCTTTTACAACGCCAAAAAGGGCAAGGATTACCAGAACCGGGACACCGCCGCCGAATACCTGATCCGCCCCTCGCTGATGGCCGATATCGGCCTGCTGGCCTTCAAGGCCAAGAACGCGCTCTGGCTTGGCCTGGGTTACGAGCTGCGCCGCAACACCTACGGCAACAGCGGCGGTCCCGGCATCGACACCAATACGCCCAGTCTGAATCTGGAATGGCATTTCTAATCCGCAAACGGCCTCGCGCCCACGCCAACCCTATCAAGGAGATTTCATGCCGGACAACCTCAAGGACAGACGCATTCTGATTACCGGCGGCGCGCGCGGCCTGGGGCTCGCCTTCGCCGAGAGCGCGGCGCGCGAAGGCGCCGCGGTGGCGATAGCGGACCTGCGCCATGAACAGGCGCAGGCCCAGGCCGAACGACTGCGCGCGGCCGGGCATCAAGCCTGGGCGCTGCCGCTGGATCTGGCCGACCCGGACGCCATCCGCCGCTGCGCCGAGGACGCCGTCCAGCGCCTGGGCGGCTTGGACGGCCTGGTCAACAACGGCGCGGTCACCGATTCCGGCGGCGTCTCCGCCGCCGAGCTGGATATTGAGTGCTGGGACCGGGTGATGGCGGTGAACGTGCGCGGCGTCTGGCTGATGACCATGGCCTGCTCCCAGGCGCTGGGCGCGTCCGGGCGCGGCGCGGTGGTCAACCTCGCTTCCGACACCGCCTTGTGGGGCGCGCCGCGGCTGCTGGCCTACGCCGCCAGCAAGGGCGCGGTCATCGCCATGAGCCGCAGCCTGGCCCGCGAACTGGGGCCGGCCGGCATCACTGTCAACGCCGTCGCGCCCGGGCTGACCCTGGGCGAGGCCACCGAGCAGGTGGCGGCCGAGCGCCACCGCCACTATGTGGCGCAACGCGCGCTGGAACGGCCGCAAACCCCGGACGACGTCTGCGGCGCCGTACTGTTCTGTCTATCCGACCTGTCCCGCTTCGTCACCGGCCAATTGCTGGCGGTCAACGGCGGTTTCGTCATGCACTGAAGGAAAACCGCCATGAGCGCACTGGACCTGCCCGCTAACGCCGATGAAACCCTGCTCCTCAAACTGCGCCGACGCTTGCGCCAATGTTTTCCGGAACGCCGGCTCCAGGTGAACGACCGCGTCGTCGCTTACCGCGAATGCGGCGCCGGCGACGCCACCATCGTGCTGCTGCACGGCATAGGCTCCACTTCGGCCAGCTGGATGGAGGTGGCCGCCGCGCTAGCCCCCCGCGCCCGCGTGCTGGCCTGGGACGCCCCCGGCTACGGCGACACCAGCCCCTTGCCGCAGGCCCGCCCCAAGGCCGACGACTACGCGCAGGCGCTGGAAGGCTTTCTCAAAGCCGCCGGCGTCACCCGCTGCGCGCTGGTCGGCCATTCCCTGGGCGGACTGATGGCCGCCGCCCATGCGCGCCGGCATCCGCAGCGGCTGGAACGGCTGCTGCTGGTCTCGCCGGCCCAAGGCTACGGCGCGGCCGATCGGCGCGCCGACGGCGCGCGCATCCGCGGCGAACGGCTGCGCGCGCTGCACGCCCAGGGCCTGGCCCAAGTGGCGGACCAGGCGCCGGCCAGGCTGCTCTCCGCCTCCGCCGACGCCGCCGCGCGCGCCTGGGTGCGCTGGAATATGGCCCAACTCAAGGAGGACGGCTACGGCCAAGCCGTCGAACTGCTGACTGGCGACGACATCGCCCGCTACGCGCCGTCGCCGCTGCCGGTAACGGTGTTCTGCGGCGAGCGCGATCTGGCCACGCCGCCGGCGGATTGCCAGGCCGTCGCCGCCGCCTTCAACGCGCCCTTCCATCTGATTCCCGGCTGCGGCCACGCCTGTCACGTGGAGGCGCCGGCGGCGCTCGCCGACTTGCTCAGCGCCGCTCTCGCCCCGTCCCACCCCCACACCAAGGAAGCCCATCATGGATGAGCAGAACCTCAACGACGCGGCCGCCCGCTATACCGTGCCGGCCCTGGAGCGCGGCCTGCGCCTGCTGGGCGAATTCAGCCGCGGCGAGCCCACGCTGAGCGCGCCGGAGCTGGCGCGCCGGCTGGCGCTGCCGCGCTCCACCGTGTTCCGCATGCTGGCCACGCTGGAACAGCTGGGCTTCATCGAACGCGCGGAAGGCGGCCGCGACTATCGGCTGGGCATCGCCGTGCTGCGCCTGGGCTTCGAATACCTGTCCTCGCTGGAGCTGACCGAACTGGGCCTGCCGGTGCTGGGCCGGCTGCGCGACCGGATCGGCCACGCCTGCAGCCTGGTGGTGCGCGACGGACGCTCCATCGTCTACGTCGCCAAGGTCAACCCGCCGTCCTGGATCGCCTCCAACATCAATATCGGCGCCCGGCTGCCCGCTCACGCCACCGTGTTCGGCCGCATCCTGCTGTCGGAGCTGCCGCTGGAGAAACTGCGCGAGCTGTATCCGGAAGAGCATCTGGACATCCACTCCAGCCAGACCCCGCGCAACACGCTGGAGCTGTTCCACCTGCTGCAGCAAGACCGGGAGCGCTCCTGCCTGGTGGGCGAAGGCTTCTTCGAAACCAATATCTCCACCGTGGCGGCCCCGGTGCGCAACCACGGCGGCGCCATCATCGCCGCCATCGGCGCCACCCTCCCCATGCCCAGGCTGGAGCCCGGCCAAGCCGATGCGCTGGCCGGCCACGTCCGCGCCGCCGCCGCCGAGCTGTCCCGCGCGCTGGGCCACGCCGGCGGCGGCATGGGCAAAGTCATTCACCTGTGAACGGAGCCTCCGATGAGCTTTTGCGATCTTGATCAGTCCGTCGCCGTCGTCACCGGCGGCTCCTCCGGCATCGGCCTCGCCTGCGTCGAACAATTTCTCGCCGCCGGCGCCGCGGTGGCTTTTTGCGGCCGCGATCCCGCCCGGCTGGCTCAGGCCGAAGCCCTGCTGCGGCAACGCTTCCCCGCCGCCCGGCTGCTGGCCCGCGCCTGCGACGTGCTCGACCGCGAAGCGGTCAACGCCTTCGCCGCGGAAACGGAGGCCGAGCTGGGCCCGGCGTCCATCCTGGTCAACAACGCCGGCCAGGGCCGCGTGTCCACCTTCGCCGACACCAGCGATGAAGACTGGCTGGACGAGCTGCGGCTGAAATTCCTGTCGGTGATCCATCCCACCCGCGGCTTCCTGCCGCAGCTGGAGCGCCGCGCGCCGGCCGCCATCGTCTGCGTCAACTCCCTGCTGGCCCTGCAGCCGGAACCGCATATGGTCGCCACCTCCGCCGCCCGCGCCGGCGTGCTCAATCTGGTTCGCTCGCTGGCCACCGAGTTCGCCCCGCGCGGCGTGCGCGTCAACGGCATCCTGATCGGCCTGGTCGACTCCGGACAATGGCGGCGGCGCTTCGCCGAGCGCGAGGACCCAACACAAGACTGGGACCAATGGAGCGCCGCGCTCGCCGCGCGCAAACAGATTCCGCTCGGCCGGCTGGGCCTGCCGCAAGAGGCCGCCCAAGCCGTGTTCTTCCTCGCATCCCCGCTCTCTTCCTACACCACGGGAAGCCATCTCGACATCTCTGGAGGCCTGTCGCGTCATGCCCGATAAACACACTGTCACCGTCGGCGAAGCGCTGGCGATCTTCCTCGAAAACTGCGGCGTCAAAGCCGCCTTCGGGGTGATCTCCATCCACAATATGCCCATACTCGACGCGCTGAACCAACGCGGCCGCATCCGTTTCGTGCCGGCGCGCGGAGAGGCCGGCGCCGCCAATATGGCCGACGCCTGCGCCCGCACCACCGGGCGGCTGGGCGTCTGCCTGACCAGCACCGGCACCGCCGCCGGCAACGCCGCCGGCGGCATGGTGGAGGCGCTGACCGCCGGCACGCCGCTGCTGCACATCACCGGCCAGATCGAAACGCCCTATCTGGACCAGGAGCTGGCCTACATCCATGAAGCGCCCGAGCAGCTCGGCATGCTGCGCGCCGTGTCCAAGGCCGCCTTCCGCGTGCGCAACGCGCAAACCGCGGTCGGCGTGTTCAAACAGGCGGCGCGCGCCGCGCTGAGCGCGCCCTGCGGACCGGTCAGCATAGAAATCCCCATCGACATCCAGGCCGAGCGCATCCCGCTGCCGGCCGATCTCGCACCGCTGCCGCCCTTGATCGCCGTCCCGTCCGAGGCCGCACTCGACGCGCTGGCGGACCGGCTGGCCGCGGCGCGCCGGCCGCTGCTGTGGCTGGGCGGCGGCGCGCGCGGCGCGGCCGACGCGGCTCAGCGCTTGCTGCGCCTGGGTTTTGGCGTGGTCAGCAGCACCCAGGGGCGCGGCATCGTGCCGGAAGACGATGAACGCAGCCTGGGCGCTTACAACCTGCACCCGCCGGTGGAGGCCCTCTATCAAAGCTGCGACGCCATGCTGGTGGTCGGCTCCCGCCTGCGCGGCAATGAAACCCTGAAATACCAGCTCAAACTGCCGCGCCCCTTGTACCGCATCGACGCGGACCCCGCGGCGGAAGGCCGCGGCTACGTCGACGACGTCTTCGTCTGCGGCGACGCCGCGTTGGCGCTGGACGGGCTGGCTAACCGGCTGGAAGGCCGGATGCGCGTGGACCCGGCCCTGCCCGCCGATCTGTGGCGCGCGCGCCAGGCCGCCGTGGACGCGCTGCTGGACGGGCTGGGCCCCTATCGCCGCCTGGTGGAAACCTTGCAAGCCCGCATCGGCCGCGACTTCAACTGGGTGCGCGACGTCACCGTCTCCAACAGCACCTGGGGCAACCGCCAGCTGCGGCTGTTCTCCGCCACCGCCGGCGTCCACGCGCTGGGCGGCGGCATCGGCCAGGGGCTGGCGATGAGCATAGGCGCCGCCATCGGCGCGGCCGCCTACGGCAGCGGCCGCAAAACCCTGGGCCTGGCCGGCGACGGCGGCTTCATCCTCAATCTGGGCGAGCTGGCCACCGCGGTTCAGGAGCAGGCGGATCTGGTGATGATTCTGATGAACGACCAGGGCTACGGCGTGATCAAGAACATCCAGGACGCCCACTACGGCGGCCGCCGCTGCTATGTGGACCTGCACACCCCGGACTACGCCCAGCTGTGCGCCTCGCTGCGGCTGCCGCACCGCAAGGTCAGCCGGCTGGAGGAGCTGGATCAGGCGCTGACCGCGGCGCTGGAGCACAGCGGCCCCTTCCTGCTGGAAATCGACATGCTGGCGATAGGCCGCTTCAAAAGCGTCTTCGCCGGCCCGCCCACCAAGCAACAGGACTGAGCCCATGGACCGCTCTCCTCCCAAACCCGTGCTGGACATCGCCCTGGTGGGCTGCGGCGCCGTCGGCGCCGGCGTGCTGGAAGGGATCGCGGCGGAGCCGGCCCTGCGCGTCGGCCAGGTGCTAGTGCCCGCGCCGGACGACGCCCGCGTCCGCGACACCCTGGCCCGCCTCGCCCCGCAGGCAAGGCCGCGGCGCGCGCTGGACCCGGACGCGCCCGCGCCGGATCTGCTGGTGGAATGCGCCGGCCACGCCGCCGTCGCCCAACACGTGCTGCCGGCGCTGGAGCGCGGCATCGACTGCCTGATCGTCTCCGCCGGCGCGCTGACCGAAGACGGCTTGGCGGAACGGCTGGAACAGGCGGCCCGGCGCGGCGGCGCGCAAGCGCGCCTGCTCTCCGGCGCCGTCGGCGCCATCGACGCGCTGGCCGCCGCTCGTCTGGGGGAGCTGGAACAGGTGAGCTACACCGGCCGCAAGCCGCCGCTGGCCTGGCGCGGCACGCCGGCGGAACGGGATTGGGATCTGGCGGCCCTGAGCCAGGCACAATTGATCTTCTCCGGCAGCGCGCGGGAAGCGGCGCGGCGTTTTCCCAAGAACGCCAACGTCGCCGCCACCGTGGCGCTGGCCAGCCTGGGCCTGGACCGGGTGCAGGTCCGGCTCTACGCCGACCCGGCCGCCCACGGCAACCAGCATTGCATAGACGCCCGCGGCGGCTTCGGCGAGCTCAGTCTCAGCCTGCAAGGCCAAGCGCTGCCCGGCAATCCGAAAACCTCTGCCCTCACGGTTTACAGCGTGGTCCGAGCCTTGCTCAACCATGTCCGGGCCATCGCCATCTAGGAGCCATCATGAGCACACTCTCCTCCCCCCTGCCCATTTGCATTGCCGGCGCGTGGCGGCCAGGCCGCGGCGATCTCTATCACAGCCGCTACCCCGCCACCGACGAAGCCGTGGCCTGTCTGCACGCCGCCAGCCTGGACGATGTGGAAGACGCCGTCCAGGGCGCGCAACGCGCCTTCGACGCCAGCGGCTGGCCGCAGTGGAAGCCGCACCAACGCGCGCGGGTGCTCTACCGCGTGGCCGAAGGCATCCGCGCGCGCGCCGAAGAACTGGCCCAGTTGCAAAGGCTGGACAACGGCAAACCGATCCGGGAAACCCGCGCCTTGGTGGCCAGCGCCGCCGACACCTTTCAATTCTTCGCCGCCGCCTGCGAAACGCTGGAAGACAGCGTCACCCCCTCGCGCGGCGATTATCTGAGCCTGAGCCTGCACGAGCCCATGGGCGTGGTGGCCGCCATCACCCCCTGGAACTCCCCCATCGCCAGCGAGGCGCAAAAACTGGCTCCGGCCCTGGCCGCCGGCAACGCCGTGGTGCTGAAACCGGCCGAGGCCACGCCGCTGCTGGCGCTGGAGCTGGCCAGGATCTGCGAACAGGCCGGCCTGCCCAAGGGCCTGCTCAGCGTGCTGCCCGGCAAGGGCTCGCTGATCGGCGACGCCATCGTGCGTCACCCGCTGGTGCGGCGCGTGGCCTTTACCGGCGGCACCGCCACCGGCCGCCACATCGCCGCGCTGGCGGCGCAAAAACTGATGCCGGTCTCGCTGGAACTGGGCGGCAAGTCTCCGACCATCGTGTTTGCCGACGCCGACCTCGACCACGCCGTGGCCGGCGTGCTCTACGGCATCTTCAGCTCCTCCGGCGAATCCTGCGTCGCCGGCTCCCGGCTCTTCATCGCCCGCCCGCTGTACGCCGACTTCATCGCCCGGCTGTCGGCCGGCGCCCGGCGCTTGCGCCTGGGCGACCCGGCCGACCCCCTCACCCAGATGGGACCGCTGATCAGCGCCGCCCACCGCGAACAGGTGGAAGCCCATGTGGCGCGCGCGCTGGAAGACGGCGGCCGCCTGCTCTGCGGCGGCGAGCGTCCGCGCGGCGCCCTGTTTGATCGCGGCCATTACTACCCGCCCACCATTGTCGACGGCCTGGACAACCAGGCGCGGCTATGCCGGGACGAAGTCTTCGGCCCGGTGCTGGCGGCGCTGCCCTTCGACGACGAGGCCGATCTGATCGCCCAGGCCAACGACAGCGTCTACGCGCTGGCGGCCGGCGTCTGGACCCGCGACGCGCAGCGCGCCTGGCGCCTGGCGCGCGCGCTGCAGGCCGGCACCGTATGGATCAACACCTACAAGCAGTTCTCGGCGGCCACCCCTTTCGGCGGCTGGCGCGACAGCGGGCTGGGCCGCGAAAAAGGCCGGCACGGCATCTTGCAATACATGGAGCAGAAAGGCGTGTACTGGGGGCTGAATCCGGAACCGCTGCCCTGGACCAACTAAGAGTCCGCTCACAAAACCCCTAGCTGGGCTCAGGCTCTCTACGCGGTTTTGCCAGCGGCTCCAAACCGCATTCCACCGGCTTCACAACAAGAGGAGGATCCGCCATGGCGGTGCTTGGCATAGACGAAGTGAATTATCGCGCGGCCGATCTGGCCGCCTGCAAACGCTTTTTCCTGGATTGGGGGCTGCGCCTGGAGCGGGAAAGCGATCAGCAACTGGAGTTCCGCAGCCTCAACGACTGCGTGGTGCGCGTCTCCCACCCGGACCTGCCCGGACTGCCCGCCGGCCTGGAGGAAGGGCCCACCTTGGTGGAAGTGGTCTGGGGCGTGGAAAGCGCCGGCGATCTGGATCAATACGCCGCGCAGTTGCGCAATCTGCCCGGCTTCCGGCGCGAAGCGGAACGGCTGCGCTGCCAGGACCCTTGCGGCCTGAGCATCGCGCTGCAAGTCAGCCGCAAGCGCCCGCTGCAACTGGACTGCGCCCGCTTCAACAGCTGGAGCGAACGGCCGCGCGTGGATCAGCGCGCCCCGGTTTACGAACGCGCCCAACCGATAGAAGTGGGTCATGTGGTGCTCTTCGTCGACCAGCGCGAAGCCATGGTGCGCTTTTACTGCGACCGGCTGGGCTTCGCCCTGTCCGACCAATACCCGCAACGCGGCAGCTTCCTGCGCTGCGCGCCGCGCGGCGGCCACCATGACCTATTCCTGCTGCAATTGCCCAGCGGCAAGAAAGGCCTCAACCACGTGGCCTTCGCCGTGCGCGACATACACGAAGTGATAGGCGGCGGCCTGGCCATGGACCGGCTCGGCTGGAAAACCGAACTGGGCCCGGGCCGCCACCCCATCTCCTCGGCCTACTTCTGGTACTTCGAGAACCCGGCCGGTGGCCTGGTCGAGTACTACAGCGACGAAGACGAACTGACCGAAGCCTGGCAGCCGCGCGACTTCGAGCCCGGGCCGGAACGCTTCGCGGAATGGGCGGTGACCGGCGGCCTGGACGGCCACACCCGCCGCCCCAAACACGCAGAGACGCCGCGCCGGGGCTTTCTCACCGACAAAACCGGCGAAACCGACCGCTAAACCGCCCCCCGTCCCAAGGAGAACCCCATGAGCCGAGTCATCCCGTCCCGCTACCTGGAGCCCCGCCAGGCGCAGCAAACCGCCCCCACGCCTTACGAAGATCTGCTGGGCGACGCCCTGGAGCGCGCTTACGCGCAGGAAATCCACGATCTGAACGCCTTGCTTGCCCACCTGAACCAGCACGGCCCATCCGCGCCCAACGGCGGCAGCTGGAACGAAGCGCTGTTCCGCGCCGAAATGGCGCGCCTGGCTCAATAAACCCATCGAGGAGAACATCATGAGCGATTTCAGCATGGAACAAATCGACGCCTATCTGGCCAAGGGCCTCAAAGACCGCTGGCACATGGTCTGTCCGTCCCGCTTCGTCGGCGACCGCGCCGTCAGCCTGCGCCGCCTCGGATACAAGCTGGCGCTGTGGCGCGAGCCGGCCAACGGCAAGGTCCACTGCCTGGAAGACCACTGCCCGCACCGCGGCGCGCCGCTGTCCATGGGCTTTGTGCTGGGAGACCGCCTGGGCTGCGCCTATCACGGCGTGGAGGTGGACTGCCGCGGCACCGTCACCCGGGTGCCGGGCAGCCCCGGCTGCAAGCTGGAAGGCGCCAAGGCCGCTCGCGCTTTTCACGTGGAGGAGCAGGCCGGCATGATCTTCATCTACAACGCCAGCCAAGAGGTGGCCGCGCCGCCTCCGCTGCGGCTGCCGGAGTATCTGAACTCCGACGAATGGAGCCACTTTCCCTGCTATGTGGAATGGGGCAACGACTACCGCTACGTGGCCGACAATGTGATGGACCCGATGCACGGCGCCTTCCTGCACAAGCAATCCCACACCATGTCCGAGGGCGCCAGCCAGGCCGAATTCGCCATCCGGGACCTGGAGCAAGGCTTCGTCTTTGAAAAAACCGGCCAAAAGAACGTCAACTTCGACTGGACCGAACTCATAGACGACGGCACGGCGATGTGGCACCGGCTGGAAATCCCCTATCCCAAGACCGGCGGCCCCGGCGGCAACTTCACCATCATCGGCATGTACACCCCGATCAGCCGCGAACTGTGCGCCGTGGTGTTCTGGCGCTGCCGCAAGGTCAGCGGCTGGCAGCGCGACACCTGGCGCTTTCTGTATAAAAACCGGCTGGAGGCGCGCCACTGGCAGGTGCTGGAACAAGACCGTGTAGCCTTGGAAAACATGGAGCTGGACGCCTGGGACCGGGAGTTCCTGTACCAGCACGATATGGGCATCGTGCGTCAGCGCCGCTATCTGCGCCGCCTCGCCGCCGAACAAATGGCCGCCGCTCAAGGCTGAACCCCGCGTCGGAGCGGCCATGCCGCTCCGCGCCCGCAACGAGATCCCGCCATGACTCAAACCCTGCTCACCCTGCGCCTGGAGGCGATGCGTCGCGAAGCCGACGGCGTGCTCAGCCTGGAGCTGGCCCGGCCGGACGGCGGCCCGCTGCCGCAAGCCGAGGCCGGCGCCCACATCGATCTGCACCTGCCCAACGGCATGGCGCGCAGCTACTCGCTGGTCACGCCGCGCTGCGCGCCGCGCGCCTACGTGGTGGCCGTCCAGCTGGACCGCGCCAGCCGCGGCGGCTCTCTCTACATCCATCAGCAGCTGCGCGTCGGCGCGGAACTGCCGGCTTCCGCGCCCCGCAATCATTTCCGGCTGGAAGAAAGCGCCGGCCAAACCGTGCTGATCGCCGGCGGCATCGGCATCACCCCCATCTACAGCATGTACGCGCGGATGCGCGAACTGGGCCGGCCGGTCAGCCTGCTCTACTGCGCCCGCACCCGCGAACAGGCGGCCCTGGCCGACGACATCGCCCGCGGCGGCCAGCCGATAGACTGGCATATCGACGCCGAAGCCGGCTGCCCGCCCAAGCTCGCCGGCTTTCTGGAGCGCTTCCCCGCCGACAGCCATTTCTATTGCTGCGGCCCCGGCCCCATGCTGGACAGCTTTGAGCAAATATGCGCGGACCTGGCCCTGCCCCATGTCCACATCGAACGCTTCGCCGCCAAGCCCGCCGCGCAGGCCGACGCCGCCGAGCGCGCGCCCTACGAAGTGGTGCTGGCCCAAAGCGGGCGCAAGCTCAATGTGGCCGCCGGCCAATCCCTGCTCGACGCCTTGCTGGCCCACGGCGTCAAGGTGGACTGCAGCTGCCGGGAAGGCATTTGCGGCGCTTGCGAAACCCGGGTGCTGGACGGCGAGCCGGAGCACCGCGACTCGGTGCTGAGCCCGGCCGAACGCCAGGCCGGCAACACCATGATGATCTGCGTCTCCGGCTGCAAGAGCCGGCAGCTGGTCCTGGATCTCTAAACGCGCGCCCGCGATGGGCGCGACGGTCTCCCCCTTCACCACAACCGGCCCCAAGCGGGCCGGCGGGGAGCCTTTGCGCCCGCTGCCGGCGCGCCTCGAGCGGCGACAAGACCGCCCCACGCAATAGGAGAAAGAGCAATGAACACACGCAATCAACGCTGGCTGGGCGTGGCCACGCTGTTCCTGGTGGTCGCCATTTCCTACGTCGACCGGATCAATATCGCGGTGCTGATCACCCAGAACGACTTTCTGCGCCACCTGGGCATCACCGTGCACGATCGCGGCGCGCAAGGGCTGCTGGCCACCGCCTTCATGGCCGGTTACGGCCTGTCCGCCATCCTGTTCACCCCATTTTGCGCCGCTTTGTTCGGCGTGCGCCGCAGCCTGATCTACGGGCTGTGCCTTTGGGGGCTGATCACCTTTGTTTCACCCTGGTTCAACAGCTACGGCATGTTGCTGACGTCGCGCGCGCTGCTCGGCTTCGCCGAAGGGCCGCTGTTCGCGCTGGGCTCCTCCTATATCAAGGCCCACTTCGACAGCGGGGAAAGCGGCAAGCCCAACGCCCTGTTCAATATGGGCACCGGCCTCGGGCTGGCCGTCGGCTATCCGCTGATCGGCTACACCGTGGCGCTGCTGGATTGGGAATCGTCCTTCCACCTGCTGGGTCTGCTCAATGTGCTGCTGGGCGTGCCGCTGGTGCTGGCTTTCGTGCGCATGCCCCTCTCTTACGCCGCCTTGCCGCGGCCGGAGTCCCCGCGCGCCGCGCTCGCCACCGTGGCCGATCTGTTCCGGGGGGCCTTCCACACCCGCCACATCCTGACCATGACCCTGCTCACCGCCGCTTTTCTCGCCTATCTATGGGGCAGCAGCAACTGGCTGCCGGCCTATTTGCAGCAGGCCCGGGGCTTCTCCCTGCGTGAAATGGGCTGGCTGGCCTCGCTGCCGCAATACGCGGTGGTGCTGGGCGTGCTGCTGGGCGGCCTGCTGCTGGACCTGACCCCGCGCCGCCGCGTGCCTTTGATCTTCGTCTTCGCCAGTATGGGCGTGGCGCTGGCGGTACTGCTGGCCATCAACAGCGCGGACCGCTACACCGCCGCCTATTGCCTGACCGCCGCCGGGCTGTGCTGGGGACTGCAAAGCCCGGCCATTCCCAGCACCGTCCAGTACTACTCGCGGGCCGAGCACGTGGCCTGCGCCTTCGGCATCACCAATGGCGTAGGCGGACTGACGGCCGGCCTCATGCCGGTGTTGATGGGCTGGCTGATCAGCCTGAGCGGAGACAGCGGCGGCGGCTTCGCCATGGGCTTCGCCAGCCTGATCGGCACCCAGGTGGTGGTGATCGCCTGCGGCCTGGCCTTGCTGCGCGGAGATCAGACCGTGGTAGTGCAGGCGCAAACCAGCCCTACTCTTTGAGCATCAAGCGCACTCGGAACCGCCCTGGCAAGCTAATACGAAACCACGCGAAACCCGCTAAATGCACTTAAGCATCCTCTTGTTTCGCAGAGCCCAAAGCCGCCCGACACCACGTGCCGAGTGGCTTTTGTTTTATGGCCGCAATGCAAAAAAGCCTTGCTTGCGCAAGGCTCAACGCGACAGGCAAGCCGCGCCATTGGCAAAGACATCAGCGTGCCGGCGCCGCCACCTCGATTTTCACATGGCGGGTATTGCCATTCTTCTGATTAAAGCTGCGATTGATCACACCAATAGCGCTACTGCTGCCCTGCTTGACTTCTTTGTCAAACAGAAAAGTCATCACCCCAAGATTACCCTTGATCAGCAATGGCCTGCTGGTCCCCTCCCAGTTGGAACTCAGCAATTGAGCCGCACCTTCGCCAACCATGTCCAATTCCAGAGTTTGATCGGTGTGACACCTGCCGGTGGAGAGGTTGAAACCCGGATAAATCGCCACACTGTCATTGCTTATCGTTTTGAGGATTTTATTGCCTGGCTCCACCGGCGTTTGCGGCCCCTCTCCGCTTAGCGTGTATTGAATTGGACAGGAGCCGTTATTGACCAACTCAAACGTATAGGCATCCGCAGCCATGGCATGGGCGCTGCCCAAAATCAGCGCGGCACTGATCGCCAAGTGTTGAAACTTCATAATCTCTCAAAAATTAAAATGAATTATTTAGCCAAAATAGAATGCAAATCGATTGGCAAATCCAGATTAATGGAGTGATTCTGAAGAGGAAAACATTCTCAAATCAATCTAAAAGCCGCCTCGGGGGACGGCTCCGAGGTCCGCCCCGCCATTACCCAGCCCGCCGCCGCGCAAAATCCAGCCAGAGCTCCGCCACCCGGCGCGGCTGTTCCATCATCGGCAGATGGCCCACCTGCTCCAGCACCTGCTTTTCGCTGCCGGCGATGGCGGCGGCGAAGCAGTCCGCGTCCTCCACGTGCAGGATGCGGTCCTCACGGCCCCAGACGATCAAGGTCGGCGCCTGGATGCTCGCCAGCACCGGCCGCTGATCCACGCTGTCGAACAGATCGTCGAAAATCCTGCGCTCCACCTCGGCGCGTTCCGCCTTGCGCGCCGCCGTCACCTCGATGGCGAAGCCGGGCACCGGCGGCGGCCGGTACATCGCCCAGTCCAGCATCGCCCTCACCCCGTCCGCGCTCGTCATGTCCAGCATCGGGTTGTCCCCGCTGCGCTGCCACGACTCGGCCATTTCACTGGCGCTGACGCCGGCGCCGGCGGCGTTGAGCAGGGTCAGGCTGACCACCGACTGCGGATAGCGCGCGGCGAAGTTGGCGGCGATGGCGCCGCCCATGGAATTGCCGATCAGATGGACGCTCTCCACGCCCCAGGCCTCCAGGAAAACGCGCAGCCGGTCCGCCTGCGCCTCCACCCGGTAGCTGATGTCCAGGCCGGACATGCTGTCGCCGTGGCCGGGCAAGTCCGGCAGGATCAAACGGAAGGTCTTGGGCAGGCAGCGCGCCAGCATCGTCCAATGGTCTTTCTCCGCGCCGAAGCCGTGCAGCATCAGCACCGTAGGCGCGCCGGCCGGCGCCGGACGCTCCAGCCAGCTCAACTCGCCCTGCTCCAGACGCAGCCGCCGCGGCCTCAAGCCGGCCCAGCGCCGCTGCTGGCGCACGCCCCAGTCAAACAACCATTGCTTGCCGTTCCAGATCCAGCGTCGCCACATTGCGGCCTCCTTGGAGAAACATCGATGGTGAATAGTGCTTAGAACGTGTTTACGATCTCGCGAGCAAGAGCGAGACAAGGCGAAAACGAGCGAAAAAGCGGAATGTACAGGTGGTACATGCGCATTTTGAGCTTGGTTTCAACGCCCCTTTCTATTCATCCCGCCGACGCGCGGCAGATCGTAAACAGCTTCTCAGCCGCGCTCCAGCACCTCGGCCACCCGCTGCCGCAAAGCCGGCAGCAGCTCGGCCTCGAACCAGGGATGACGGCGGAACCACAGCTGATTGCGCGGGCTGGGGTGCGGCAGCGGCAGCAAGGCCGGCCAATGTTCGCGCCAACGCTCCACCGCCTCGGTCAGCCGCGGATAGCGGCCCGGCAGGTGATAGCGCTGCGCGTACTGCCCCAGCAAAATAGTCAATCGCAGATGCGGCAGGCCGGCCAGCAAGGGCCGGCGCCAGGCGGCCGCGCATTGCGGCGGCGGCGGCAGATCGCCGGATGGGCCGGTGCCGGGATAACAGAAGGCCATCGGCAGGATGGCGATGCGGGTTTCATCGTAAAACACCGTCTTGTCCACGCCCAGCCAATCGCGCAGCCGCTCGCCGCTGGGGTCGTCGAACGGCAGGCCGGACGCGTGCACGCGCCGCCCCGGCGCCTGGCCGGCGATCAGGATGCGCGCGTCCGGATGCCATTGCAGCACCGGGCGCGGGCCGTGCGGCAGGCTGTCCGCGCACAGCCGGCAGGCGCGCACTGCTTGCAGCAGGCCGGCGGCGTCCATGTCCGCGGCCGTTTACAGCACCACGCCGACCGGCGGCTGGTCGTGGGTCTGGCCGACGGACTGGTGCGGCAGCTCCAGATAGCTGCGCGATTGCATCTCGGTCAGCCGGCTGGCGGTGCGGAAGAATTCGCCGGCCTGCAGCCCCTCGGTGTACAGCTGTTCCGGCTCGGCGGCGGCGGAGGCCACCAGCTTGACGCGGTTGTCGTAGAACACGTCCACCAGCCAGGTGAAGCGGCGGGCGATGGACGCCTCGCGCGCGGTGATCTTGGGGATGCCGCTGACGAAGACGGTATGGTATTCGGTGGCGATTTCCAGGTAATCGGTCTGCGCGCGCGGGCCGTCGCACAAGGCCAGGAAATCGAACCAGATCGCCCCGGCGGCCAGGCGCTTGACCGGAATCTCGCGGCCCAGCACCTCGATGGCGCGTTTTTTCTGCTCCACGCCGTGGCTCAGGCGCTGGAACAGCTGCTCCATCTTCTCCTCGCTGGCCGCGTCCGCCGGCACCATGAACAGCGGTTCGCGCGTCAGCTCGCGCAGCCGGTAATCGTTGCCGCCATCCACGTTCAGCACTTTCAGCTCGCGCTTGATCAGTTCAATGGTGGGCAGGAAGTTCTGCCTTTGCAGGCCGTTGGGATAGAGGCTGTCCGGCGCGTAGTTGGAGGTGGTGACCAGCACCACGCCGCGCTCGAACAAGGCCGACAGCAACCGGCCCAACATCATCGCGTCGGCGATGTCGCTGACGTGGAATTCATCGAAGCACAGCAGACGGGTGTCGCGGGCGATCTTGTCGGCATAGGCCAGCAAGGGGTCCTTGCTGCCGGCCAGCGCGCGCAACTCGCGGTGCACCTCGGCCATGAAATTGTGGAAATGAATGCGGCGCTTGCGGCGGTAAGGCACGCAGGCGTAGAAGGCGTCCATCAGAAAGCTCTTGCCTCGCCCCACCCCGCCCCAGAAATACAGGCCTTTGGGCACGTCCGGGCTGCGCAGGCTGCGCCCGAGGAAGCGGTTGCGCTTGTTCTTGAACTCCACCAGCTGATGCCACAGCAGGTCCAGCTCCTCGATCGCCGCCGCCTGGGCCGCGTCGTGGATGAAGCCGGGTTTTTCGCTGGCGGCCTGATACCAGGCCTTGGGGCTGAGATGGGCGTTCCCATCCGGGGAGAAAGTATGCTGGGACATGGGCGGCGGAGTGTGCAAACGCTATAAACGATACGGTCCGCCATCATACCCCGTTTGGACCTGCGGGCAAAAACGATGCGGCCGCCCGATAAGGCGGCTGCGTGCTCTCAAGAAGCGGCTCAATGCCCGCCGCGCATGGCGATGCGGCATTGAACCGCTTGTCGAAACATTCAGACCTGGCCGTTTCTTTGCGCCCTCACCTTGGCCAGCAGCGCGTCCAGCACTTTCCGCGTCTGCACCGGCTGGGCCGCGGCGAGCACGTATTTGCCGTCCACCACCAGCATGGGCGTGCTGCTAATCCGGTAATCCTTGGTGAACTTGGCGGCGGCTTCCACCTGGGCTTTGACCGCGAAGGAATGGTATACCGCCATGGTCTTGGCGGCGTCCACGCCCGGCTGGCGGCGCAGCCATTTCTCAAACTCAGCCTCCTTGCCCAGATTGATCTTGTCGTGCTGCACCGCGCGGAAGGCGGCCACATGCAAACGATCGGCCAAACCCGCGGCGTTCAGGGTGGCGAACACCCGGGCGAAGCCTTCCATCGGCCGGCCCCACACCACATGCTTGCGCACCACGTTCACATCCTTGGGCTGAGCCTTCAACCAGGCCGTGATCGCGGCGTCCTGAGCGTAACAATAGTGACAGGGATAGGAGAAAAACTCCGCCACCTCGATCTTGTCGCCGCTGGACACCGGATGCGGCTTGGGCAGCACCAGGTAATCCTTGCCCACCGTCGGCTGCGCTTGCGCCGCGCCCAAGGCCAATAAAAACCAGCACAACAGCAAAAATGCTCTCATGAAAACTCCGCTCATATGGAATCCGCCGCCGGCCGGCCGCCCCAGTCAGATTCAGGCCGTGGCCAGCAAAGTCGGCACCTCGGCCGTCTTTTCCACCTTGTTCAGCTTGGGCTCGGTCTTGCCCAGCGAGCGCAGGCGCTGCAACTCCTCCCTCAACAGCTTGATTTCTTCCTGCATTTTCTGGCGCATGTCCGCCTCCGCCTTGCGTACGTCCAGGCTCAGTTTTTTGTCCATTTCCGACGTCAACTTCTCATCGAGAAACGATTCGTACTTTTTGAACAACTCATCGCGGTAAACATCCAGCTGCAAACGCAACATGAGGTTTTCCTCCTCCATTTCGGCCAATTTGTGCTGGAACTGGGCGACATTCATATTGAAGTTCATGCTTTCTCCTAGCAGATGGCTCGCAAACGGCGCGATCAGCTCGTGCCGACAGGCCGGAGCGGGATTCCGGTTAAAAAAATATCCCTCTCCACGCAGGGAGAGGGAGGCAAACATAATGGGTTTGCAATAGACACTAGGCAGCTCAACACCGGGGGATCGGCGTGAGACCCTATGCGGCAGGGCGCCGCACAAGATGAGGCAAGTATGCGCAAGCGCGCCGTCAAAAAATATCTGACCAGTACGAAAAGCCGGCCCCGACGCGCTGTTGCGCGCGCATCGCCGCGGCGGGGCTCAAACCAGGCGGTTAAGAACGTTCAAGCCCTGGCTCAGCCGCTGCTGCACCGGCTCCAGCAAGGCCGCCGCCTCCTCGCTGCTGAACAGCAAGGGTTCGTCGCGACGTTGCAGCACGGTCAGGATGGCTTGCAAACCGACATGGGCTGAACGGATCTCCATCAAGCCCTGCAACAGGCAGGCGTCCATCTCCGCGCACTGCAAAGCCATCTGCCGGCCAAGATGAAACAGCGCGTGCTGATCCGGCTGGGCGTCGAGCAAATCCTGGTTCAACAGCTTCAGTTGCTCCATCATGGGTAATTGGCCTTTCATCACCGTTCTCCTTAGACCCGCTAACAAAACCCCTGATCCTGCGTTGCGCCTCCTTGCCGTACGACTTGTACTGCCTGCGTCGGCGCGCCTTGGCTCAGGTTCTCTGCGAGGTTTTATTCGCGGCTCTTAATGAACCTGTTCAACGTCTGCCACATCGCATGATGAGTGCCGGCTTCAGAACGCTCATGCCCCACTTGCGCACTCCGCTTCTTCAGCCGTTTTCGCCTTGTCTCCCTCTCGCGCGCCAGACCTTGAACCGGCCCGGTTCAACACTCCAACACGCGCTCAATGCCGGCGGCGATTTTCAGGGTATGGGTATCGCGGCCATGCAGCCCGCACACGCTCAAACCGATCTGAGCCGTCAGCGGCAGGCTGAGCGCGCAGCCGTCCAGCAGATTGGCCACAGCGCTGTTGCGCTGAGCCAGCCGGTTCAAACGGCCGTAGTCCTCGTCGTCGTCCAGCTCCGCCAGCCTGGGCGGCAGAATCGCCACCGTGGGCATCAGCCAGGCGTCGGCCATGGACAGGCGATGCGCGGCGACGGCTTGCAGCGTGCGGCGACGCTCCAGCAGCTCCAGATACCTGACCGCGCTCTGACCGGCCCCCTGCCGCAGATGTCGGACCACGCGCGGGTCGTAGTAAGCGCCGTCCTCGCTCTCCAGCCGCTCGCCATGCTCGTGCCAGGCCTCGGCCGCCGCCAGCCCGCCCTGGGCGTCCATGTCCGCAATCCAGCCAAGCTCGGGGAAATCGAAACGTATGATGCGGGCGCCGGCCTGGGACAAACGCGCCAGGGCCTCGTCAAAAGCCTGGGCCACGGCGGGGTCCAGATGGTCTGCAAGATAGTCTTCGGTCACGTAAAGCCGGCGTTTTTTCACGTCGGGGGGCTGACCGCGCGCATGAGAGGGCGTCCAGCCGCTGCTGAGCACCGCGTCCAGGATGGCGCAGCAAGAAACCGAGTGCCCCAGCGTTCCGATGGAATCCAGCGACGGCGACAAGGGCAGGCAGCCCTGCATCGGCACCCGCTTCGCCGTGGGCTTGAAACCGACCAGGCCGCAAAAGGCGGCGGGAATGCGCGCCGAGCCGCCGGTGTCCGAGCCCAGCGCGGCAACGCTCATGTCCAGGGCCACGCTGACGGCCGCGCCGGAACTGGACCCGCCCGCCACGCGTTCCGGATCGCCGGGATTGCGCGGGGTGCCGTAATGCGGATTCAAGCCCAGGCTGGAGCAAGCGAACTCGCTCATATTGGTGCGCCCCAGCAGCACCGCGCCGGCCGCGCGCAGCTTCGCCACCACGGTTGCATCCTGCTGCACCGGCGGATTTTGCTTCCGCACCACGGAGCCGGCGGTGGTGATCTGGCCCTGGACGTCGAACAGGTCTTTGACCGACAGGGGAAGACCCGCCAGCGGCGTGGGATAGAGACCGACGGCGTCGATGTGCCGGGCGGCGGCCAGCGCAGCTTGGGCGTCCACATGGGTAAACGCCGCGCCTCCTGCCGCCCTATGGCCGGCGATGACGGTCAGCGCCTGCTCCGTCAGCGCCACGCTGCTGGTTCTGCCCAATTGCAAATCCCGATGCAACTGCATCACGGTCGCTTTCATGCCGTGCCCTCCCCGGCGTTGACGCGGCGGGCATCTCTCCCCTGCGGTTTCTCCACCGACGCCCGGCTGCGGCGCGCCCCAAACTCATGATGTTGCGACATGACGATCTCCCGACTACATACGATGGCTAAAGTGAACTCCTCGTGAAAATGTGAAATCCGCGCGCAGGCGCGGGCCGCCCTTGTTTAACGGGCGGCGTCCGGCTTCAAGCACGGCGCGGCGGCGGCCTCCGAATGGGCCGGCGCGGGCGGCGCGGTCTTGAGCGCCTCATCAGTTTCGATGTAAAGGGTTTGCAGGCGGGCGGCGCAATCGTCCAGCACCTCAAGCGAGAGGCGCGCCAACAATTGCAGATGGGACGGTTCGCTGCCGCTGCGCTTGGCTTGGATCGCCATGAGCGCGGAACGCAATACAGTGAAGCAATTCAAGGCCTGCGCGCAAGCAAACGCGGTTTGGGACAGCAAGTACTGGCGTTCTTGGCAAGTGGCCGGGGGTGGTTTGGCAAAAGCGGGGGAAAAATCAGAAGGAGTCATTGCAGTCTCCAAGTCAGCTTTGGAAGCCTGCTCGGATACGAGCAGGAGCGTGACAAGGTGGCAAGACCGGTTCCCTTATTAAGGCCGGCAGCCCCGAGAGGCTCCCTGCCACGCCCTGCCCAGATGCAGATGCGTGGCAACAGACGTGCGGGGTCCTGGCGGACTCTGCGGGTCTGCGAATAAGGGAAAAATAGGCTTGCCTGCCCGGCGCGGCGTTATTTGGCGCAGCGCGAGGCAAAGAGTACTGAGACGGGGGCGGAGCGTCAAGCCGGAGACGGCCGCCCGGCCAGGCAGGAGATCAAACGGGGGAAGCGGAGAAGCCGTTCAAAGCCCGGCAAGCCAAAGCGGGACTTTGAACAGCCTCTTGGCAAGCTTCAAATGGCGGACAGCAGCTTCAACACGGCGGCGGACAGCCGCTCCGCGCGCAACTCAATGCCATGCTCGGGCGTACCCGTATCGTGCCATCGGCTGTCAATGATATTGCTGACCGCTCGCAGCACCAGCACCGGCGTGGAGCCCAGCCGGCTGGCGGCGCGCATCACGCCGGAGGCTTCCATCTCAATCACGCCGCCTCCCAACTCCAACATCAAGGGAAATAGGGAGGAAGGGACTGGGAACTGGTTGCTGCTGAAGATCAGCCCCGGCTTCACCCCAGGCAGCGCTGTCAGCTTCTCCAGCCAATAGCGGTCCACGTCCCATTCCGTCTCCAGCGGAGCATGGGTATTGCTGTTAAACAGACAGGATTCAAACAGCGTGCCTTTCAGGATCTTGTCGATGCCGTAAAGATCCATCTGCACGACTTTGCTGCCGGCGACGACATCGCCTATCTCCCAATGATCTCCCACTGCGCCTGAAGTCCCCAGCAACAAGACCAGATCGATATCCCGTTGCAGCAGCACGGCTTGAGTGGTCAAGGCGGCGTCTTCCGTGCCCACGCCGGTTTCGGCCAGATAGAGCTGGTGGAGCTTGTATTGAAGGCTGCGACAGGACAAAGCGCCGAGCATGGGCTCAGGCTCCCACGCGGCGGACAGCTGTTGTGACAGCAGGGCGGATTCGGCGGGAAAGGCCGACAATAGCAAGATATTCATGTTGTGCCCTAAAAGAGCCTGTTCAAAGTCTCGCGAGCAAGAGCGAGACAAGGCGAAAATGAACGAAAAAGCGGAATGTACTCGTGGTACATGAGCACTTCGAAGCGGTACTCATCGTGTCACGTCTCACGACGCGCGGCAGAGCGTAAACAGGTTCTGAGAGAGCCCATTGCGGATACGCCTGCGCCCCTGGAGCCAGGCCGTGAACAGCCTGCCCGGCGCCGGCTTGCTCAAGACCGATTTCATCGGCTGATCTTGAGCCCGCAGACGCCAACCTACCAATGATCTCCGGAGGCTCCGGATAGCACGGTGTGCTGAGGGGACTTACGCGCCTCTGTCGGCAAGGCGTAAGCGCGCCATGGGGCATGCATGGATCTCAGAACATCCTGCTCGCACAAACCAGAAGAAAGCCGCAAGACAATGGTGGTCATTCCATTGTCCGCCTTGATCCCCTCCACCGAAAAAGCCGCGCTATGGGTAACAATGCCTTCAATATCGCCCTGGCTTAAGGTGATGTCGCTGACTTTATGATGGCCAATGCCGATGCTTAGCTGAATGTGCTGGTTTTCATGGGAAAACGCGTTGAGTAAAGAGTCGTCGACTGTGACCTGGAATGACTTCAGCATGATTTCTATACCTTTGCCTAAGAGCGTATTCATGACCTGGCCAGCAAGAGCGAGACAAGCCGAAATCACAACTGACATGCCTCACGGCCAGGAATAATGCTAGGCGCAACGCTACGCTTAATTTTTCCGGATTTTAATAGGACGGGTACTAAATTAAGGCAGCAAAGGATATTTCACATTAATACAGCTTTTTAATTGCACTCACCTGACACTTTCGACTCGCAATTAAAGCCGCTAACAAAACCGCGCAGCGCACCTGAGCCAAGGCGCGCCGACGCAGGCAGTACAAGTCGTACGACAAGGAGGAGGGGCAACGCAGGATCAAATCGGAACTTCTACATCTTAGAGCCTGTTCACGATCTCGCGAGCTAAGGCGAAACAAGGCGAGACAAGGCGTTGCGGCTGAGAAAGCGGAGTGTACATACGGTACATGAGCATTTCGAATCCGGTTTCAACACCGTATCGCCGACGCGCCGCAGATCGTGAACCGGTTCTTAACGCTTCCGCCGCGCCGCGCGGCACGCCTGTCTTTCCTCTTTCTCTCTGGCTTGGATAATGCGCAAGGTATCGTCGCTGGTGGGAATCTCAAACCCCATATCGTCAAACGCCTTGAACGCGGTTAAACGATAGCCGGCCAGCTTGCCGTCCACCGGCACGTCAAACCCCAGTTTCTCACCCGGCTCTATTCGGCCAAACGCCTGCAAGGTATTGCCCAAGGGGTGACAAGCATCGTCCCGCGCGGACACCACGACATAGCCATGGTCCACCGGCTGGTCTCCCTGGTTGTGTATGGTGCCCCGCACCGCAAACTGGCCATTGGCGCCAACACCCATGTGAAATATCAGGTGTGGTTTGGCTGTAGCACCCGCCATCGGGGCAAACAAACCAACCACACCAACCCAACCCACTATCATTAAAAATCTTGCCACAATATATTTCGTCTTTTCAATATTATTCAAAACAATAGCACTTCACCACGAACCAAGACCATGAATCAATATACCAACCCTTTCTAAATTCAACAATAAGCACAACACACCATTTTATTATGACACCCCTCCCACAAAAACCAGGAGGGGCAGTTCAATACAGTCCAATCAAGATTGGTCTATTATTTATAACATGTCAAAGCTGCACTCCCTCCAGACCAGTCTTCCTTTCCAGTAATCAAGTTGACTGTCTCGTAATATTGAGAAGCCTGGCCTTCTCGATGCTGTGAGGTCCAGTAATCCCTCCTAGGCCAACCATATTTTTCCCCCACGTCACCATTTGGATACATGCCATATAGTTTTAGCAACTGTTGCTTACTCGGCAGCTTCATTCCCTGTTGCCTGCAAACAGATTCCTTTTCATGAGTGCCCACCGAATCACCAATAAAGTAAAAATTCCCCACCCCAGTCACAGGTATAAATGGGTAGGGAACCTTAGCTGTAGCCAGTTCTGTCTGAATCACCCCCACCCCACCACGGCCATTTTCTGGCCGAACCGAGACTTCCAATATTTTGCCGGCAGCGCTCCCCACAATGGTGTATTTCGGCAATTGGCCAGATATTTCCACCACTTGGCCCTTAGTTCCAACTTGGCTAGCTGTACTATCCTTCACACCCCAAAGTACTTTCGATTTATCAGTCGTACTACCTTTGTTGGCCTCGAAAGTATAACTACCACTCAGGACTTCACCCAATTCCAACCTACCTGTAAACTTTAGACCCCTCACCGACGGCTTGGCCTGCGGATCAATCGGCCTGTCGTTCTCGCCGCCTTCGGTGTGATTGCCATCACCCTCCTTGGCATCAGTCGCCAGCGTCTGCGTCACGCCACTCTGGCCCAGGCCGTTCTTCGGCTGCACCGACACTTCCAGCACGGTGCCGGCATCCGCTGCCTGAATTGTGTACAGCTGCAGTTGGCCGGACTGTTTCACCACCTGGCCCTGTGCATCCACCTGGCCCGC
>NZ_JBMDIQ010000025.1:0-71248 GCF_057808735.1 Chromobacterium sp. FG89 | reverse complement strand
GAGCCGTCAGGCGATACCCACCAAACAGGCGGCTGTCCGGCAGCCTGTGGCGTTGAGTCCGTTTCCGCGTGGGTATCGCTGCGCGCCCCCATCCTACGGTTGAGGCCGCGTTGGGTAGGGGGAAGCCGTCAGAACGTGTTCACGCCCTTGCGGGCGTGAACGGGTGCTTAATAGGGCTTATTGGGCAGGAACTTGCCGTCCAGGGTGATCACCGCGCGCTCGCCGCCGTCCGGGTCTTCCACTTTGCGGATGTCCAGCTTGAAGTTGATGGCGCTGATGATGCCGTCGCCAAACTTCTCGTGCACCAAGGCCTTCAGCGTGGTGCCGTAGATCTGGATCATTTCATAGAAGCGGTAAATGGTGGGGTCGGTGGGAATGCCGCCGGGAATGCTGCCGCGCAGCGGAATGGTTTGCAGCTGCAGAGCGTCCGCGGCGTTCAGGCCCAGCCGTTCGCAGACCAGCTCCGCCGCGAGCTTGGACAGCGCGTGCTGGCCCAGCACGGCGGCGGTGACATAGGCCAGACTGAGGCCGGTGCCGGCGGCCAACTGCTCCCAGCTCAGGTCTTTCAAGGCCTTGGCGGCCAGGGCGCGGGCGGTCAATTCCAGGCGGGGGTCTTGGTGGATATTGGCGTGTTGCATGGTGTGGTCCTTTCTTCAGGTTTGCGGGAGGCGCCGCTTTCAGGCGGCGCGGGTCAGCGGAAAATCCGCCAGGGAAACGAAGCGCTGGCTGGCGTGGTCCAGGGCCAGGACGGCGCCGGTTTCAATGTCGTAGACCCAGCCGTGCAGGGTCAGCCGGCCCTGGCGCATCGCCAGCGCCACCGAGGGATGGGTCTTGAGGTTGGCCAGCTGGGCGACGACGTTTTCCTTGACCATGTCGTCCAGCCGCTGGCGGGCGTTGTCGTGATGGCGCGCCGCGTTCACCACTTTGGCGGAGTCGGCGTGGCGCAGCCAGCCGGCCACCGCTGGCAGATGGTCCAGGCAGCGGCCGTTGGCGATCGCCGTCATCGCGCCGCAGTCGGAATGGCCGCAGACCACGATGTCGGCGACGCCCAGCGCCGCCACCGCGTACTCCACGGAGGCGGTGACGCCGCCCGGTTCCGGCCCGTAGCTGGGGACGATGTTGCCGGCGTTGCGGATCACGAACAGCTCGCCGGGCTCTTGCTGAGTCAGCAGCTCCGGCACCACGCGGCTGTCCGAGCAGGTGATGAACAGCGCGCCGGGGGCCTGGCTGTCGGCCAGTTGGCGAAACAGCGCCGAACGCTGGGGGTAGGCTTCCTGTTGGAATTTCAGAAAACCGTCGATGAGGGCTTGCATGGCTTGCTCCTTGGCGGGGAAGGGATGCGCCAAGGATGAAGCTTTTTCATCATAGGGTCCAAGACCGATATAGAATGATTTCCATAATTATTTCCTATAGTTTGGACGCATGATTCTTCGACATATCCGTTATCTGCAAGCGGTGGCCGAACACGGCAATTTCACCCGGGCGGCGGAGGCGCTGCATGTGTCGCAGCCCACGCTGTCGCAGCAGATCAAGCAATTGGAAGAGACGGTGGGCGCGCAGTTGCTGGACCGCAGCGGGCGGACGGTGCGGCCCACCGACGCCGGGGCCGCCTATCTGGAATACGCGCGCCGCGCGCTGCGCGAGCTGGAGGCGGCGCAGCGGGCCACCCGGGACGTGGGCGATCTGTCGCGCGGCAGCTTGCGGCTGGCGATGACGCCGACCTTCGCCAGTTATCTGCTGGGGCCGCTGGCGGCGCGGCTGCGCCGGCTCTATCCGGGCATAGAGCTATGCGTGCGTGAGGCGACGCTGGACGCGATTGAACGGGCCTTGCTGGAGGACGAGATCGATGTCGGGATCGCTTTCGATCAGGCGCGCTCGGCGGAGATAGACGCGCGGCCCTTGTTCCGGGAAACCCTGGCCGTGGTGGTGGGTGACGGCCATCCATGGCGTCGGGCGGGGGCGATAGGCGCGGAAGCGCTGGCGCAGGCGCCCTTGGCGCTGTTGAGCGCGGATTTCGCCACCCGCGGCCATATCGATCGTTACTTCCTGGCGCTGGGTCTGAAGCCGCGGATCGCGGTCCAGGCCAACAGCATCAGCGCGGTGATGGAAATCGTCCGCCACGGCGATTGCGCCACCATTTTGCCGCGCGCGATCACGCGGCAGCATCCGGCGCTGAGCGCGGTGGGCTTGAGCACGCCCTTGCCGGCGCGCACGGCGGCGGCGCTGACGCGCAAAGACGCGTATCGCAGCGCCGCGGCGCGCGTGCTGATGCCTTTGCTGGATGCCTTGGGGAAGGAGTTGGGAGCGGAGGACGATAGGGAATAAGACGACGCGGGCGGCGCGGAGCCGCCCGCTGCGGGGCCGACGGAGCGGCCCCCGGTAGGGTTTAGGCTTGCTGGCCGGCCAGCTTGCCGCGCGGCGCGCTCTCGGCAGCCGCCATATCGGCCACCGCGCCGGCGTCGTGCTCGGCGTCCAGATAGCGGGTGCGCCAGCCGCTGTTGACGCCCCAGTAGTAGAAGCCCAGCGAGATCACCGCCACCACCGCCATGTCGGGGCCGTAGGGCAAGAGGCCGATGCCGCCGAAGTCCCGGCTGCCGATATAGGACATGAGGGCCATCGTCGGCAGGTAGAGCACCATCCACAGCGCGCCTTTCAGCTCGCGGCCGAATTCCGGCCAGCCGGCGCGGGCCTGATACCAGAAGTACACCGGCAAGGCGGCCACGATCAGGAAGATGATCTCGCCGGTCAGCGGCCAGCGCGCCCAGTACAGCACCAGGGACGCGCAGACGAAGGCGAAGGGCGCGATCACGCCGAGGCCGGCCAGGCGCAGCGGGCGCGGCAGGTCCGACGCGCAGCGGCGCAGTGAGGCCACGCTGATGGGGCCGGTCAGGTAGGAAATCACCGTGGCGACCGAGATCACCGCCGCCAGCGTGCCCCAGCCGCGGAAGAAGAACAGGAACACGAAGGAGATCGCCAGGTTGAACCACATCGCCGGACGCGGGATCTGGTACAGCGGGTGGATGCGGCCGAAGATCTCCGGCATGGTGCCGTTGCGCTGCATGCCGTAAATCATGCGCGAGGTGGTGGCCATATAGGTGGCGCCGGTGCCGCTGGGGCTGACGAAGGCGTCGAAGTACAGCAGCAGCATCAGCCAGTTCAGGCCCAGCGCCATCGCCAGTTGGGCGAAGGGGGAGCTGAAGTTCAGACCCTGCCAGCCGTGGGCCAGGTCCGCCGGCGACAGCGCGCCGATGAAGGCCACTTGCAGCGCCACATAGATCACCGCCGCCAGCAGGATGGAGCCCACCACGCCGAAGGGCACGCTCTTGCCCGGGTTGCGGGCCTCGCCGGCCAGGTTGATCGGGCTTTGGAAGCCGTTGAAGCTGAACACGATGCCGCTGGTGGCCACCGCCGTCATCACGCTGGCCCAGCCAAAGGGCGCGAAGCCGCCCGGGGTGTCCCCGCCCAGATTGCCGGGATGGAAGCCGCTGTAAATCAGCGCGCCCACGGTCAGCGCCGGCACGATCACCTTGAAGATGGTGATGGCGCTATTGGCCTTGGCGAACAGGCGCACGCCCCAGTAGTTGAGCATGAAGTAGACGATGACCAGCAGCGCGGACAGCATCAGGCCGGGCGGGGTCAGTTCGCCGTTGGAGAACAGCTGCTGGGCCCAGGGATACGGCCAGGAGCTCATGTATTGCACCGAGGCCTCGGCCTCGATCGGGATCACCGAGACGATGGCGATCCAGTTGGCCCAGCCGGCGATGAAGCCGAGCAGGGAGCCGTGGGAGTAACGGGCGTAACGCACCATGCCGCCGCTTTCCGGGAACATGGCGCCCAGTTCCGCGTAGCTCAGCGCGATGGAGAGAATGATCACCATGCCGACTATCCAGGCGACGATGGCGGCCGGGCCGGCGATCTGGGCGGCGTGGGCGGCGCCGAACAGCCAGCCGGAACCGATGATGGAGCCCAGACCGGTCAGCATCAGGGCGATGGGGCCGATATGGCGGGAGTGTTGCTGTGTCAAAGGTATCTCCTGTCAAAAGAACCTGCTGACGATCCGCTGCGCGTCGTGAGGCGTCACACGGCGAGTACCGCTTCAGAATGCTGAAGCCGCTTTCGCCCTGTCCCGCCCTGGCTCGCGAGATCGTAAACAGCTTCTGAAAACCCGACGGTCCGGCGGAGTCAGCTCCGGACGCGGCGGGCAAGCGATGGGGACAAGTTCCGGCCACGGCGCGGCGGCTCCGCCGTCCTTGTGCGGACGGGGGCGGAGCGGGGCGGTGTCGGTGCGCTGGAGACGCCGGCGCGGAGGGCGTCGGCGAGCTTGTCCCGGGTGCCGGGTGGGCCCGGTCTGATGTGCTCTTTTATAAGAGGGGGCTAATCTACCTTTGCTTTTCATTACAGTATGTAACGAAATGTACTCGCTAGCTTATTTCAAACATGACAAAAGATTGAAAATGGCGAGTCAAAGGGCGATCTATTGCGCGCTTAGGCCAATGGCAAGCGTTTGTGTTGAATAAATGCTCTATGTTTGATCCGGCGGCAATTTCCTGCCTAATTGCCGCCGGCGCGGCGGCTAGGCCGGCTGCTGCCGAAGCGGCCAATCCGGCGCCGCGGCGGGGGAGGGGGCGGGGTCCGGCGCGTCGATGCGGAACCAGCTCAGGGTCTGGTTCAAGTCCTGGGCCGCGGCGGCCAAGTGCTGCATCACCGGCGCGGCTTGCTGCATCTGTTGATCGATGGAGGCGGCCAGATGCGCGACCTCGTGGCCGTGCTGGCGGATGTCGCCGCCGGCGCGGGCCTGGGCGGCGCTGTGTTCGCGGATGTCGGCCATCAAGCGGTTCAAGCGCTCCAGCCCGGCGTCCACTTGCAGCAGCGCCTGATCCAGCGCCTGCTGCGAATCCAGCTTGTCGGCGCAGGCGCCGCCGGCCTGCTCCAGCGCGGCGTGCAGCGAGCCGGTGGCGCCTTCCACCCGGCCCAGCGCGTCGAAGATGCTGCCGGTGGCGGCGCGGGTGCGCTCCGACAATTTGCGCACCTCGTCGGCCACCACGGCGAAGCCGCGGCCGCTTTCGCCGGCGCGCGCGGCTTCGATCGCCGCGTTGAGCGCCAGCAGATTGGTTTGTTCGGCCACGTCGCGGATCAGGCCGCTGACGCCGGCGATGTCGTCCAGGCTGTGCTGGAGCTGGCGCATTTCCGTCTGCGCGCAGCCCATATTGTCGGCCAGCGTCCGCATCGTCTCGGCGTTGAGCCGGCCCAGTTCGCGCGCGCGTCCGGTATCGTCCGCCGCCTGCCGGGTATGGGCGTCCGCCTGTTGCAGATGGCCGGCCACGATCTGGGCGCTGTCGGCCACCGCGTGGGCGGCCTCGTTGCTCAGCTTGGCCTTGGCGCTTTGCTGGCGGCTGGCGTCGGCCGCTTGCAAGGTCAGCAATTGCAACCGTTGGCAATCGGCGCCGCTGCGGCGGGCGTCGGCCTCCACCCGGCGCAGCAAATCGCTCAGCTTGTTCAGGAACTGATTCAGGCGGCCGGCGGTGGCGGCCAGCTCGTCGCGGCCCTGGGCCGGCAACCGCATCGCCAGATTGCCTTCCCCCAGCGCGTCGGCGGAGGCGGCCATCGCTTGCAACTGCCGTTTCAGCCGCCGCGCCAGCGTCAGCTGCATCGCCGTCACCACCAGGCTGGCCAGCGCCAGCGGCCCCAGGGTCAGCCAGGCCAGGCCCTGCAGCGTGTCCTGCAGTTGCGCGGTTTCCTGGGCCAGCCGGTTTTGCTCCTGCGCCTGCTGGCGGTCCAGCAGGGCCGCCAGCGGCTGCAGGCTTTGCTGCCAAGCCTGTTCCGGTATGGACAGCGCGTCCTGCGGCGCGGTCTCGGCGATGGCCAGCGCGCTGCTCAGATTGCGCTCGTAATCCTGCCACAGCCGGCCCACGGCCTGGCGGAAGGCGGCGGCTTCACTGGCGGGCAGGCCGGCGGCGATCTCGCCGGTCAGCCGCGCGACGGTCAGGCTGGTTTCCCGCAGCCGCGCCGGGCTGTCCGGCAGCAGCGGGTCCAGCCGCGACAGCTGCAGCACGCCGGCCTTGAGTTGGTACAGGCCGGCGCTTAATTGTTGACGCGCGCTGTGGCGGTCCACCGCGCGGGTCAGGCCGCTCAACTGTTGTCCGGTGAGGATGAGGGCCAGCGCCAGGCTGGCGAGAGTGACGAGGATGGTCAGCCACAGACGTTTGGCCAATGTCATGATGGTGTCGTACGTTGCGATGCGGGAAGTGCCGCAGTCTAGGCGCGCGGGATGACGGGCGGATGACATGGAGATGAATTGTCTTGTCATGAAGCGTCTCGGCGCGACCATTCTTTGCCGACGCTGGCCGGCGATGCGGCTAAAATAGCCGGGTTTGTCATTTAATTTGGTTGTCGGCTTATGACTTTGCTATCCCCGGACCAGTTGGAACAGGCGCTGTGGGCGTCCACGGAACTGCTGCGCGAGCAAGTGGACCTGTACGACTACAAGAACCACGTGTTCGGCCTGTTTGTGCTCAAGCGCCTGAACGATGTGTTCGTGGAGCGGGTACAGGCCTTGGTGGCGGCCGAGGGCATGAGCCGCAAGCGCGCCGACGGTGTGGTGCAGGAGCAATACGGGATCTATCCGCAGACGGCGCGCTGGCCCGGCCTGCAGGAGCGCAAGAAGGGCATAGGCGAGGCGCTGGACAAGGCGGTGGCCGCCGTCGAGGAGCATCAACCGGCGCTGGCCGGGGTGCTCAGCGTGGCGCAATACCAGGGCCACAAGCGCTTGAGCGACGAGGTGCTGCATCCCTTGATGAACCATATCGGCGCGCTGAAGCTGGGCGACGCCGATCTGGAGGCGCCGTCCCGGCTGGGCGAGGTCTGCGAAGGGCTGGTGCGCCGCTACGCGGCGGAGTCCGGCAAGCGCGGCGGGGCTTTTTCCACGCCGGGACCGGTCAGCCAGTTGCTGTTGCGGCTGGCGGAGCCGCTGCCGGGCCACAGCTTGTACGATCCCAGCTGCGGCGCGGCCGGCACCTTGCTGGACGCCTGGCGCATGCTGGGCGGGCAGCCGGACGGCGGCGCGGCGCTGTTCGGCCAGGAAAAGCTGCCGGCCACCTGGGCGATGGCCAAGCTGTGCGCTTATTTCCACGGCGTGGACATGAGTCTGGAACTGGGGGACACCTTGGTGGAGCCCAGGCATCTGAGCCCGGAAGGCCTGCTGCCGCGCTTCGACCGCATCGTGGCGCAACTGCCGTTCACGGTGAAAAACTGGTGGACGCCGCTGGAGGCCGAGGCGGCGGAGCCGCCGCCGACCGACGGCAAGAAGCGCCGCCGCAAGCGCCCGGTCGAACCCAATTACAAGAAGCTGGTGGATGAGCATCAGCGCTTCGGCTATGGCATTCCGCCGCGGAGCTTCGGCGATTACGCCTTCGTCCAGCATGTGCTGGCCACGTTGAAGGAGGACGGCCGCGCCGCGCTGGTGGTGCCGCACGACGTGTTGTTCCGCGACGGCGACGAGGGCCGCATCCGCAACGGCCTGCTGTTTGGCAGCCAGGGCCAGTCCGGCGACCGCATCGAAGCGGTGATCGCCTTGCCGCCGGCGCTGTTCTACGGCTCGGGCATGCCCACCTGCGTGGTGGTGTTGAACAAGAACAAGCCGGCGGGCCTGCGCAACAAGGTGATCATCGTCGACGCCAGCAAGGAGTACGGCCGCGGCCGGGTGCAAAACACGCTGCGGCAGGAGGACATCGAACATATCCTGCGCGCTTACCGCGCCGCGGTGGACGAGGAAACGGAAGAGCCGGACTATCTGCGCCTGGTGGGGCTGCGCGAGATCAAGCAAGGCCACCGGGGCAATCTGAACGTGCAGCGCTACTTCGCCCAGGACGAGGCGGCCGAGGTGGTGGACGCGGAGGCGCTGGCCACCGAGCTGGCCGCCTTGACGGAGCAGGAGCAGGCGCTGGATGCGCGGCTGGCAGCCTTCTTCAGCGAAGAAGAGGGCTGGCGTGCGGAGGAGGGCGAGCTGGAGGGCTGCCTGGCCTTGACGGACGAAAAGCTGGAATTGCTGTCCAGCCAATACGCGGCCGAGCGCAAGCTGCGCCCCAGCCGCATCCAGGCCTTGCTCAATCGCGGCTACGGCACCCGGCGCATGGGCAAGTGGAGCCCGCATCAATCGTTCAAACCCAGCGCGCTGGGGGTGATTCCCGGCAACTGGGAGGTGTGCAAGCTGGGCGAACTGGCCGCGCCGCTGGCGGCCGCCGCCGAGGGCGAATTATTGGAGGCCACCGTGGGCGGCAGCTGGCGCCGGGCCGGCGCGGGCCTGGGCACGGCCTTGCCGCCCAACGCTTTCGCCTACGATCCGTCGCGCTTGTATCAGGGCGCGCTGGCGCGGCACGTCGGGGAGGCCCCGGCGCTGGCCGCGGCGGATCAGCAGGCCTTCGCGCTGGACGAGGCGCGGATCTCGCCGGCTTTCCTGGAGTGTTACCGGCAGTCGGAAGGCTGGCGCTTTTGCCTGGAGCGGCTGGGCGCGGCGGTGGAAGGCGTCGAGTTCGGCTTCGAGGCGCTGGCGGAAATGCCGCTGCCCGTGCCGCCGATGAGCGAGCAACGCAAGCTGGTGGAGGAATGGGCGCGCCAGGATGAAGCCTTGCTCGCCCTGCAACAGCGCCTGCTGCAATGGCAGGCGCGTCGCGACGCCTTGGTGGCGCGCTTCCCGGCGGAAGACTGAGGGCCGGTCGGCCGCCGGCGGGCTTATTTCTGCCAGTAGGTCTTGACGTTGACGAACTCGTACAGGCCGAACTCGGACAGCTCGCGGCCATAGCCCGAGGATTTGACGCCGCCGAAAGGCAGGCGCAGGTCCGAGCTGGTGTGGCGGTTGATGAACACGCTGCCGGCTTCGATCTGCCGCGCCAGCGTCCAGGCGCGTTCCTTGTCCGCGCTGTAAATGCTGGCGCCCAGGCCGAAGGGGGTGTCGTTGGCCAGCCGCAGCGCGTCGGCCTCGTCGCGCGCGCGCAAAATGCTGGCCACCGGGCCGAACACTTCCTCGTGGTAGACGCGACAGTCCGGATTGACCCGGTCCAGCACCGTGGCCGGATAGAAGAAGCCGGGGCTGGCCGGCATCTGCCCGCCCAGCCGCAGTTCCGCGCCGTGGGCGACGGCGTCCAGCACCTGGGCGTGCAGCGCTTCGCGCAGGTCGGCGCGGGTCAGCGGCGACAAAGTGGTGGCCGGGTGGCGCGGATCGCCGGCGCGCAGCTTGGTGGCTTCGGCGCAGAAGGCCTCGATGAAGGCGTCGGCGATTTCCGGCGCCACGATCATGCGCTTGGCGGCGTTGCAGCTCTGGCCGGCGTCGCGGAAACGGGAATTGGCGGCGTCCTGGGCCGCGGCGGCGACATCGGCGTCGGCCAGCACGATGAAGGGATTGCTGCCGCCCAACTCCAGCACGGTCTTTTTCAGATGGCGGCCGGCCAGCGCCGCGATGGCGCGCCCGGTCTGGGTGGAGCCGGTGAAGGCCACCGCGTCGCACTGGCGGACGGCTTCTTCCACTTGATCATGGTCGATCCAGGCCACGTCCAGCACCGCCAGGCCGGCGGCGCGCGCCAGCTCCAGCAGGCCTTGGGTGGATTGCGGCACCGAAGGCGCCGGCTTGACCAGGCAGGCGTTGCCGGCCATCAGCGCCGGCACCGCGAAGCGCAGCACCTGCCAGATCGGATAATTCCACGGCATCACCGCCAACACCGTGCCCAGCGGTTCGAAGGCCACGCCGCTGCGGCTGGCCTGGGTGGGAATCTCCAGCGAGGCAAGCAGTTCCGGCGCCAGTTGGGCGTAGTAGCGGATCAACTGGGCGGATTTGTCGATTTCCGCCAGACATTCCGCGGTGCGCTTGCCCACTTCCAGCGTGACCAGGCCGGCCAGTTCTTCGCGATGGGCCTGCAATTGGTCGGCCAGACGCAGCAGTTGCGCGGCGCGCTCGGCCACGCTCAGCTCGCGCCAATGGCGCTGGGCCTGGCGCAGCTGCGCCAGGGCGGCGGGCAGTTGGGATTCCGGCCAGGCGGCGCGGGTGTAGACGACTTCTCCTGTGGCGGGGTTGCAGCTGGTAAAGGCGGTCATGACGTGCTGTATTCGGTTGGCAAGCAAAGACACAATGTAGCAAAAATCCCCGGGGACGGGGGTGAGCGGGGTCAATTCCGCGGCGATTTCTCCTTATATTTCTAATTTGAATAAATGATTAAATTTATAGTTCTTTAGGTTTTATGTGACTTGCTTATAGACTGATTCGCAATCGCCAGGCAGTGGCGTTGACGGACGGCGGGATTCAGAGGCAAGGCATGATTGAAATAGAGAACTTATACAAGCATTACCGGGTG
Organism: Chromobacterium sp. FG89; assembly: GCF_057808735.1. Taxonomy (NCBI): domain Bacteria; kingdom Pseudomonadati; phylum Pseudomonadota; class Betaproteobacteria; order Neisseriales; family Chromobacteriaceae; genus Chromobacterium; species Chromobacterium sp. FG89. The sequence continues at coordinate 60,908 of NZ_JBMDIQ010000025.1, read as the reverse complement.
GACGGCCGCGACGTGCCGGCGCTGGACAATGTCAGCCTGCGCGTGGCCAAGGGCGAGGTGTTCGGCATCATCGGCCGCTCCGGCGCGGGCAAGAGCACCCTGGTGCGCTGCCTGAACCTGCTGGAACGTCCGGACCGCGGCGCGGTGCGCCTGGGCGACACCGATCTGACCGCGCTGGACGGCCGGCAATTGCAATTGCGCCGTCAGCGCATCGGCATGGTGTTTCAGCATTTCAATTTGCTGAAGTCGCGCACCGTGGCCGCCAATGTGCGTTTTCCGCTGGAGCTGGCCGGCGGCGCGTCCGCGGCCGAGATGGACGCCCGCGTTGAAGAACTGCTGGCCTTGGTGGGCCTGGCCGGCCACCGCGACAAATACCCGGCGCAGCTGTCCGGCGGCCAGAAGCAGCGCGTCGGCATCGCCCGCGCGCTGGCCAATCACCCGGAATTATTGCTGTGCGACGAGGCGACCTCGGCGCTGGATCCGGAAACCACGGATTCCATTCTGACCTTGCTGGCGGACATCAACCGTCAGCTGGGGCTGACCATTGTGCTGATCACCCATGAAATGCGCGTGATCCGCCAGCTGTGCGATCAGGTGGCGGTGCTGGAGCACGGCCGCGTGGTGGAGCAGGGGCCGGTGCTGGACGTGTTCCTGCATCCGCAGCACGAGGTGACCCGCGGCCTGCTGGCGGAAACCGGGCTGTATCAAGAGGAGGCGCGCCAGACCTGGCAGCAGCGCGTGGGCGCGCCGCTGATCAAGCTGACCTTCGTCGGCGATCCCACCTTGCAGCCGGTGCTGGACGTGGTGGGCAAGCAGGCGGGCGCTCGCTTCAATCTGGTCAGCGGCACGCTGTCCGAGATCAAGGGCACGCCGTTCGGCCAATTGGTGGCCGGCGTGATCGAATCGGAGGCCCCGCTGGAGAGCCTGCCCGAGTTATTCGCCCGTCTGGGCGTGCGTTGCGAGGTGCTGTGATGGAAGGTTTCGACTGGGCCCAATTATTGAGCATGGACTGGCTGGAGATAGGCCAGGCCGCGCTGGACACCTTGACCATGCTGGGCGCCTCGCTGCTGTTCACCGTGCTGTTCGGCCTGCCGCTGGGCGTGGTGCTGTACGTCAGCTCGCCGGGGCAATTGCTGTCGCGGCCGCGCCTGTACGCGACGCTGTCCTTCCTGGTGAATGTGTTCCGCTCCTTGCCCTTTGTGATTCTGCTGATCGTGATGATCCCGCTGACCTTGAAGCTGGTGGGCACCTCGATTGGCGTGGCCGGCGCGATTCCGCCGCTGGTGGCCGGCGCTTCGCCCTTCTTCGCGCGGCTGGTGGAAAACGTGCTGCGCGAAGTGGACCGCGGAGTGATAGAAGCCAGCCAATCCATGGGCGCCAGCCTGTGGCAGATCGTGCGCCATGTCTTGCTGCCCGAGGCCTTGCCCGGCCTGGTGGGCGCGGCGACGGTGACCACGGTGGCGCTGGTGTCCTACACCGCGATGTCCGGCGTCATCGGCGGCGGCGGCCTGGGAGACTTGGCGGTGCGCTACGGCTACCAGCGCTTCCAGACCGAGGTGATGGTGGTGACCGTGGTGTTGCTGCTGTTGCTGGTGCAGTTGATCCAGAGTTTCGGCGACCGGCTGGTGCTGCGCTGTCAACGCGGCTGAGAACCTGTTCACGATCTGCTGCGCGTCGGCGATACGGCGTTGAAAAAGGCTTCGAAATGCTCATGTACCACGCGTACATTCCGCTTTCTCAGCCGCAACGCCTTGTCTCGCCTGAGCTCGCGAGATCGTGAGTTGGCTCTGAGCGCCCGGCGCTGCGGCCGCATTGGAAACCCAAGAGATTTGAACCCAACATTGTGTTGAATAGAGGAAATCGCATCATGAAAAAGAATATCGCTCGCTTCGCCTTTACCGCCGTCGCCGCGCTGTGGGGCGCGCAGGCGCTGGCCGCCGATCCGGTGACCGTCACCGTGGCCGCGTCTCCGGTGCCGCACGCGGAAATCCTGGAAGCCTTGAAGCCCACCCTGGCCAAGCAAGGGGTCAAGCTGGAGGTGAAGGTGTTCAACGACTACGTGCAGCCCAATCTGCAAGTGTCCGAGAAGCGTCTGGACGCCAACTTCTTCCAGCACATCCCCTATCTGGACAAGTTCAACAAGGACCGCGGCACCAAGCTGGTCGTGGCCAGCAAGCCGGTGCACATCGAGCCGTTCGGCGCTTATTCCAGCAAGTTCAAGAAAGTGGCTGAGCTGCCCAAGGGCGCGACCGTGGCCATTCCCAACGATCCGACCAACGCCGGCCGCGCCTTGCTGCTGCTGGACCAGGGCGGCGTGATCAAGCTGAAGGACCGCAACAATCTGTATCCGACGGTGAAGGACATCGCGGCCAACGCCAAGCAGGTGAAGATCAAGGAACTGGAAGCCGCCACGCTGCCGCGCGTGCTGCCGCAGGTGGATCTGGCGCTGATCAACGCCAACTACGCCTTGGAAGCCAAGCTCAATCCCAAGCGCGACGCGCTGTTCATCGAGACCACTTCGCCGTACGCCAACCTGCTGGTGGCGCGCGCCGACAACAAGGACAGCGTCGGCGTGAAGAAGCTGGCCGCCGCGCTGGCCAGCCCGGAAGCGCGCAAGTTCATCGAGAGCAAGTATCAGGGCGCGGTGATCCCCGCTTTCTGAGCCTCTTGTTTAGGAGGCGCCCGGCATGCCTGGGTTTGAACGACAAAGCCCCGCAGAGCGGGGCTTTGTCTTGTCGGCGTCTTCAGCGCCGGCTCATGACGCGGCGAGATCGGCCGGCTTCTCCCCGGTCAGGAAGTAGCGGATGGTTTCGCTGACGCTGCGCATCGAACTGCCGAAGGGCAGCGGATCGGCGCCGCGGAAGAACAGGCCCTTGCCCACTTCGCCGCGGAAAGCGGCCGCCAGTTTGAGGTCGATGCAGAACTGACCCATCTTGGCCACGCCGTCGCGCAGGCCGCAGGCGCTCAGGCAGTTGAGGCTTTGGGTGCAGCGCGCCGGATCGGCCTTGGCGTTGGCCTGCAGCTTGGCCTCGCGCTTCAGATAGCTTTTCAGGAAGGGCGTCAGCACGCCGCGCGCCGGCAAGCCGGCGACGCTCATGAATTCCGCGATGTCTTCCGGCTTGGCCTCGGCCAGCGTGCGCTTGAAGTTGTCGTGCGCGTCGCCCTCGAGGGTGACGGCGAAGGCGGTGCCTATCTGCACCGCGGACGCGCCGAAGTCCTGGATGCAGGCCTTCATCTTTTCGAAGCTGTTGACGCCGCCGGCGACGATCAGCGGAATCCGCTCGCTCTCCAGTTGCAGGCTTTTGAACAGCTGGCGGGTGTCTTCCAGCACTTTCTGGAAGCTGAAGCGCTCGGCGTCCAGTTCGGCGAGGCTGGCCGCGCCCAGGTGGCCGCCGGCGTGCTTGGGATGCTCGATCACGATGGCGTCCGGCAGCCGTCCCTTTTTCATCCAGCGCTTGAGCACGATGCCGATGCCGCGCGCCTCGGACAGGATGGGAATCAGGGCCACCTTGGGAAAGCCCGCGGTCATGTCCGGCAGATCCAGCGGCAGGCCGGCGCCCATCACCACCGCGTCGGCGCCGGATTCGCAAGCCTGGCGGACATAGTCCGGATAGGAGGCCACGGCCTTCATCACATTGACCGCCACCATGCCGCGGCCCTGGGCGTAGCACAGCGCGCCCTTCACCTCGCGATCCAGCGCGATCAGGTTGAGGCGGTCCAGCTCGGCCTGGCCGCGCGCGTATTGCGACTGCTCGACCAGATCGGCGTGCAGATGACGCAGGTCGACGCTGGCGACCGTGCCCAGCGCGCCTTCGCGCGCGACATGGCCGGCCAGGCTTTTAGCTGAGACGCCTATGCCCATGCCGCCCTGCACGATGGGAAGCAGGACGCGTTGTCCTATCTGCAAGGGAGCGTAGAGCGGGAAATTTGTGGTCATTTAGCAACGATGCCGGGGCGGATGAATAAAAGGCGATCTTAGGCATGGCGGCCTTAAGAGTCTTTGCTCTAGAGCAAAAAACTAAGGATGGCTCGCTTTTTAACTCGGAAAAACTATTGACGCTTCAATGACTTGAGTATTTTTATGCTTAGCATAAGAGAGTGCAAGCTTTTGATTTCAGTAAGGATATTTCTAAGTCATTTGTTTTTGATTTTCTGATTATGGCCTTGTCATTACATTTTGACGAAAAATGGATTGCATAGGCTTTTTTTCATCGAGGGCACTAAAGGGCCGCGCCAAAAACGGCTAGCACATCTTTCAACTCCATTTCCTGGCCATTCGGTCAGATTTCTCTGTGGAAACCAGCACTTACATTGCCTCTGCGGTTAGAAAAACGGATTAGGAGATAGTTATGGCGCGTTTTTTTCCTATCAAGCTAGGCAATACGCTGATCAGCAGAGTGAATGGAATGGATCGGGAGACGGACTTGTTGAAATTCCGTCATCATGTTTTTCGCGAACAGCTGCACTGGGTGGCGCCAAGCGCCGATGGCCTGGACCGTGACGAGTATGATGATTTTTCCGACAATCTCGCCGTCCAAGACATGCATGGGGTATTAGGGTCGGTGCGTCTGACCCATGGCACGCACCCTTTTATGATAGAGAGAGAATTTTCCCGATTATTGGCCTCGGGCGAGAAAATCCTGAAAGGCGCGAGAACAGCGGAGATCACTCGCTTTGCGGTAGACAAACGCATTTCGCCGCAGCAAATGAAGGAAGTTGGGCGCTTGCTCTATCTGAGCCTATTGGAATGGTCGTTGCCGCGAGGCATCGAACGCATGTATTTCGTGGTTGAGCCGGTTTTTTACCGGCATATTGTCCGGATGGGCTTCCCCGTGGTGCCGGTGGGCGTACCCATGCATCTGGATGGCGGGGTGCTTTCCATGGCCGGCTATGTGGACTGGTCTCAGGCGGAGCCCGAGTTCATCCTGGGGCTGCGGAAGGGCATTGAGGCGCCAAGGGAATTGGCTCGCGCTTGGCGGGAATTTGAAGCGCAGCACGCCTCAATGCCGCATCTAATTTGACACGATTAAGCTAAGGGCCGCTGACGACAAGACCAGGAGGCGGCAAAAGATGCATGCCAAGCACAATGGCGTGGGTGCGATTGTTGGCGTTCAGCTTGCGGATGACGTTGGCGACGTGGAACTTCACCGTACGTTCGCTGATATCCAGAATGGTGGCGATCTCCCAGTTGGTCTTGCCGCGGCTCATCCAGTGGAAAATATCGTATTCCCGCTGGGACAGGGGCATGGAGCTGGGAGTTGCCGGCGGTAAATTCGCTACGCGAACCGCGGCCTGATGCAAGTGCGGAGTCAGGCAATCCAGCATGGCCACCAGATTGCTGTCATTAATCGTTTCGCTGCCGCTCAGCGAGAAAATGCAGCCGAGGTTGTTGCGTTGCGACACCGCGCTAAAACTCAAACCATCGCCTAAGCCGACGGACGAGGCCTCGGCAATGAATTTCTTCTCATCCTTGCCCTTTGCGCGGCTAAACCTGTCGTTCCACGAGACCGGGCCCTGACCCAAGTGAATGCGCAGAATGGGGTCGCATTGGGAGTAGTTTTCCTTCATGTATTGCTCGGTCCACTCAACCGGATAACTAACGTTCACCACGCGTTCCAAGCGTTGGATCTGCTGTTGTTGGTTGACTCGACCCAAAGCCAGAACAATGTGCTCGGAAGGCGCCTGGCTGATGATGACGTCAAGGAAAGCCCTGAGCTCGGCTTCGGTTTCGATTTGTCCTGCAAGGTGAATCCATTCCAGCAACGTCCATTGCTGACTCGCGGACAAGCCGCTGGGCAGCGGCCGTGCTATCGCGGAATTTGAGATGACCATGAGCAAATCTTTCTTGATCTTGTGGTTTTACGCTGCTGGATAGTAGCCCACATGCAAAAGGCATGGGAAGCGCTAACTCCTTGTTCTGGTGCCAAGAACAGCGACTGTTGCATTCGTCGCCGACATTATAACAAATTGCCTGTCCAAAAATCCGTAAGTAGAAATAATTATATTGATCAATGACTTATTTGGTGCTATTTGGCGGAGGACAAACTAGGCGGGAAGTTGGGGCGTCATAAGGATGGCGCCGGGACAAGCTTGGAAAACTGGACCTTCTGTCAGTGTTCCCGATAACTGAAGCGCTGGAACAAAGGCGCGATCTCTTCTATCAGTTGCGGCGCGGGCCAGCCGGCCGGGGCCGGAGGCAGGGCGAAGGAGGGCGGGGGACGCAGTTGCTGCCAGTGATAGTCGGCGACGCCCAGCGCCGCCAGCCGCCGCGCCAGCGCGGTCAGTTGGGACTCATTGTGCCAGTGCGGATGTATGCTGCTGCGACATTCAAAATTGCTGTTGTTTTGCAACAAACAGTGCAGCGAGGCCTCGGTCTGCTCGCCGCTGCGGGGCAAGCCGGTCAGCGCCGGATAGGCGCTGAAATCGGTCTTGATGTCCAGGCCGACCCAATCCAGCAACGGCAGCACCCGCCGCAAGCGCTGCGGGTACGCGCCGCCGGTATGCAGGCCGGTGGCGAAGCCCAGCGCCCGGGTCTGTTCCAGCAGCGCCGGCAGCGCCGGCTCCTGCAGCGGTTCGCCGCCGGAGAACACCACGCCGTCGAGCAGGCCGACCCGGCTTTGCAGCCAGCGCAGGGTGTCCGGCCAGCGGGTTTCGCCGTTTTGGCGCCGCAGCAGGTGGGGATTGTGGCAATAGCCGCAACGCCAGGGGCAGCCGGCGAGAAAGACCACGGCGCACAGTTTGCCCGGCCAGTCGCAGCTGGAGAACGGCGTCAGCCCGCCGATGCGGGCTGCTGCGGGGTCAGCGGGCGGCGTGTTCACTGAAGCAGATCCGTTCGTCGAATTCTCCGCGTTTGCCGATATTGAAAGACTGCACCGGGCGGTGATAACCCATTACGCGGGTCCAGACTTCGCAGCGGGTGCGCTGTTCGTCGTTGAGCGGGGCGGCGTCTTGGCCGGGGAGGTGGGTGGGGGGAGTCATGAGCTTTCCTTTCTTAAGGGCTTATGAAGGCTGGCGCGCCAGCAGTTCCGCGTCGCAGCGCGGGCAGAATTCGTGGTGACCGGACAGATAGCCGTGCTTGGGGCAGATCGAGAAGGTCGGGGTGACCGTGATATAGGGCAGGCGGAAGCGGGATAGCGAGCGGCGCACCAGTTCGCGGCAGGCGTCGGCGCTGCTGACCGCCTCGGTCATATAAAGGTGCAGCACGGTGCCGCCGGTGTATTTGCGCTGCAGCTGTTCCTGGCGCTGGAGGGCCTCGAAGGGGTCGTCGGTGAAGCCCACCGGCAATTGGCTGGAGTTGGTGTAATAAGGATGGGCGTCGCTGCCGGCCTGCAGGATGCCGGGGTAGCGTTTGCGGTCTTCCTTGGCGAAGCGGTAGGTGGTGCCTTCCGCCGGGGTGGCTTCCAGGTTGTACAGGTGGCCGGTGCTTTCCTGGAACTCCACCATGCGCTGGCGGATGTGATCCAGGTAGTCGCAGGCCAGTTGGTGGCCTTCCTCGCTGGTGATGTCGATGCGGTCGCCGCTGAAGTTGCGGATCATTTCATTGATGCCGTTGACGCCTATGGTGCTGAAATGATTGCGCAGCGAGCCCAGGAAGTGACGGGTGTAGGGGTAGAGGCCGTCGTCTATCCGCGCTTGCACTTCGCCGCGTTTTTTCTCCAGCGCGTCGCGGGACAATTCCAGCAAGCGGTCGGTTTCGGTCAGCAGCGCGGCGTAGTCGCCGGCGAAGCGGTGGCCCAGACGCGCGCAATTGACGGTGATCACGCCGACGGAGCCGGTTTGTTCGGCGCTGCCGAACAGGCCGTTGCCGCGCTTGAGCAGTTCCCGCAAGTCCAATTGCAGCCGGCAGCACATACTGCGCACCATCTGCGGCTCCAGGTCGGAGTTCACGAAGTTCTGGAAATAGGGCAGACCGTATTTGGCGGTCATTTCGAACAAGAGATCGGTGTTTTCGCCGTGCCAGTCGAAGTCGCGGGTGATGTTGTAGGTGGGTATCGGGAAGGTGAAGGAGCGGCCCTTGGCGTCGCCGGCCAGCATCACTTCGATGTAGGCGCGGTTGATCATCGCCATTTCGCGCGCGCAATCGCCGTAGCGGAAGCTCATTTCCTCGCCGCCTATCACTGGAATCTGCTCGGCGATGTCGTCCGGGCAGGTCCAGTCGAAGGTCAGATTGGTGAACGGGGTCTGGGTGCCCCAGCGGCTGGGCACGTTGAGGTTGTAGATCAGTTCCTGGACGCACTGGCGCACGTCCGCGTAGCTCAGCCCGTCTTTTTTGACGAAGGGGGCCAGATAGGTGTCGAAGGAGCTGAAGGCCTGGGCGCCGGCCCACTCGTTTTGCAAGGTGCCGAGGAAGTTGACGATCTGGCCGCAGGCGGAGGACAAGTGACGCGGCGGAGCGGATTCCACCTTGCCGGGAATGCCGTTGAAGCCATTTTGCAACAGGGTGCGCAGCGACCAGCCGGCGCAGTAGCCGGACAGCATGTCCAGATCGTGGATGTGCAGATCGCCCTGGCGGTGGGCGAGGGCGGCTTCCGGCGCCAGCACCCGCTCCAGCCAGTAATTGGCGGTGAGTTTGCCGGCGATGTTGAGAATCAGGCCGCCCAGGCTGTAGCCCTGATTGGCATTGGCGTTGACCCGCCAGTCGGCCCGGTCCAGATATTCGTCGATCGCGGAGATGGCATCCACCATGGCGGTGGGCGCGGAGGCTGTGCTCATTTCTATATCTAGTGAAGTTATCGAATGAGCGCCACTATAAATTGTGTTTTGTGCGCTGTGTGGCTGAGGTGGCGATAACTTGACGCGGATCAAGCGAGGCGCTTTTGACGACGGCGGAGGCTGGATTCCGGGGCGAAAACCTGGCCATTGGGAGCGCAATGTCATGTTGTTTGCGACAGCGCATGACTTATGCTGGATTGGGGCCGGCTGTGGCGCTCAAGGGCGACGTGGGCGGGGCTGCGGCATATTGTTGCCAACTTGATGCTGTTTCATTGAGTCTGTTGCAACAAACTCATGGCATTCAGACCGAATCAGGTGCATACTTGGATTGCATAGAAAATAGGGCAATGTATTTTCAACTAAGCTGTAAAACTATATGACAAAGTGCGCTCCGCGAGCGGTGCAGTGGGGAAGCTGCGGTCGGTTCTGTTCCTGGCGTGGATTTGTCCATGAAGATGCATTCACAACAATTTGCAAGTTCTTCTTTAATCATCAAAGGGTATGGTGTACCCTTTTTAAAGAGATACTACTTAATAATGTTATCAGCATTGTCAAATCCAGGGCGTCCGTCCGGGCGTGAAGGGTAGGCGATGCCGAGCCTGGAACATCCCTGATTATGGACACCTTAAAAGCATTGATGGTCTTCATGACCACGGCGGAAAACGGCAGTTTCTCCGACGCCGCGCGCAAGCTGGGCGTATCGCCGGCCGCTATCAGCCAGAGCATCGCCCGGCTGGAGCAGGAACTGGAGGTTCGCCTGTTCAACCGCACCACGCGCCAATTGACGCTGACCGAGGACGGGCGCCGTTTCTACGCCCAGTGCCGCGGACCGGTGAACAATCTGGATTCGGCGATCAATCAGTTGAAAGCCAGCCGCGACGAGCCGGCCGGCCATCTGCGGGTCAGCATGCCCAACTCCTTTGGCCGGCGTTTCATCCTGCCCATCATGGGCGAGTTCTGCGAGCGCTATCCCAAGGTGCGGGTCTTCTTCGGCCTGGACGATCATTTCAGCGATCTGATCGAGGACGGTTACGATGTGGGCGTGCGTTCCGGCATGATGCCGGACAGCCGCATGGTGGCGCGCAATCTGGCGCAGATGCCGCTCTATGTGGTGGCTTCGCCCGGCTACTGGGATTTGCACGGCCGCCCGAGCGCGCCGGAGGAGTTGAGCAACCACGATTGCATCAACTTCCAGTTTCCCACGTCCGGCCGTCTGTTCAAGTGGGAGTTCGACCGCAAGGGCGAGCGGATTCCGCTGGAGGTCAACGGCACGTATACGCTGAACGAGATGGAGGCGGTGGCCGAGCTGGCGCGGCTGGGCATGGGCGTGGCCCAGTTGCCGGGCCATGAGGTGGTGCATCTGATCCGCTCCGGCGAACTGGAGCCGGTGCTGACCGATATGGTGTCGCTGGAGCGTTCTATCTACATCTGTTTCCCGCATCGCGACCACATCGCGCCGCGTACCCGGGTCTTCGTTGATTTCGTGGTGGAGAAGTTGGCCGACCATCCGGACATCATGGCGGACCTGCCGGGCCTGGATTTGAGCGCCAAGCGCAAGGCGGCCCAGAAAAACGCGATCTGATCCCGTCTCCGTCTGAACCCGAAGCCAGCGCTTGCGCTGGCTTTTTTCATGTCTTTTTGTCGCCGCGACCCATCCTTTCTCCCAGGTGTTGTTAAATATAATGAGCACGTGTATTGTATTTTTATACCAATCATGAACGGACGCTCCGCGTTCGCTTCGCCAAGGAGACAGCCATGAACGCGCCGGCCAGACTGGAACACACGAGCTCTTATTACGCCGCATCCGCCCATCCATCGCCGGAGCGTCCATCCTTGCAAGGGGCGGAGCAGGTGGACGTCTGTGTGATCGGCGCCGGCTACACCGGGGTGTCCGCGGCGCTGCATCTGGCGGAGCGCGGTTATCAGGTGGCGGTGCTGGAGGCGGCGCGGGTGGGCTGGGGCGCGTCGGGCCGCAACGGCGGGCAGATCGTCAACAGCTATAGCCGCGACATGGACGTGATCGAGCGGCGGCACGGCAGGGCGGCGGCCGAGGCGCTGGGCGCGATGGCTTTCGAAGGCGGCCGCATCATCCGCGAGCGCATTGCGCAATACGGCATTCAGTGCGATCTGAAAACCGGCAATGTGTTCGCCGCCTTCACTCAGAAGCAGCTGGACGAGCTGGCGGCCAAGAAGCGGCTGTGGGAGGGCTACGGCCATACCGGCCTGCAACTGGTGGACCGAGAGGGCATGCGCGGCATCGTGGCGTCGGACCAGTACGCCGGCGCCTTGTTGGACAATTGGGGGGGGCATATCCATCCGCTGAACCTGGTCTTGGGCGAGGCGGCGGCGCTGGAGTCGCTGGGCGGGCGGATTTTCGAGCAGTCGGCGGTCTTGAAGATTCATCCGGGCGGCCGGGTGCGGGTGGAGACCGCCGGCGGCGAGGTCAGTTGCCGCTTCCTGGTGGTGGCCGGCAACGCTTATCTGGGCGAGTTGCTGCCGGCGCTGGCGGAGAAGAGCCTGCCCTGCGGCACTCAGGTGGTGACCACCGAGCGTTTGCCGGAGGCGCTGGCCAAGAGCTTGCTGCCGGGCGATCACTGCGTCGAGGATTGCAACTTCCTGCTGGATTATTACCGGCTGACCGCCGACAACCGGCTGTTGTACGGCGGCGGCACCGTGTACGGCGCGCGCGATCCGGGCGAGGTGGAGCGGCTGATTCGCCCCAAGATGCTGAAAACCTTTCCGCAGTTGGCGGATTACAAGATCGAGTTCGGCTGGACCGGCAATTTCTCGCTGACCCTGTCGCGGCTGCCGCAGGCCGGGCGCATCGGCGACAATGTCTATTACTCTCAGGGTTGCAGCGGCCACGGCGTCACGTATACCCATTTGGCCGGTCGCCTGCTGGCGGAGGCCATCCACGGCGACAGCCGGCGCTTCGATCAATTCGCCGGTCTGCCGCACTATCCCTTCCCCGGCGGACGCGCGCTCCGCGTGCCGATGCTGAGCATGGGGGCGTGGTGGTACGGGCTCCGGGACCGTCTGGGGCTGTGAGTTATTCGTCGGGGGCGAGGCGGCGTTCGCGGCTGGCGCTGCCGGCTTCGCCCACCGCCCGGTTGCGGCCCGCGTTCTTGGCCGCGTACAGATACATGTCGGCGCGGTGCAGCAAGGTTTCCGGCATGTCGTCCACGGTCTGGGTGGCCACGCCTATGCTGGCGCTCAGGCGTTTCACCGCCGGCAGCTCGGTCTGAGCCAGCCGCTGGCGGATATCGTCGGCCAGCGCCAGCGCGCCGCTTTGCTCGGTCTCAGGGCAAATCACCAGGAATTCGTCGCCGCCCCAGCGCGCCACCGTGTCCAGCTGGCGCGCGCGTTTTTGCAGCAACTGGCCAAAAGCGGCCAGCACCTGGTCGCCGGCCAGATGGCCGTAGTTGTCGTTGACGTCCTTGAAGTGGTCGATGTCCAGCAGCAGCACCGAAAACGGTCGCCGGGTACGGTAAGAGCGCTCGGTTTCGCGCTCCAGTATGGTGTTGGCCTGGCGGCGGTTGGCCAGACCGGTGACCGCGTCCTGGCCGGCGATGGTGTTGAGCTCTTGCAGCATGGCGTGGGATTCGCGGGCTCGGCGGTAGGCGAACAGCGCCAGCGACACGGCCAGGTTCACGCATAGCAGCAACGCCAGCGCCATGGTTTGCGCATTGCCGTCGCCGGGCCCCGTCCCCAGCGCGGACAGCAGTTGGTAGCGCTGGGCCAGCCAGAGCAGCAGCAGATTGGCCATGAGCAGGATGGCCAAGTCGAACAAGATCTGCCGCAGGCTGAACAGGCGTGGCTTCATGGGGCTTGGGCCGTTTCCGATGAGTGCAGGCCGCGGGGAGGCGGCTTGATTGCGTTGATTCTTTTCGGATTAGCCCAAACTTGGCTCAGCCACAAGGGGCGAGCGCCGACGAGGCGCTCCAAGCAGCGCTTCAAAGTCCGCCGCGCGCCGGCGGGATGGATGGAAAAGGGCCTTGAAAACGCCTTGGAAAGGCTTGCGCGCCATCCGCGCCTCCCGCTTGCTCGGCGGTTTCGGCCTTGCCTCGTCCCCGGCCGCGAAAGCTTGAACAGGGGATTAAACGGCCATGAAGCGCGCCAGCGGCGTGGCGCTCCAGTCCACGCTGTCCAGCAGGTTCTTGACGATGAGCCCCAGCTCGGTGTCGCCTTCAATCAGCAGCTTGCGGTGGAAAAACAGCGTGTCCGGGTCTTCCTCGCGCAGCATCATCCGGGCGAAGTCGGCCAGCGTGGCGGAGAGCTGCAAATCGGCGGCGCCGTCGTCCCGGTCGCGGTGGAAGCCTTGTTCGTCGGCGCGGAAGCGCAGGGTCAGGCCGGCGTCCAGCACGCGGATGGCGAAGCGGCGGCCGGCCAGCAGCGCCATGTCGGCCGGCAGCACGCCGCGCCGCGCCAATTGATTGAGGCTGGCGACCAGCAGCCAGGCCGGCGGCGCGGCGGGCAGCCGGGACAGCAGCGCGGCGGCGGCGGCGGGCAGGGCGAGATCAGGAATGCGCATGGGGGGCTCCTATGGCTTGGTTGCCGGCCTGGCCGCGCCAATAGCCGTCCACCAGTTCGGCGTCGGCGTGCCGGCCGCTGGCGGCTTGCAGCGCCGCCGGGTCGGCGCCGTCCAGCGCTTGGCGGAACAGGGCGACGATATCGCCGGTGGCGCGGGACTGCGGACTGAGGCGCACGGCGTCGACGCCGATGGCGGCCAGCTCGCGCAAATGCGGCAGCAGGCTGTGGCAGCCGGCGGACAGGGTCTGGATGCCGTTGAGGGTGAGGAAGTCCTGCTGGTCCTGGGTGCGCATGGCGAGGCCGTCCGGGTGTTCCAGGCAGCGGAACTGGCAATCGTCCTTGCTCAGATTGTAATGACGGGCGGTGAAGCAGCGCGCGGACAGGGCCAGGGGCAGCTTGCCCCAGGCGAACAGCTCGGTGGCGATGGGCGCGCCGATCTCGGCGTAGCGCGCCAAGAGCTCGGCCAGCGTGGCGCGGTCCATTTCCACCGGGGGCACCCAGCGTTCGGCGCCCCAGTCGCGGATCAGCTTCAGGGTGTCGGCGTTGTAGATGTTCAGATGCGGGCCGGCGACGAAGGGCAGGCCGTGTTCCCGCGCCAGCTTGATCGCGCCCAGGTCGTTGGCTTCCAGCGCGATGTCGCCGTTGGCGGCCAACTGGCGCGCGCGGCGCAGATCGGATTCGCTCTCCAGCAGCGCCTGGCAGCTGAGCGTGACGCGCTTGCCGGCGGCGGCCAGATCGCGCGCCAGCGAAATCCAGTCTTGCGGCCGCATTTGCTGGCGGCGGGAGCACACCACCTCGCCCAGATAGATCCGGTCCAGCGGCCAGTCGGCGGCGGCGGCGTAGAAGTCCAGCAGGGTGTCGCGCGGCCAGAAGAACAGCACCGGGCCCAGCGTCAATTGCAGATTAAGGCTTGTCATTGGCGGTTTTCCATCGGGGGCGGCGCTCATTTCCACGGCCGGTTGTAGGCGCCCAGCGTCTGCTGCTGCCCTTCCGACACTTTGTTCAGCGCCTGGTGCCAGGCCGGACGCGGCTGGAAGCGCGCGCCGTCGCGGGCGGCGGCATCCAGCGCTTCGCGCAGCGCCCGCGTCACCTGGGCCACGTAGGCCGGGCTGCGCTGGCGGCCTTCCACCTTGATCGCGGCCACGCCGCTGGCGATGATTTGCGGCAGCATGTCCAGCACATTGAGGCTGGTGGGTTCTTCCAGCGCGTAATAGGTTTCGTCGCGCACCTGGAAGCGGCCCTTGCACAGCGTCGGGTAGCCGGCGGGTTCGTCGTCGCGGTAGCTGTCGATCAGGATGTGGTTGAGGCGGGCGTTCATGCTCCGCTCGCCCGGTTCCCAGCGCACGAATTTGGCCGGCGAGCACACGCCGTGGGTGTTGGGCGATTCGCCGGTGGCGTAGCTGGACAGCTGGCATCGGCCTTCCACCATCACGCACAGGCTGCCGAAGCCGAAGACTTCGATCTCGACGTCGGTGTGCTCGATCACATGGCGCACCTGGTCCAGGGTCAGCACCCGCGGCAGCACCGCGCGGCGGATGCCGAACATGTCGCGCGCCAGGTTGATGGCTTCGTAATTGGTGGCCGAGCTTTGCACCGACATGTGCAGGCGCAGCTGCGGATGGCGCTCGGCGGCGTAGGCCATCAGGCCCAGGTCGGCCAGGATCAGCGCGTCGGCGCCCAGCGCCGCGCCCTGGTCCACCGCCGCGCGCCAGCGGCTGGAGTCGCCGCCCTGGGCGAAGGTATTGATCGCCATCAGCACTTTGCGGCCGTGGCGGTGCGCGTAGGCGATGCCTTCGCGCGCGCTGGCGTCGTCGAAATTCAGCCCGGCGAAGTTGCGGGCGTTGGTCTGGTTTTTAAGGCCCAGGTAAACGGTGTCGGCGCCGTTGTCCACCGCGGCCTTGAGCGCCGGCAGGCTGCCGGCGGGGCAGACCAGCTCGGGCAGGAATGTGTGCAGAGCCATCTTGGTCGGTCCGGTTCAAAACCCGCCGACGATAACAAGCCCCGCGTCGCGGGGCCTTGTTCTGGGTCAAGCGCAGGCGGAGGGCCTAGAAGAAAGGGAAGACCAGCTTGGTCTTGGCCACCAGCACAATGTAGAACACCGTCGCCAGCGCGCAGAGGAAGGCGATCAAGCGGGTTTGCGGGGTTTTGCCGCGGCGCAGCGCGATGGTGCCCAGCGCCACGTACAGCACCAGGCCGACGATCTTGGCCAGCAGCCAGGGGCTTTGCAGAATGGGCCAGCCGCCCATGACCACCAGGGCGATGGCACAGCCCAGCAGCAGGGTGTCGACGACGTGGGGCAGGATGCGCACCGGTTTCAGCGCCAGGATGTGCTGCTTGCCGCCCAGCATCAGGCCGCCGCGCACGGCGAACAGCAGGATCGATAGATAGGCGAAGCCCATATGGGCGTGTTTGACGATCAGATAAGGGTACATAGGCGTCCAAAGTTGAGGAGTGAGAACGGGTTTACGCTCTGGCAAGGCATGGCGGATCGTAAACAGGCTCTTAGACGGCGCTTAACGATAGCGCGCCCATAATACCCGGGCCGCGCCCGTTTGCGGGTTCGGCGTGCCGCCGCCGCCTTCGCCCGGCAATCCGTTCTGACCGCTGATGTCGATCACGGTTTCCGCGCCCAGGCTGTTCAGCGGCCGGGAGGGCGGCGGCACGCCGGGCGGGCGGCTTTGCAGCCCCGCGCTGACCGGGCCGAAGATATGGGTGCTGCCGGCGGTGTCCAGGGTGTCGCCGGCCAGTACCGCGCCGTGGATGCGGTTGCTGGCGCCCAGCCGGATCTTGCCGCCGCCGAAGGCCTGGGCGGCGTCGTAGCCGCCGGCCAGCAGGGCGATGCCGAGCAGCGGGGATTCGCGCAGCGAGTTCCGGTCCGCGGCGCAGTGGTTCAGCGGATAGACGTCCGGGAAGTCCGGGCTGCGGCACACGCGCGCCGCGCCGGCCTGGCGCAGGCTCCACAGTTCCACATTGCTGCTGGTTTCGATGTGGCCGGTGGCGAGAATGGCGTTGTCCAGCCGGCCGTACAGCGACAGATTGCCTTCGAACAGCGCCACGCCGGGCAGCATGCCTTGCGGCGGCTTGAGGCGCAGCAGCCATTGCTGCGCGGTGCTGCCGGACAAGCAGCTCTCCGCGTCGCTCTCGCACAGCCGCAAGGCCGGCTGGCCGGCCACCGGGGCGCAGCGCCTGCCGTCGGCCTGCAAGGCCGGGCACAGATCGTTGCGCTGCCAGTCGTCGGCCCGCTGCCGGCCCAGCCGGTAGACCGCGCCGTCCGGCACGCCGGCCACATGTTGCAGCCGGACGCGGATGCGCTGCAGCGCGTCGGCGGAACGGTCCGCCGCATCCCAGTAGACGATGAGGTTGGCGGCGTCGCGGTAATCGTTGGCGTTGACGCGGGTCGCGCCCAGGCGGAACTCCGGCACCGGCTCCAGCGGCACTCTCAGACCTGCCTGATGGCGCACCCGCACGGTGTTCGGCGGCGGCTGGCGCGCTTGGCCGGCGGCGTCGAAGATCTGCGCGCCGTTGTGGGTGAAGGCGCCGCCGATGAGGCCGTCGTCGATATTGGCGTTGCCGCGGCTGTCCAGCAGGCCCTGAGCGCGCAAGGCGTTCAGCCGGTTGCTGCTGCTGGTGCGCACATCGCCCTGGCTCAGCAATTGCGCGGAAACGGCGACGTTGCCGGCCAGGGTCACGTCGCCGATGGCGGACAGCCGGCCCACCCGCTCGCCGCTGCTGCCGACCGAGCCGTTGGCGGCGGCGGTCTCCACGTCGCTGCCGCTGCCCATGACGATGTTGCCGCGCGCTTTCAGCGTCAGGAACTGGCCGCTGTTGACGCGGATGTCGCCGTTGCTCCACAGGCTGAGCGGAGCCTGGCCGTCGCCGCGGGCCGGATTGCCCTGGAACAGGATGTCGCCGGTGGCCTGGATCGCGCTGACGCCGCTCAGGCTGCCGCTGGTGTCCACCGCGCCTTCCACTTGCAAGAGCGCGTCCTTGGCGCCGGTGACCACAATATTGCCGCTGGTGGACAGGCCGCCGCGGATTTGCGCCGCGGCGTTGGCGGCCGGCGGCGTCGGCGCGCCGTTCAATTGGTAGACCACCTCCAGCGTCACCGTGGCGTCGCCGCTGCGGGCGGTGATCCAGGCGGCGACCTTGTCGTCCTCGATCACGGCGCCGGCGGCGCGCGGCGCCGGCAGCAGCTTGATCTGGAGGGCGTCGGCCAGCGCCTGGCTTTCCGGCGGCAAGCTGGCGCGCTCCAGACTCAGCGCCGCGCCGTCCAGCTCCAGCGCCTTGATTTGCGCCGGTGTCAGCGCCGACAGGTATTGCCGCGCCAGTTCCGCGCCGGTCCAGGCGCGCCATTGCGCCTCGCTATTGCCGCGCAGCGAGCGGGTCAGTTCCTGCTGGCCACGCAGATGATGCATGCCGCCCAGCGCCAGCGCGGTCAGGGCCATGCCGGTGAGCAGCACCATCAGCACCGCGGCGACGCCGCGCTGCCGGCGCGGCGGGAGGGAACGGGCCTTCATGCGGGGGCCGCCAGATTGGTCAGACAGCTGGCGAAGCTGCGGCTCTCGCCTTGCAGCGTGTTGTCGTAGTTGAGCAGCAGCTGCGGAAAGGTCTGGCTCGCCGCCGCGGCGACGGCGTAGGGCCAGCAGGCTTGTTCCAGCCGCAAGGCCATGCCGAGCTTGTGCCGCGGCGGCAGCGGGCCGGTCAGCGCCCGCGCCCGCCATTGCGAGGGCTGGGTCAGCGTGTCGGCGATGGCCGCGCAGTCGTCCGCCTGCAACTGGTACAACACGCTGCTCTGGCCGGCGCCGTCCAGGCTGGCCACGCCGCGGCAGGCGTAAGCGCCGGCGTCCAATTGCGGACGGTAACGCCAGACCGCCGCGTTGGCGGCGCCGGAAGCCGCCGGCGCGGCGCTAAGCGCGGAGACGGCGCCGTCGGCGTCGACGCTCAAATCGCTTATCGACAGCAGTTGCAGGTTTTGTTCGCGGCCGCCGGCGGCGCCGAAACCGGCTTCCTGCGCCTGCTGCTGCACGCTGAGCAGCGCCGCCATCAATTGGCCGTCCCGCTGCGCCAGCTTGGCGCTGCCCTGGTCCGGATCGAACACGCTGCGCGCGGTCTGGCGGTAGAGGGTCAGCATCGCCAGCGTGGTGATCAGCGCCAGCAGCATGCCGATCAAGAGCTCCAGCAGACTGAAGCCGGCGGCGCGCTTATTCATGATTGCTCAGACTGAGGGTGGAGGAGGCCGCGTCCCGCAGCTGCAAGGTCCGGCCGCTCAGCGCGGCCTTGGCGCTGATGTCCGCGCCGCCGTTCTGCGGCTGTCCGCGCAGGGTCACCGCGGGCGCGGAACTGCAGCTCAGCCGCGCGGTGGCGCTGACGCCGCTGGCCAGCGGCCAGTCGTTGGCGCTGTCGCAGGGCAGGCCGCCCTGTTGCAGTTGTTCCCGCGCCTTGCTCAGGGCCAGCGCGTGCTGTTGCAGCTGCTGTTGACTGCCCAGGCTGCGCGCGTTGACGAAAACAATGCCGAGGCCGGTCAGCATCAGCAGCAACATGGCGATCAGGCTTTCCAGCAGGCTGACGCCGCTTTGCGTTTTACAAATCACCGCTGAGCTCCTGCTGCGCGCCGCGGATGCAGTAGGCCGGCCGCGTGCCGCAGGCGACGCCGGCCGCCTGCGCCGCCAGCGGCTGGCCCTGGTTGTTCAGGGCCAGGCATTGCGCGGCCGGGGTCGCCAGGCAGCTTTTTCCCAGGCTCACCGGGCGCGGCGCGGCGGCGCGCCACAGCGCCGCGCCGTGGCAACGCTCGCCCTGGCTGCCGCTGGCCGGCGCGCCGGCGAAGACGCACAGCTGGCCTTCAGCGCTGGACATCAGCACCGCGGCGGGCTGGTCCGGCGCGGCCGCCAGCGGATTGCTCAGCGCCGCGGCCTGGGTTTGGGCGTAGGCCCGCGCCAGTTGGCTGCGGCCCAGCGCCAGTTTGTGGGCGTCGCTCCAGCCTTGCGCCAGCGGCACGCTGAGCAGCGCCAACAGGCCGATCAGCGCCAGCGTCGCGAACAGCTCCATCAGGGTCAGGCCGCGCTGGCGGCGGGGCGGGGTCACCATTGGGTCCGGCAGTCGGCGCTGCTGGTGTTGGCGCTTTGATCCGCGCCGTCGAGCTTCAGCACGCAGCCGGACAGCTGCGGGCTGACGCCGCTGGCGGTGAGCAGGAAGCTGCCGCCTTGCGGCTGGTAGCGATAGTTGAATTCAGGCTGCGCCGGCTGCCAGCTGTTATTGCCCAAAGCGGCGCGGATGGCGCTGGCGTTGTCCGCGCTGGCGGCGGGATAGGCCAGGTGCAGCAGTTTGTGGTTTTCCAGCGCCAGGCTCAGGGCCATCAGATCGCTCTTGGCGGTATTGGCCTTGGCCGCCTGTACATGGCGCTGAT
Organism: Chromobacterium sp. FG89; assembly: GCF_057808735.1. Classification (NCBI taxonomy): domain Bacteria; kingdom Pseudomonadati; phylum Pseudomonadota; class Betaproteobacteria; order Neisseriales; family Chromobacteriaceae; genus Chromobacterium; species Chromobacterium sp. FG89. Next base: position 41,263 of record NZ_JBMDIQ010000025.1, on the reverse strand, counting down.
AAGACGGCACCGCCACCAAGAGCAGGATGCCGACGATGGCGGCCACCACCATCATCTCGATCAGGGTGAAGCCGGAATGGCCTTGCGGCCGGACGGATGCGCTCACGACATCGCCTTGCTAAATAAACGTCATATTTTAGCGTTATTGGACTCACATTGGTATTGATTGGCATCAATATGCTTTGTAAATATCTTGGCGAGAAGCAAGCCGCCGTCTGAGCGCCGCCTAGCGGCATAATCTGCCGCGCGCGGCGTATGCGGCCGATCCGGGCCGCGGATGCTACACTTGGGCTGATTTCACCTACCGCCTATCCCCGCATGCTGCTTCTTTACCAGTCCAACCGCTTGGAGCAATTGGGTCAGCTGTTTTGCGGCATGAGCCAGAGCCTGCCGCTGTCCGACTCGTTCGCGCCGGAAACCGTGATCGTGCAGAGCCGCGGCATGGGGCGCTGGATCACGCTGGACCTGGCCCGCAGCAACGGCGTGGCCGCCAATCTGGACTTCGTGCTGCCGGCCGCCTTCGCCTGGCGGCTGATGCAGCGGGTGATGCCGGATCTGCCGCGCAAATCCTCGTTCGCGCCGGAAGTGCTGAGCTGGCGGCTGATGGAGCTGCTGCCCACGCTGGAGGGCGAGCCTTTTCTCGCTTTGTCGCGCTATCTGGAGGGCGGCGAGGCCGCCTGTTTCGAGCTGGCCGGCAAGGTGGCCGACATCTTCGACCAATATCTGGTGTTCCGGCCGGATTGGATCCGCGCCTGGGAGGCCGGCCAGTTGCTGGGCCTGGGCGACGACGAGGCCTGGCAGGCCGCCTTGTGGCGGCGGCTGGCCGACAGCGATCCCAGCCGCCACCGCGTGCGCATGCTGGACGAGTTCTTCGCCGAACTCAGGGCCGAGCATCTGCCGGAGCGGGTGACGCTGTTCGGCATCGCCAGCCTGGCGCCGATGTATCTGGCCCTGGTCAAGCGCCTGTCCCAGCTTACCGACGTCTGCCTGTTCACCCTCAATCCCTGCGAAGCTTACTGGGGCGACATCGTCGACGCCCGCCGCAAGCTCAAGCTGCAGCAGAAGGGGGATTTGTTCGCCACCGAGGGCCATCCCTTGTTGGCCTCGCTGGGCAAGCAGGGCCGCGATTTCTTCGAACTGATCGCCGAAGACAGCGAGCTGGACGCGCGGCCCCTATTCGACATTCCCCGCGGCGACGCGCTGCTGGCGCGCTTGCAGCGCGACATCCTGCAATTGAATGATCCCAAGGACGCGCCGCGTCCGCTGGCGGCGGACGACGATTCGGTGCAGATCCACGCCGCCCACGGGCCGATGCGCGAACTGGAAGTATTGAAAGACCGCTTGCTGACGATGTTCCGCGAGGACCCCGGCCTCAATCCCGCCGACGTGGCCGTGCTGACCCCGGACATCAATAGCTACGCGCCTTATATCGACGCGGTGTTCGGCGCTCGTCCGCAGGAGGACGCGGCGCCGGACATTCCCTACAGCATCGCCGACCGCCGCATCGCGCGCGAAGAACCGCTGCTGGCCAGCTACGCGGCCTTGCTGGACCTGGCCGACTCCCGCTTCGCCGCCGATCAGGTGCTGGCCTTGCTGGACGCGCCGGCCTTGTTGCGCCGCTTCGGCCTGGACGACGCGGATGTGCCCTTTGTGCAGCAATGGGTGCGCGAGGCCGGCATCCGCTGGGGACGGGACGCCGCGCACAAGGCGGCGCTGGGTTTGCCGGCGGACCCGCTGTTCACCTGGCGCTGGGGCCTGGACCGGCTGTTGCTGGGCGCGGTGCTGCCGCCGGCCCTGGCCGGCGACGACAGCGGCCTGTACGCCGGCCTGCTGCCGCACAGCAGCGCTCAGGGCCAGTTGGCGGAAGCGCTGGGGCGCTTTTCCGCCTGCTATCGCGAACTGGAGCGCGTGGCGGAGGAGTGGGCGCGTCCGGCCGCTCCGGCCCTGTGGGCGGAGCGCTTGCAACAGGCTTGCGAGCGGCTGTTCGACGCGGACGCCGACGACGAGAAAGCGCTGGAGGTATTGCGCGCCGCGTTGGCGGAACTGGCGGAGGACGCCGAGCTGGCCGGCTTCGAGCAAGAGGTGGGCCTGCCGGCGGTGCGGGATTGGCTCAAACGCAAACTGACCCTGGCCTCGCCGCTGGGCTTTCTGTCCGGCGGCGTCACCTTCTGCGCGATGGTGCCGATGCGCTCCATTCCCTTCCGCGTGTTGTGCCTGATCGGCATGAACGACGGTGCTTATCCGCGCGACGAACGCCCGGTCAGCTTCGACCTGGTGGCGCGCCATCCGCGCCGCGGCGACCGCTCGCGCCGTTTCGACGACCGCTACCTTTTCCTGGAGGCCATTCTCTCCGCGCGGGAAAAGCTCTATCTGTCCTATGTGGGCCAGTCCGCCCGCAGCGGCGAAACCCTGCCGCCCTCGCCGCTGATAGCCGAATTGCTGGATTGCTTCTCCGCCATGTGCGGCCAGGATCTTGGCCGGACCTTGACGGTGCGCCATCCACTGCAGCCGTTCTCGCCCGCCGCCTACGACGGCGCGGACCCGCGGCTGGCCAGCTTCGAGCCCACTTTCGCCACCGCCCTGTCGCAGCCGGAGGCCGCGCCGCGGCCGTTCGCCGAAGCCTTGCCGCCGGCGGCGCTCAGCGGCGTGGTCAATTTGCACGACTTCATCCGTTTCTGGCGCAATCCGGTGCGCGCCTGGCTGGCGGACCGGCTCGCCATCCGCCTGTTCGGCGGCGACGAGGAGCTGCCGGTGCGCGAGCCTTTCGCCGTGGACGGCGACGCCAGCCAGGCGGTGCGCAGGCAGTTGGTGGACGCCATGTTGCATCGCCGTCCGCAAGCGCCGGTGCGCGAGCGCGTCGCCGCCGCCGGTCTGCTGCCGCCGGCCGCGCTGGGCCGGGCCTGGCTGGTGGAGGAGGCGCGTTCCAGCGTCAAGCTGGCGGCGCGGCTGCCGGCCGCGCTGAGCCGGGACGTTCTGCCGCCGCAGCCGGTCCATCTGCATGCGGCCGGCCTCACCCTGGTGGGCGAGCTCACCGGGCTGCGCCCCGAAGGCCAGCTGGATTTCGTCGTCGGCAAGATCAACGCCGCCCAGCGCGTGGCCCTGTGGCTGAGCCATCTGATTCTGTGCGCGGCGCGGCCGCCGGGCGTGGTCTGCCGCACCGCCTGCTACGACGACACGGGCAGCCTGCTGCTGGAGGACGAGCCGGAGGCCTTGGCCTTGCTGGAGCCGTGGCTGGCGCGCTGGCGTCAGGGCCAGGATCAAGCCTTGCCCTGGTTCGGCCGCACCAGCTGGGCGTATGCCGAAGCTTTGGCGGCGGAGCCGGAGCGGCGCGACAAGGCGATGCGGAAAGCGCTGGAAAAATGGGACCCCGGCTTTGTCCGCGAAGGCGGCATGGCGCAAAAGGACGAGGCGGCGATCGCGCTGGCCTTCCGCAATCAACAGCCCCTGGACGATCCTCTGTTCGCGCAGCTGGCGGAAACCCTGCTGTCGCCGCTGGCGGAGCGGCTGCAGGGCGGCGGCGCGGAGTGAGGCGGCCGGCGCCGGCTCATTCCTCCGGATACGGCGCTTCGAAGTAGCGCTGATACAGCGTCTGGATCGAGCCGTCGCGCCGCATGCCGGTCAGGGCCTGCCGGAAAGCGTCCGCCACCGGCTGCGGCACGCTGCTTTTGCTGAAGATGAAATACGCGCCGCCGATATTCCAGACCGGCGCGAGCGGCACGATCTCCGCTCCCGTCGGTTCGGCCTGCAGCGCCGCGCGCAGGGTGGCGCTGTTGGCCAGCAACAGGTCCAGCCGCCTGGCTCGCAGCTTTTGGATATTGATGTCCAGCGTCGGCCCGATGTCCACGGCGACGCTTGGCGGCGGGAGTTTCAGCCAGGCGTCCAGGCTGGCCCCGTAGCTGTCACCGCGGGTGACGCCCAGGATGAGCTTGCCGTGCTTGCCCAAATCTTCCAGCCGGTGCGTCGGCCATTGCGCCGCGCGGCCGCGCAAGCTCCACAAGCGCACGGTGGTGGGGCTGTAGGCCCAGACGAAGTGGGCGAAGGGCTCGCGCTCCGGCGTTTTCAGCGCCTCCATCGCCACGTCCACCAGACCGTTTTTCAGGCTCAGCAAGGTCCGCGGCCAGGGCATTTGCTGGTAGTGGAGCCGGCAGCCGGTCCGGCGCGCGGCTTCGTTGAGCACGGCGACGGCGTAGCCGTCCAGTTGCTGGCGCGCGGATAGATAGTGGTAAGGAGGCCAACTGTCCCAGCCGACGCTTAATTCCCGGACGCAGGCGCTGACGGCCGGCTGAGGCGCGGCCGGGACCGGTCCGGCGCATAGCGCCGCGGCAGAGGCCAGGCCGTGGACGGCGAGGCGGAAAAGTCGGCGCATGGCGAGGCTCCGGCGGGGGATGCTTTACTATAGCCGGGCGGAGGCTGGGGATAACTTCGCGTAGCCGTGCGGGTCTGTGGATAAACGGGAAGGGGCCGAAGGCGGCGGGAATGCGAAAAGGGTCAGCTTGCGCTGACCCTTTTCATTTTGGTGGCGAATCAGGGACTCGAACCCCGGACCTGCGGATTATGATTCCGTCGCTCTAACCGACTGAGCTAATTCGCCACGTTTTTCGATGCACGAGTGCACCGAGACGCGAAATATACGCAGCCGAAAGCCGGCTGTCAACAAGATTCTCGCGGCCGCCGGCTTACAGGGTGTAGCAGCGGTCGCCGCGCAGGAAACCGCTCCAGTCTATGCTTACCCCCTTGCCGAAGCCTATGGCCTTGAACAACTCGCCCATTTCCGACGGCGACAGCAGCTTCTGCACCGCGGCGGCCTGTGGCAGATAGCCGGCGGCGTCGGCCGGGTCCAGCTGTTCCAGCAACTGGGTGATGCCGGCGTTGATCAGGAATTGAGCCTGGGTGGTGTAGCCGATCAGGTCCAGGCCGGCGTCTATGCCGGCCTGGGCCACCGCGCTGAAATCGACGTGGCAGGTCAAGTCCATCAGGCCGGGCAGGAAGAAGGGATCGTCCACGGTGTGGTGGCGGTAATGGCCTATCAGCGTGCCCATATGGCGCTGCGGGTGATAGTACTCGGCGGCGGGGAAGCCGTAGTCCAGCAGCAGCACGGCGCCGCGATCCAGTTTTTGCGCCAGGGTGTGGAGGAAGCCGATATTGGCCGGGCTGATTTCGGAAACATAGTCGTCGTGCCGCGGCTGGATGGCCTGGGCCAGTTGCAGCAGCCGCGGGTCCTGAATGGCGCGGTCTTCCCAGACGAAGCGCTCGCCGTCCAGCGCCACGCCGCGCCGTTGGGCTTCGGGGGTCCAGCGGATCAGCTCGCAAGGCATGGCGTCCAGCACTTCGTTGCCGATGATCACGCCGTCCAGCCGCTCCGGCAGATGGCTCAGCCACTGCACGCGCTCGGCCAGTTGCGGCAGCGCCTGGCGGATATTGCTTTGCTGGCGTTCGATCAGGTCTGGCGACAGATCGACGATGCAATAGCGTTCCGGCAGCGCGTCCAGCGCTTGCAGTTCGCTGAGAATGTCGATGGCCAGCTTGCCGGTGCCGGCGCCGAACTCATAGACCACATTGGCGGTTTGCGGCAGCAGCTCCGCCAACTGGCGCGCCAGCGCGCGGCCGAACAAGGCGCTCATTTCCGGCGCGGTGGTGAAGTCGCCGGCCGCGCCCAGTTTGCGGCTGCCGGCGGCGTAATAGCCCAGGCCGGGCGCGTACAGCGCCAGCTCCATGTAGCGGGAGAACGGCATCCAGCCGCCCTGCTGGCGGATTTCCGCCTGAATGGCGTGGACAAGGCTTTGGCTTGTGGCCAGCGCGTCGGCGCTGGCGGCGGGTAAGGTGGTCATGGCGGTCATCCTGCTACAATGTGCCGCGATTGTGGTGGAAACTGAGGGACAGGAGAAGAGGGTGAGCGGATTTTACCGTTGGATGGCCGGCTGCGCGGGCGGCCTGTTGCTGGGGCCGGCGCTGGCGGCGCCGCAGTGGGCGGTGTCGAAGCCGTATCCGGACAATCCTTTGCAAGTGGCCAGCCTGGACGGCGAGGCGACGGTGGGACGCAGCCGCTTTCCGGCGCGTTTGGACGTGGCTTGCCGCGCGGACAGCCCGCCCTTGCGGCTGTCCTTGCACGTGTCGGATCAGTTAGGCGGCTGGGACGTGCGTCCGTACGAGGGGCCGGGCGGCCTGGGTGAGCGGCGCAAGCTCAAGCTGAACCTGGCCGGTTTGCGCCGCGGCGTGGACAGTCATTTCGCCGGCTGGTACGAGGCGAGCGGCCGCTTTGTGTTCGAGTGGCCGTCGCGGGGCGAGTTCTTCGCCTGGCAGTCCGCCGCGCACAAGGAACTGCTGGTGACGATAGACGGCGCCAGCCGCAAGCACGGCAAGCTGGTGGCGCGTTTCGTCTTGCCGCCGTCCAGCCAGGCGGCCTTGGCGGCGGCCCAGCCGTGCATGGGCAAGAAATAGAGCGCGCGTCCGGCGTCATCGCGGCGTAAGGCGCGTGTGGGAGCCTGCGGCGGCGGGCGAAGATTCAGAGGAGCAGAAATGGCGGATCAGGGGACGACAGGAGAGCAGCGGGTGGCGCTGATCAGCGGCGCGGCGCGGCGCGTGGGCGCGGGCATCGCCCGGCATTTGCACGCGCGCGGCCTGCGGGTGGTGTTGCACTATCGCGGTTCGCGCGGCGAGGCGGAGGCCTTGGCGGCGGAACTGAACGCGGCGCGGCCGGATTCCGCGCGCTTGCTGCAGGGCGATTTGCTGGACACGGCGGCGTTGCCGGCGCTGGCGGCGCGGGCGGTGGCGGCGTTCGGCCGGCTGGACGGCCTGGTCAACAACGCGTCCAGCTTCTTCCCCACCGAGGTGGGCCGGATCGACGAGGCGGCCTGGCACGATCTGATGGGCAGCAATCTGAAGGCGCCGCTATTCCTGTCCCAGGCGCTGGCGCCTGAGCTGGCCAAGCGTCGCGGCGCCATTGTCGGCATCGCCGACATCCACGTGGAGCGGCCGATGGCCCGCCATGTGGTGTACAACCTGGCCAAGGCCGGCCACGCGCAGCTGATCCGCAGCCTGGCGATAGAGCTGGCGCCGGCGGTGCGGGTCAACGGGGTCTCGCCCGGAGTGAATCTGTGGCCGGAGGACGACGCGTCCTTCGACGCGGCGGAGCGCGCGGCGATAGAGGCCAGCATTCCCTTGCGCCGCACCGGAGTGCCGGAAGACATCGCCCGGGCGGTGGCCTTTCTGCTGCTGGACGCCGGCTACGTCACCGGTCAGATTCTGGCGGTGGACGGCGGCCGCAGCGTGGTGTTGTAGCCGCTGCGCGGGCGGGCCGCGCGTGCGCCTTGTTCGCCGTCGTGGATTTCGCCGCGGAAAAAAAGTAAAATCGCCTGTTTTTCAATTTCTTAGCCGTACTCCATGTCCGAAGCAAGCAGCGTCCTCGACGACAAGGCCAAAAAGGCCGTGTTTGAAGGCAATAAACTGGCCAAGCGCCTGCGCCACCATGTGGGTGACGCCATCAATGACTTCAATATGATAGAAGAGGGCGACCGCGTGATGGTCTGCCTGTCCGGCGGCAAGGACAGCTACACCTTGCTGGACATTCTGCGCGGCTTGCAGAAGTCCGCGCCTATCGACTTCTCCATCGTGGCGGTCAATCTGGACCAGAAACAGCCGGGCTTCCCCGAGCACGTGCTGCCGGAATACCTGGATTCCATCGGCGTCGAATACCGCATCGTCGAAGAAGACACCTATTCCATCGTCAAGCGCCTGGTGCCGGAAGGCAAGACCACTTGCAGCCTGTGTTCGCGGCTGCGCCGCGGCATTCTCTACCGCGTGGCCGACGAACTGGGCGCGACCAAGATCGCGCTGGGCCACCACCGCGACGACATTCTGCACACCCTGTTCCTGAATATGTTCTACGGCGGCAAGCTGAAGTCCATGCCGCCCAAGCTGGTGTCCGACGACGGCCGCCACATGGTGATACGCCCGCTGGCTTACTGCCGCGAAAAGGATATCGAGCGCTACGCCGCGCTGCGCGAATTCCCCATCATTCCTTGCAATCTGTGCGGCTCGCAACCCAATTTGCAGCGCCAGGTGGTCAAGGACATGGTCAATGACTGGGACCGCCGCTTCCCCGGCCGTTTGGAGAGCATGTTCCGCGCGCTGCAGAACGTGGTGCCGTCCCATCTGGCCGACACCGGCCTGTTCGACTTCGCCGGCCTGAAGACCGGCGACGCGCCGTTCGAGGACGGCGACACCGCTTTCGACAAGGAAGAATTCCGCGACCCGCCGCCGCCGCAGGACGACGAGGCCGATGCGGCGCCGAAGAAACGCACCATCAGCATTCTGGATTCGCGCAAACCGGCGGGAGAGGACTCGGGCTGTGGCGCGTAGGGCCTTGCATCCGTTCCGCCGCCGCGTGCGCCCCGCGGTGGAGGAAATGCCGGAGGTGGAGATCTCGGAGGCGGACAATATCCGTTCTTTGCACCTGGGCTCGGAAACGATACAGAGTTCCATGGATCTGGACGACCCGGCTGACCTGGTGCTCAGTTACAGCCGGGCGATGATGGGTTTTCTACTGTGGAACGACGCGCCGCAGCATATTTTGCAGATCGGCCTGGGCGGCGGCTCCTTCGCCCGCTTCATCGATGAATACCTGCCGGACGCGGTCAGCGTGGCGGTGGACATCAATCCGCAGGTGATCGCGGTGGCGCGCGCCTTTTTCCAGCTGCCGGAGGAGGGCGATTTCTTCGAGATCGTCGAGGCCGACGGCGCCGATTACGTGAAGATCTTCCGCGGCTCCACCGACGCCATCCTGGTGGACGGCTTCGACGGCCTGCAGATCGTCGACGCGCTGACCACCGAGGACTTCTTCGAGGACTGCAAGCGCGCGCTCAGCCCCAAGGGCGTGTTCGTCACCAATTGGTGGAGCGGGGACAAGCGTTATCAGTCCTTCATCGAGCGCCTGTTGAACGTGTTCGAGGGCCGGGTGCTGGAACTGCCGGCGGCCAGCCACGGCAATGTGGCGGTGATGGCTTTCCGCCAGAGCCCGACGCTGACGCAGTGGGAGGCCTTGAAAAAACGGGCCGACGAACTGGAGGGGCGCTTCGGTCTGGAGTTCGTCGATTTCGTCAGCCGTTTGAAAATGACCAATCAGCACACGGCGGGGCATTTACTGGTCTGAAGCGGGGCGTCGGCGTACATTTGCTTACCCAATGACGCGCGGGAAGAGGCGTATAATGCCGGCATTACGGCCACGCCGGCTTGGGACGGATGGCGCGCTGCGCGAAACGAGTTCGGATGCAGAGAGCTCTGAGGCAGATCAGTACGGACAGAAACGGAAAACGGCAAGCTGGCTTGCCGTTGAATGAACTTTATGGCGGTGGACCGGACAGTTTAGGACAGGCGCGGCGCGGGCGATTTCGCTTCCGCGCCGCTCGTCCTGAATGTCCGGTCCGCCGCTATCGTATTTACATACTGTTGGGACTTACACCGTGATCAAGCAGCAACTGCTCAATCGGATTGCAGACAAATCCGCCGTCATCGGCATCGTGGGCCTGGGCTATGTCGGCCTGCCGCTGATGCTGCGTTTCGCCGAAGTCGGCTACAAAGTGCTGGGCTTCGACATCGACCAGTCCAAGGTGGATGCCTTGATGGCCGGTCAAAGCTATATCGAGCACATCTCCGCCGACAGCATCGCCACCGCGTTGAGCCGCGGTTTCGAGGCCACCACCGACTTCAGCCGCGTGCCGGAAGCTGATACCCTGATCCTGTGCGTGCCGACGCCGTTGAACAAATACCGCGAACCGGACCTGTCCTTCGTGCTGGACACCATGGACAGCCTGGTGCCCTATCTGCGCGAAGGTCAGCTGGTGTCGCTGGAGTCCACCACCTATCCGGGCACCACCGATGAAGAACTGCTGCCGCGCATGGAGTCGCGCGGCCTGAAGGCGGGCGACAACGCCTTCCTGGTGTTCTCGCCGGAGCGCGAAGATCCGGGCAACCCCAACTTCACTACCCGCACCATTCCCAAGGTATGTGGCGGCGTAACCCCGGCCTGCCAGGAAATCGGCGTGGCGTTGTACAGCGCGGTGATCGACAAGGTGGTGCCGGTGTCGTCCACCCGCGCCGCGGAAATGACCAAGCTGCTGGAGAACATCCACCGCGCGGTGAACATCGGCCTGGTCAATGAGATGAAGATCGTCGCCGACAAGATGGGCATCGACATCCACGAAGTGATCCGCGCCGCCGCCACCAAGCCTTTCGGCTTCGTGCCCTATTATCCGGGCCCGGGCCTGGGCGGCCATTGCATTCCGATCGACCCGTTCTACCTGACCTGGAAGGCGCGCGAATACGGGGTCAATACCCGCTTCATCGAACTGGCCGGCGAAGTGAACAGCAATATGCCGGACTACGTGGTGTCCAAAGTGGCCGCCGCGCTGAACCTGCGCAAGAAGGCGATCAACGGCAGCCGCGTGCTGGTGTTGGGCATCGCCTATAAGAAGAACGTCGACGATATGCGCGAAAGCCCGTCGGTGTTCCTGATGGAAAAGCTGCGCGATCTGGGCGCGGAAGTGGCTTACAGCGATCCGCACGTGCCGGTGTTCCCCAAGATGCGCGAGCACCGTTTCGAGCTGTCCAGCGTGGCGCTGAGCAATGAAGCCATCGCCGGCTACGACTGCGTGCTGCTGGCCACCGATCACGACAAGTTCGACTACGCGCAGATCAAGGCGCACGCGCAGCTGGTGGTGGATAGCCGGGGCAAGTATCTGGAGTCGGCGGACAATATCGTCAAGGCCTGATTGTTTTTAGCCACGGAAGCACACGGAAAAACACGGACAAAGCCGGAACCTGCAAATCACGGTGACTTGAGGGCACTCTCGTATCTTGGGTATTTGGGGGTTTCCGTGTTGTTCCGTGTGCTTCCGTGGCTCACTGAATTTAGGGTTTAAACTCATGCACACTCTGCACCTTCCCCCGATTACCGACCGCAAGATCCGCTTTGCGCTGGTGGGCTGCGGCCGCATCGCCCAGAACCACTTCGGCGCGCTGGAAAAGCACGCCGACCGCGCCGAGCTGGTGGATGTCTGCGACATCGACCCGGCCGCCTTGAAGGCGGCGGTGGAGCGCACCGGCGCGCGCGGCCACGCCAATCTGGCCGACATGCTGGCCAAGTCCGACGCCGACATCGTGATCCTGACTTCTCCGTCCGGCCTGCACCCCAGCCAGAGCATCGCCTGCTCGGAAGCCGGTTTCCACGTGATGACGGAAAAGCCGATGGCCACCCGCTGGGAAGACGGCCTGGAAATGGTCAAGGCCGCCGACCGCGCCAACAAGCATCTGTTCGTGGTCAAGCAAAACCGCCGCAACGCCACCTTGCAGCTCTTGAAGCGGGCGATGCAGGAGAAGCGCTTTGGCCGCGTCTACATGGTCAACGTCAATGTGTTCTGGACCCGTCCGCAGGAGTATTACGACGCGGCCGGCTGGCGCGGCACCTGGGAGTTCGACGGCGGCGCCTTCATGAACCAGGCCAGCCATTACGTGGATCTGCTGGACTGGCTGATCGGTCCGGTGGAAAGCGTGCAGGCCTACACCGCGACGCTGGCGCGCAATATCGAGGTGGAGGACACCGGCACCGTCAGCGTCAAATGGCGCAGCGGCGCGCTGGGCAGCATGAACGTGACCATGCTGACTTATCCGAAGAACCTGGAAGGCAGCATCACCATCTTGGGCGAGAAGGGCTCGGTGCGCGTCGGCGGCATGGCCGTCAACGAAATCCAGCACTGGGAGTTTTCCGAGCCGCACGCGATGGACGAGGACATCAAGCAGGCCAGCTACGCCACCACCAGCGTTTACGGCTTCGGTCATCCGCTGTACTACGACAATGTGATCAAGACCATGCGCGGCGAAGCCGAGCCGGAGACCGACGGCCGCGAAGGACTGAAGTCGCTGGAGTTGTTGATCGCGATGTATCTGTCCGCCCGCGATGGCCGCCGCGTCAGCCTGCCGCTGGATTATTGAGTTATTTTTAGCCACGGAAGCACACGGAAAAACACGGAAAACGCAGCTTCTGCATAGCTAAAAACACGGAAGGGACGCGCGCAATGTCGCCTCTAATCGATGAGGATCTGACGTATCGTATCCAGGGCTGTGTTTTTGAGGTTTTCCGCCAGCTGGGCCACGGCTACCTGGAAAAAGTGTATGAGAATGCTTTGTTGCAGGAGTTGAATAGCGCGGGTTTGGCTGCCCGGTCGCAGGTCCCGCTATTGGTGCGTTATAAGGGGCAGATGGCCGGAGAGTACTGTGTTGATTTACTGGTTGAAGAGCGCGTTGTATTGGAGTTGAAAGCGCAGGAAAAGCTGGCCGCCATTCATGAGGCTCAATTGTTGAACTATATGAGGGCTAGCGGTTTGAGACTGGGCCTGTTGATTAATTTTTGGCACCCCAAGGCCGAGGTCAGACGCTTTGTCTTGTAGTTGACCTATTCCGTGTCTTTCCGTGTGGTTCCGTGGCTAAACTAAAGGTTTTAATTAAGATGCATCCTATCATCCACCCCAGCGCCATCGTCGACGACGGCGCGCAGATCGGCGAGAACACCCGCGTCTGGCACTGGGTTCATATTTGCGGCGGCGCGCAGATCGGCGCCGGCTGTTCCTTCGGCCAGAACGTGTTCGTCGGCAACGACGTGCTGATCGGCGACAACGTCAAGGTGCAGAACAATGTGTCCATCTACGACGCGGTGACGCTGGAGGACGACGTGTTCTGCGGCCCGTCCATGGTGTTCACCAATGTCAACAATCCGCGCAGCCACGTTGCGCGCAAGCATGAATACCGCCGCACCCTGGTGAAAAAAGGCGCGTCCATCGGGGCCAACGCCACCGTGGTGTGCGGCCACACCATAGGCGAGTACGCGTTTATCGGCGCCGGCGCCGTGGTGACCCGCGATGTGCCGGCCTACGCGCTGATGGTGGGCACGCCGGCCAAGCGCATTGGCTGGATGTGTTCCTGCGGCGAACGGCTGGCCAACGATATCGGCACCCATAGCTGCCCGGCCTGCGCCAAGCATTACGAGGTGGGCGGCAATCACTGCTCGCCGCTCAAGAACGACTGACAAGCCCCCTGATGCGGCCTGGCTTCAGGGCGCTTCTCCGTCGTTCCGCGTGTCGCTATGTGGGCGATATCTTTCAAAAATTGATTTGGGGTTGATCCTCTTATGTCCATCCAGTTCATTGATCTGAAAGCGCAATACCAGCATCTGAAAGCCGATATCGACGCCCGCATCCACGCGGTGCTGGACCATGGCCAGTACATCATGGGGCCGGAAGTGAAGGAGGCGGAGCAGGGGCTGGCGGAATACACCGGCGCCAAGCACGCCATCGGCGTTTGCGACGGAACCAAGGCGCTGCTGATCGCGATGATGGCCTTGGACATCGGCCCCGGCGACGAGGTGATCACCACCCCGTTCACCTTCATCGCCACCGGCGAGATGATCGCGCTGCTGGGGGCCAAGCCGGTGTTCGTCGACATCGACCCGATCAGCTACAACCTGGATCCGGCGCTGCTGGAAGCGGCGATCACGCCGCGCACCCGCGCCATCATGCCGGTGAGCCTGTACGGCCAGTGCGCCGATTTCGACGCCATCAACGCCATCGCCGCCAAGCACGGCATCGCGGTGATCGAGGACGGCGCGCAGAGCTTCGGCGCCGGCCAGCGCGGCAAGAAGTCCGGCAATCTGTCCACCATAGGCTGCACCAGCTTCTTCCCGAGCAAGCCCCTGGGTTGCTACGGCGACGGCGGCGCCTGCTTCACCAACGACGACGCGCTGGCCAAGAAAATGCGCGAGATCCGCGTGCACGGCCAGGATCGCCGCTATCACCATCCCGTCATCGGCCTCAACGGCCGGCTGGACACGATACAGGCGGCGGTGTTGCTGGCCAAGCTGCCGAGCTTCGCCGACGAAGTGGCGGCGCGCGAACGCATCGGCGCGCGCTACAGCGCGCTGCTGCGCGAGGTGGCGCGGGTGCCGGTGATCGCCGAGGGCAACAGCCATGTCTACGCGCAGTACACCATCGAGGTGGACGATCGCGAGGCGGTGCAGGCCAAGCTGAAAGAACTGGGCGTGCCCACCGCGGTGCATTACCCGATTCCGCTGCATCTGCAGCCGGCCTTCGCGCATCTGAACCTGCCCGAGGGCAGTTTCCCGCTGTCCGAGGCCGCCGGCCGCCGCGTGATGAGCCTGCCCATGCACCCCTTCCTGGACGAGGCGACGCAAGACGCCATTGTCGCCGCGGTCAAGCAGGCTCTGGCCTGAGCGCATGGGCCTGTTGCTGTCCCGCCTGCCCAAGAGCGGCTTCATCCGCCACATCGTCACCCTGATCACCGGGGCGGCGGTGGCGCAGGTGATTCCGCTGTTGGTGTCGCCCCTGATCACCCGCCTGTACAACCCGCACGAGGTGGGGGTGCAGGCGGTCTACGTATCCTGGCTGTCCACGCTGGCGGTGCTGGCCACCGCCCGTTACGAGATGGCCATCGTGCTGCCGGCCGAGGAGAGGCGGGCCGGCAATCTGATGGGCCTGTCCATCGCCTGCGCGCTGGCCTTGTCCTTGTTGGTGGGCGTGGCGGTGGCCTTCGACGGCCATGCCCATATCGCCCGCCATCTGGGCGCGCCGGAGCTGGAGCCCTGGCTGCTGCTGCTGCCGCTGTCCGTCGCGCTGGCGGGCTTGATGCAAGCCTGGACCAACTGGAACAACCGCCACCGCCGCTACCAGGCCAACGCCAACGGCCGCATGCTGCAGTCGCTGAGCATGGCGGCCACCCAGGTCGGCTTGGGTTGGGCGGGGGCGGGCGCCGCCGGCCTGATCCTGGGCCAGCTGGCCGGCCAGTTCGGCTCTTTGCTGGCGCAAACCTGGCAGGACCTCAAGGGCCGCTTCGCCTGGCGTCACGAACTCAGCCGCGCCGGCATGCGCGAGGTGGCGCGCGCCTATATCGAGTTTCCCAAGATCAACGCGCCGCACGCCTTGAGCACCGCCTTGCTGGATTCGGCGACGCTGGTGGCGCTGACCATGCTGGCCGGCACCGCCTCGGTGGGCTTTTACGGCCTGATGATGCGGGTGCTGAAGCTGCCGGCGGCCCTGATCGGCCAGGCCGTGGCGCAAGTGGCCTACCGCGAGCTGGCCGACGCCCGTAATCAAGGGCAGCCGCTGCGCCCGATTTTGCGCAAGATGATGCTGACTTTGAGCGGCATGGCCTTGCTGCCCTTCCTGGTGATACAACTGGCCGGGGAACCCCTATTCTCGCTGGTATTCGGCCAGAACTGGGCCACCGCCGGCCGCTACGCGGAGGCGATGTCGCTCTACATCCTGTTCCACTTCGTCGCCTCGCCGTTGGGCATGGTGCCGCCGGTGATCAACCGCCAGCGTCAGGCCTTCCTGTGGTCCTTGCTGCAGGCCCTGTTGTTCCTGGGCACGATGTGGGCGGGTTTTTCGCTGTGGAAAGACGCGGTGCCCACCTTCCAACTGGTGTCGGTGGTGATGGCCGCTTATTTCCTGGCTTATTTTGCATGGCTTTACAAGGCAGCCCGATGAATTGGCACGCTCTATTCAGCCGCATCCGTTTCCGCCTGTCGGCGTGGGTGCAGCCCAGAATGGTGTATGGATTCACCCGCGGCGACGGGGTGTTCCTCAAACGCACCCGGGTGTCCAACATGACCCGAATCGAACATGTCGGCAAGCTGATGGTGGACGACAACGTCTACATCGGCCATTTCAATCTGATCGACGCCTCCGGCGGGCTTTACATCGGCGAAGGTTGTCAGATCACCAACTACGTGTCGCTGCTGACCCACTCCAGTCATGTGGCCATTCGCCTGTACGGCGACCGCTACCTGGAGAGCAACAATCACGTCGGCTATCTGAAAAAGCCCACCAAGCTGGGCCCGTACAGCTTCGTCGGCCCGCACTCGGTGCTGATGCCGGGCGTGGAACTGGGCAAGGGCAGCATGGTGTCGGCTTACAGCTATGTGCCGGCCGGCGTGTATCCCGATTTCGCCATCCTGTCCGGCAATCCGGCGCGGGTGGTGGGCGATACCCGGGAGATGGACGCCAAGTGGCTGGACGAACATCCCGAGCTGCTGGCCTTGTACGAGGCCTGGGCGCATGACTGAGCCGGTGAGGGACAAGATCGCCAGCGTCGCGGTGCTGGCTTCCGCCTCGGTGCACACCTGGCGTTTCCTGCGCGGCATCGCGCCGCATGTGGACCAGCTCTACCTGGCCTGCAACGGCGAGGTTCCGGCCGACGTGGCCCCCTTGCTGGCCGGCAGCCTGCGCGTGGATTTCCGTCTGGCGGCGCTGGGCACGGTGTCGCGTCTGCGCGCCTGGCTGCGCGAAACGCGGCCGCAGCTGCTGCACATCCATCAGGCCAATAGCGTGGCCTGGCACGGCAGCCGCGCCGCGGTCAGCCTGGACTTGCCCATGGTGCTGACCGCCTGGGGCTCCGACGTGCTCTTGCTGCCGGAGCGCAGCCGGCTGATGCGGGCGATGGTGCGCGCCAATCTGGCCGCCGCCGACGCGATCACCTCGGATTCGCTGCACATGGCGGCGAAAATCCGCGAGCTGGCCGGCGAGGGCTGCCGCATCCGCCTGCTCAATTACGGCATGGACGCCATGCCGGAGGCGGCGGCCAGCGCGGACAAGGGCAAGAGGGTGCTGTCCTGCCGGCTGCACAAGCCGCTCTATCGCATAGACGCCATTCTGCGCGCCTGGCAGAGCGTGGAGCTGTGCGAGCGTTTCGGCGATTGGCGCTTGACCGTGGCCGCCAGCGGCAGCGAGACCGAGGCCCTGAAGCGCCTGGCCGCCGAGCTGGGCCTGAGCCGCGTGGATTTCGCTGGCTTCGTCGACAGCGCGACCTTGGGGCGGATGTATGCCGAATCCAGGGTCTTCGTCAGCGTGCCGCGTTCGGACGCCACCAGCGTCAGCCTGCTGGAAGCGATGGGCCATGGCTGCCTGCCGCTATTGTCCAATCTGCCGGCCAACGGCGAATGGGTGATCGACGGCCTCAACGGCGTGATCGCCGAGGACGTCGGGCGTTTGGGCGAGGAACTGCTGCGCGCGATGGAACTGGCCGGCGAGGATGCGCGGCTGGACGAAATCGCCGCGCTCAACCGCCGGCTGGTGGCGGACAAGGGTTTGCATCAGCCGAATATGGCCGGCTTCGCCCAGTTGTACCGGGAGCTGATTTAAGGAATGAATTTAGCCGCGGAAGCACATGGAAAGACAGGGACCAAACGGCATCGCCATCTCCAGGCCATGCTGGCCTTGCCGCAGGCAGGATGCGATGTAAAGCCGAAGTCCCTTCTGTGTGTTTGCGTGGCGTAAACAAGGTTTACCCATGAAAATTGCCCATCTCACTTCCGCCCATCCGCGTCACGACATCCGCATCTTCGTCAAGGAGTGCGCGAGCCTGGCCGCCGCCGGGCATGAGGTGACGCTGATCGTGGCCGACGGTCAGGGCGAGGAGATCAACCGCGGCGTGCGTTTCCACGATGTCGGCCCCAAAACCGGCGGCCGTCTGGCGCGGATGACCGGCACCGTCAAGCGCGTGTATCAGGCGGCGCTGAAGCTGCGCCCTGACGTGGTCCACTTCCACGACCCGGAACTGATTCCCGCCGCGCTGCGCCTGAAACAGGCCGGCATCAAGGTGGTGTACGACGTGCACGAAGACGTGCCGCGCCAGATCCTGGCCAAGCACTGGATACCCGGCGCGGTGCGCCCCCTGGTGTCCAGCGGCTTCGAGACGCTGGAAGACTGGGCGGCGCGCCGCTTCGACGCGGTGGTGACCTCGACGCCGCACATCCGCAAGCGCTTCGAGAAGCTGGGCGCGCGCGCCTTGGACGTGTGCAACTTCCCCATCCTGGAAGAACTGGTGCGCGACACGCCGTGGGAGCAGCGCCGCAACGAGCTGTGCTATATCGGCGGCATCTCGCGCATCCGCGGCATCGAACCCATTGTCGAGTCCTTGCCGGACACCGCGACGCGGCTGAACCTGGCCGGGCCGTGGAGCGAGAGCGATCTGAAGGCCCGCGTGTCGGCGCGGCCGGGTTGGGCGAGGGTCAACGACCTGGGCGTGCTGGACCGCAAGGGCGTGGCCGAGGTGCTGGCCAAGAGCAAGATCGGCCTGGTGACCTTGTTCCCTACGCCGAACTACGTCGACGCCTTGCCGATCAAGCTGTTCGAATACATGGCCGCCGGCATGCCGGTGATCGCGTCGGACTTTCCGGTGTGGCGCGAGATCGTGGACGACGCCGGCTGCGGCCTGCTGGTGGACCCGCAGGACCCGGCCGCCATCGCCGCCGCCGTCAACGAACTGATGGCCGACGAGCCGCGCATGCGCGCGTTGGGCGAGTCCGGCAAGCAGGCGGTATTGAACAAATACAGCTGGGCGGCCGAGGCCGACAAGCTGGTCAAGCTGTACGCAACCTTGTAAACCATGAAAATTCTTTACATCAACCACTATGCCGGCAGCCCCCGGCACGGCATGGAATTCCGTCCCTACTATCTGGCGCGGGAATGGGCGCAGGCCGGTCATGAAGTCAATATGCTGGCCGCCGATGTCTCCCATCTGCGCCAGACCCATCCGCAGCTGGACGGCAAATACCGGGATGAGGATATAGACGGCATCCGCTACACCTGGTGCAAGACCCGCCCTTACGAGGGCAACGGCATCGGCCGCGTGCTCAATATCTTCAGCTTTCTGGCCCGGGTGATGGGCTTGTCCGGCCGCTATCTGAAGCAGTGGAAGCCGGATGTGGTGATCGCCTCCTCCACTTATCCGCTGGACACCGTGCCGGCGGCCTGGATCGCCGCCAAGACCGGCGCGCGGCTGGTGTACGAGGTGCATGATCTGTGGCCGCTGACGCCGGTGGAGGTGGGCGGCATGTCGCCCAAACATCCCTTCATCCGCCTGCTGCAATGGGCCGAGGATTTCGGCTACCGCAAGGCCGACACCGTGGTGTCCATGTTGCCCTGCGCCAAGGACTATATGGTGGCGCACGGCATGGATCCGGCCAAGTACGCGGTGATCCCCAACGGCGTCGACGTCGCCGAATGGCGCGGCGAGGCCGAGGCACTGCCGGCCGAGCACCGGATGCGGCTGGCGGAGCTGAAAGCGCAGGGGCGCTTCCTGATCGGCTACGCCGGCGGGCACGGCCTGGCCAATGCGCTGGATTACCTGCTGGAGGCGGCGGCGCTGATGCGGGACGCGCCGGTGACTTTCGTTCTGGTCGGCGACGGTCCGGACAAGGAGGCTTTGGCGGCGCGCGCGGCCGAGCTAGGGCTGGATAACGTCATCTTCCTGCCATCCATCGCCAAACGCGCGGTGCCGGGCTTCCTCGCCGAAATGGATGCTTTGTTCATAGGTTGGCGCAAGCTGCCCATCTACCGCTTTGGCATCAACCCCAATAAACTGTTCGACTACCTGATGGCCGCCAAGCCGGTGATCCATTCGGTGGAGGCCGGCAACGATATGGTGAAGGACGCCGGCGCCGGCATCAGCGTGGGCGCCGAGGACCCGGCTGCGATTGCCGACGCGGCGCGGCGGATGGCGGCGACGCCGGCCGAGGAACGCGCGCACATGGGCGCGGCGGGTCAGGCCTATGTGCTGGAGCATCATGATTACGCAGTGCTGGCGCGGCGGTTTTTGCAGGCGGTGCTTGCTCGCGAGTGAGTGATCAGCGTTTTTTCATCGCGGGGTGTGTGAAGGCCGTCTGCCGTTGGACTGGGCAGGGGGCGAGAGAGATGGTGTGTTTGGGGAATGAGCATGGTGCGTGGGCAAGCTCTTGAACTTGTCCATCCTACCGGGTTTGCAAGGTCGCTTGGACAAGTCTGGACGAGTCCGCGCGCTTAACTGATAGCGAAGAATACTATGAGCGAAACAAAATTCCTGCCCTTCGCCCTGCCGGACATCGGCGAGGACGAAATCAACGAAGTGGTCGACGCGCTGCGCTCCGGCTGGGTCACCACCGGTCCCAAGACCAAGCAGTTCGAGGCCGACTTCGCGCAGTTCATCGGCGACGGCGTCGAGGCGATCGCGGTCAACTCCGCCACGGCCGGCTTGCACCTGGCGCTGGAAGCGATAGGCATCGGCCCCGGCGACGAAGTCATCGTGCCCAGCTACACCTTCACCGCCACCGCCGAAGTGGTGCGCTACCTGGGTGCGGACCCGGTATGCGTGGATATGGACGCGGCCACCTTCAACATCAGCCCGGACGCGATCCGCGCGGCGATCACCGCCAAGACCAAGGCGATCATGCCGGTGCATTTCGCCGGCCTCGCCTGCGAGATGGACGAGATCATCGCCATTGCCCGCGAGCACGGGCTGAAGGTCGTTGAAGACGCCGCCCATGCGTTGCCCACTTATTACAAGGGCAAGCTGGTGGGGACCCTGGACTCCGACGTCACTGTGTTCAGCTTCTACGCCAACAAGACCATGACCACCGGCGAGGGCGGCATGGTGGTGTCCAAGAACAAGGACATCATCGCGCGTTGCAAGGTGATGCGTCTGCACGGCATCAGCCGCGACGCCTTCGACCGCTACGTGTCCAAGACCCCGGCCTGGTTCTACGAAGTGGTGGCCCCGGGCTTCAAATACAATATGCCGGACACCGCCGCGGCGATGGGCATCCACCAGTTGAAGAAAATCCGCCGCTTCCAGGAATTGCGCGAGGCGATGGCCCAGCGTTTCGACCGCGAGCTGGCCGACCTGCCGCTGATCCTGCCGGCGCGGCCGAAGGACGCGGGCAGCAACCACGCCTGGCATCTGTATCCGGTGCGCATCAAGCCCGAGGCCGGCGTCAGCCGCGACGACTTCATCGCCCGGATGGCGGAAAAGGGCATCGGTTGTTCGGTGCACTTCATCCCGCTGCATCGTCAGCCGGTGTGGCGCGACGGCTATCAGCTGACGCGCGAACAGTTCCCGGTGACCGACGCCGCCTTCGAGGCCGAAGTGACCCTGCCGCTATACACCCGGATGACGGACGATGACCAGAGCCGGGTCATTGCCGCGGTGCGCGAGATCCTGAGCGCATGAGCGAGCGGGGTTCAGACAGCGGCGGCTTGCTGCCGCCGTGCTGCCGTCCGCGTCGCCACGGTTCGCGGCTGCTGAAGCGCGGCTTCGACATCGTCGCCGCGGGCCTGGGCCTGGCCGCACTGGCGCTGCCGCTGCTCGCGGTGGCGCTGTGGGTGAAGCTGGATTCGCCGGGGCCGGTATTTTTCCGCCAGGTGCGGGTAGGGCGGAGCGGCACGCTGTTCCGCATCCACAAATTCCGCACCATGCAGGTGGACACCGAGCGCCACGGCCAGCTGACCGTGGGCGCGGACGCGCGCGTCACAGGCGCCGGGCGTCTGCTGCGCAAGACCAAGCTGGACGAACTGCCGCAGTTGATCGATGTGTTGTTCGGCGATATGAGCTTGGTCGGCCCGCGGCCGGAGGTGCCCAAATACGTCGCCCACTACCCGGACGAAGTCCGCGACATCGTATTGTCGGTGCGCCCCGGCATCACCGATTGGGCGTCGATCAAGATGATAGACGAGAACGAAATCCTGGGTCGGGCCGAGGACCCGGAGCGCGCCTACATCGAGCAGGTGTTGCCGGAAAAACTGGCCTATTACGTGCGCTATGCCGAAAGCCACAGCCTGGCGGAGGATATCCGCATCATCGTCGCCACGCTGATGAAGATCGTCAGCCGATGACGATTTCCATCCGCTTGGCCGGATCCGCCGATGCCGTCGCTTTAACGGACATCTATCTGGCCTGCCGCCGTGAGATGAGCTACGCGCCGCTGGCGCATAGTGATGCGGCGGTGCAGGCCTGGTTCGCCAATGCGCTGCTGCCGGCGGGCGATGTCTGGCTGGCGGAGCGGCATGGCGATATCGCCGGCTTCGCCGCCGCATCGCTGCAAGACGGCGTGTTATGGCTGGATCAGCTTTATGTCGGCGCCGAGCATCGCGGTGTCGGGGTGGGCGCGGCTTTGCTGGATCGGGTGCTGACGCCGCCGGCGTCGGCCTGCCGGCTGTGGGTGTTCCAGGCCAATGCGGGCGCGCGCCGCTTCTACGAGGCGCACGGTTTCGCGCTGCTGAGCCTGGGCGACGGCCAAGATAATGAGGAATGTTGTCCGGACGCGCTGTATCAACGGCCGTCGGACGCGAAAGAATGACCATGTTTGAAAAACTGCTCGCCTTCTCCCGCCACAACAAGATGGCGATGCTGGCGCTGATGGACGCGCTGCTGCTGCCGCTGGCGCTGTGGAGCGCGGTCTTCCTGCGCCTGGGCGGATACTGGGATCCCAAGCTCAACCCGCATTTGTGGATCTTCATCGTGCCGCCGCTGTGGGCCATCCCCATCTTCATCAAGCTCGGCCTGTACCGCGCGGTGCTCAAATATCTGGACGACAAGATCATCCTGACCGTGTTCTCCGGCGTGACCTTGTCGGTGCTGGTGTTGCAGGCGGTGCTGCAGATGGCCCACATCTGGGCGATGCCGCGCACCTCGGTGATCATCTTCTGGGTGTTCGCCATGGCCTATATCGGCGGCAGCCGCTTTCTGCTGCGCGGCCTGGTGCGCCGCATCGACGCGGTGGACGCGCCGCGCGAGCACGTGATCATCTACGGTGCCGGCCATGCCGGCGTGCAACTGATGCTGGCCCTGCAGGCCGGCCGCGAATATCGGCCGATGGCCTTCGTCGACGACAGCCCCGAACTGCATCGCCGCACCTTCCGCGGCGTGGCGGTGCATCCGCCGCGGGATCTGCCGCAGCTGGTCAAGGACCTGGAGGCCAAATGCATTCTCTTGGCCATGCCCTCGGTCAGCCGCAGCCGCCAGCGCGAGATACTGGAAACCCTGGAACTGCTGCGGGTGCCGATCAAGCGGCTGCCGGGCATGGCGGACCTGGTGTCCGGCGAGGCGCGGGTGGAGGAGTTGAAAGAGGTCGAGATCGAAGACCTGCTGGGCCGCGACCCGGTGCCGCCCAAGCCCGAACTGCTGGCGCGCAATATCCGCGGCAAGGTGGTGATGGTCACCGGCGCCGGCGGTTCCATCGGCTCGGAACTGGTGCGCCAGATCGCCAAGAACCAGCCGGCGCGTATCATCCTGTTCGAGCAGTCCGAATACGCGCTGTACGCGATAGACCAGGAACTGGGCCGCGCCGCCGCGGCGCCGGCGCGCACCCCGGTGCTGGGCTCGGTCACCGACTACCAGCGGCTGGTCCAGGTGATGCGGGCCTTCAAGGTGGACACCGTCTATCACGCCGCCGCCTACAAGCATGTGCCCATGGTGGAGCATAATCCGGTGGCCGGCATCGTCAACAATGTGTTCGGCACCGACACCACCGCGCGCGCGGCCGAGGATTGCGGCGTGGACACCTTCGTGCTGATCTCCACCGACAAGGCGGTGCGCCCCACCAATGTGATGGGCGCCACCAAGCGCATGGCGGAACTGACGCTGCAGACCCGGCACGCGCGCGGCAGCGCCACCCGCTTCGTGATGGTGCGCTTCGGCAATGTGCTGGGCAGCTCCGGCTCGGTGGTGCCGCTGTTCCGCGCCCAGATCAAGGCCGGAGGGCCGATCACGCTGACCCACGCCGACATCACCCGCTACTTCATGACCATTCCGGAGGCGGCGCAACTGGTGATCCAGGCCGGCGCGATGGGCGACGGCGGCGACGTGTTCGTGCTGGACATGGGGCAGCCGGTGCGCATCATCGATCTGGCGCGGCGCATGGTGCATCTGTCCGGTCTGGAGCTGAAGGACGCGGCCCGTCCCGGCGGCGACATCGAAATCCGCATCACCGGCCTGCGGCCGGGGGAAAAGCTGTACGAGGAGTTGCTGATCGGCGACAACGTGCTGGCCACCGATCACGAACGCATCATGCGCGCTCAGGAATACTGCTTGTCGGACGCGGAGATGCGGGATTTGTTGGCGAGCATGGAAGAGGCCTGCGGGCGGCTGGACGCGCCGACGGCGTTTGCTTTGCTGCAACAGGCCGTGCGCGAGTTCCGCGCCGCCGACGCCACTCAGGACTGGGTGACGCGGGCGAACGCAGCCTCTTGAGGAAGCCGGGGGCGGCTCACCATTTGCAGCCGTCCTCGCGCGCGCTCTGCACCGCCAGCACCGGGATGGCCAAGAGGCCCAGCCCGGCGTAACGCGTTTTGCAATCCGGTTTTTCGGCCCGCTCGATCGAGCGGGCCAATTTCGTTTTGGCGGGGTCGGCCGGCAGCGGGGCGATTTTTTCCGGCGCGGCGGCGGCTTGCTCGCGCACTTGCTGCCGCAGGCCGCCCAAGGTCAAGGCCGTGGCGGGCGCCGAAGCGTCGCGCCCGCTTGGGACGCTGCGTTTGCCGGGGCCGGCGGCCGTGATGTGCGTCGCCGCGTTTGAATGCCGCGGGGCTGCGGCCGGTTTTCGGGCAGCGGCTTCGGGCGCGGCGAGGCGCGTCGGCGGCGGGACGACGGCCGGCGCCGGCGGACGCAGTTGTATCCGCAGCGGCGGGGCCGCGGCGGCGTCCGGGCGGCCGCCGGGTTTGCTCAGCCACAGCAGCGCGCCATGGGCCAACAGGCTGAGCAGCAGCGCGGCGGCGACGCCGCGGGAGCGGGGAAGGAGCGGGGCGGTCAGAACGGTCATGCCGCCCACGATAAGGAAAGTCGCCCGGCGGGTAAAGCTTCAGCCGGAGATCACTACCCGATTGCGCCCGGTCTGCTTGGCGCGGTACATGCGGGTATCGGCCAAATCCACCAAGGCTCGCCAGTCGGCGCTGCCGTCTTGAAACAACTCCGCCACGCCGATGCTGGCGGTCAGCGCATGGCCTTCCGGCCGCTCGCCCAGGCCCTGGGCGCGCAGCCGGGCGATGACCTGGGCGGCGTGGGCCAACTGCGCGCCGGGCATCAGCAGCACGAACTCCTCGCCGCCCCAGCGCACCAGCACGTCGCTGCGTCGCAGCCTGCCTTCCATCAGCTCGGCGAAATGACGCAAGACCTGGTCGCCGGCCAGGTGGCCGTAGTGGTCGTTGATCGCCTTGAAGTGGTCCAGATCGATGAAGGCCAGGCTCAGCGGCTGCCGGCTGCGCTGAGCCTGCAACTCCAGCAGGCCCAGCATTTCCTCGCCGCTGCGGCGCGAGAAGACCCCGGTCAACGGATCGCGTATCGCCTGGTGGACCAGCACGATGATGAAGGCCAGCTGGCTGATGCCGGCAATGGCGGAGACGCCTGCCAGCAAGGACAGCAGCCAGAATTCCCCGCCGAAGCCGGGCAGATTGTCGCCGTTCAGGTCCAGCAGGCTGGTCAGCACGAAGCCGAACAGCGCCGGGCTGGCGAAAGCCAGGCTTTCCAGCAGGGTCAGCGGGAAAATGGCCAGCCCGGCCAGCAGCACGAAGGGCAGGAAGGCGTAACCGGCGCCGATGGCGGCGGACAAGCCTTCCAGATGGTAGCGACGCAGCAAGAGGTGGGAGGCGATGTAGAACAGGGTGGGGATGGCGAACAAGAGCGCGATGCCGCGATAGGCCGAGCGCAGGCGGCCGTCCATAGGCTGCCAGACCGCCAGCGCGACGAAGGCGACGGACACCAGCAGGCGCAGGGCCGCCAATTGCAGGGACAGCGGATAGGGCAGGGTCAGCAAGTCGATCAAGGCCCAGGCCGGCGTCAGCGCGGAAAACAGGATGGCGAACAGCCGGCAGCGGTTGACCAGCATCAGCGCGCGTCGCTGCGCCAGCAAGGGCATGTGCTGGCGAGGGCTCAGCAGCCAGAGCGTATCGCCGCTCTGGATCTCGCCGGGCGCCATGCCCAGCAGCTTCTGCCAGATGAAGTGAGTAATATGCATGCGGATGGTGCCAGGTAGTTGCGTCATTCTACCGCGGTTTATGACTTTGGGTTTGCAACAGGTCAACATCGCCGGCTTGGAGACGGCGCTCTCCGTGTCGGGTTTCAGGCGGCGCGGCGGATCGTGAACAGATTCTTGGGCCGCGTTTAGGCTACTATCCCAGCTCCTGATCACTCTGGCGGAAGCGCGCGATGGAAACTCGGTGGCTTGAAGACTTCCTGGTGCTGGCGGAAACCGGCAGCTTTACCCGCGCGGCGGAACTGCGCCACCTGACCCAGCCGGCGTTCTCGCGGCGGATCAAATCGCTGGAGAGCTGGTTGGGGGCCGGTCTGATTGATCGTACCACCTATCCGACGCGGCTGACCGAGGCCGGCGCGCTGTTCCGCGAGCAGGCGGTGGCCATGCTGTCCCAGCTCAACACCAGCCGCGCCTTGCTGCGCGGCTTGCAGCCCTTGGCCGCGGGCACGCTGGAGTTCGCGGTGCCGCACACCCTGTCCTTCTCCTTCTTTCCCAAATGGCTGTCCCAGGCGCAGCGCGGTTACGGCGCTTTGCCCTGTAGGCTGCAGGCCAGCAATGTGCACGACGCGCTGCTGGCCTTCGTGGAAGGCGGCAGCGATCTATTGATGTGCTACCACCATCCCAAGCAACCGGTGGAACTGACCGACGCCCGCTATCAGGGGCTGAAGCTGGGCGTCGAGCGGCTGAGGCCGTTCTCGATCGCGGAAGCCGGCCGGCCGCGTTACCAACTGCCCGGCAGCGCGCAGCAGCCCTTGCCCTTTCTCGGCTACGCCAGCAACGCCTATTTCCGGCTGATGAGCGACTTGATTCTGGAGTCCGCGCCGCAGCCGGCCAAGCTGGCGCTGCGCTATGAAACCGATATGGCGGAAGGGCTCAAGCACATGGTGCTGGAAGGGCACGGCCTGGCCTTCCTGCCGGAAAGCTCGGCGCGCCGGGAGGCGCAGGAGGGCTTGTTGGCGGCCGCCGGCGACGAGTCCTGGCAGGTGGAGATGGAGATCCGGCTCTACATCGATCAGAAGCGACAGCGCCCGGCCTTGAAGGCCTTCTGGGACTATCTGACGCATCAATACCCGGCCTGCTGAGCGGGGGCGCAGGGGAACGCGCGCCCCCCGCCAAGGTTATGCATTTCCCGCATGACCCTATCGGCATTTCGAATTGGCCAGCCGCCGCGGCATGGCATAGAGTGCGCAGCTTCAAGCCACGCGAGCACGTGGCGTCATCCGCATCAGGAGAAGCATCCATGACGACCCGCATAGAACATGATCTGCTAGGTGATCGTGAAGTGCCCGCCGACGTTTATTGGGGCGTGCACACCTTGCGCGCAGTCGAAAACTTTCCCATCACCGGCCAGAGCATCGCCGGCTACGGCGATCTGATCCGCGCGCTGGCCTGCATCAAGCAGGCCGCGGCTCAGGCCAACCGCGATCTGGGCTTGCTGCCGGGGCCTGTCGCCCAGGCCATCATCGCCGCCTGCGAGGAAATCCGCGCCGGCCGCTGGCATGAGCAGTTCGTGGTGGATGCGATCCAGGGCGGAGCCGGCACCTCGACCAATATGAACGCCAACGAGGTCATCGCCAACCGCGCGCTGGAACTGATGGGCCACGCCAAGGGCGAGTACCAGTACCTGCATCCCAATGAACACGTCAATCTGTGTCAAAGCACCAACGACGTTTACCCGACCGCCTTGCGCTTGGCGGCGTTCTGGGGCGCCAACAAGCTGCTGACCCGGATGGCGACGTTGCGCGAGGCCTTCGCCGCCAAGGCCGACGAGTTCAAGGACTACCTGAAGATGGGGCGCACCCAGCTGCAGGACGCGGTGCCGATGACGCTGGGCCAGGAGTTCATGACTTACGCGGTGATGCTGCAGGAAGACGAGCAGCGCTTGATGGAAGCCAGCGCGCTGATGCTGGAAATCAATCTGGGTGCCACCGCCATCGGCACCGGCATTACCGCGCATCCGGATTACGCGCGCCTGGCTTGTCTGCATCTGTCCGAGCTCAGCGGCCACACCCTGTTGACCGCGCCCAATCTGATCGAAGCCACCCAGGACTGCGGCGCCTTCGTGCAGTTGTCCGGCGTGCTTAAGCGCATCGCGGTCAAATTGTCCAAGAGCTGCAATGATTTGCGCCTGCTGTCCTCCGGCCCGCGCGCCGGTTTCGGCGAGATCAATCTGCCGGCTCGCCAGGCCGGTTCCTCCATCATGCCGGGCAAGGTCAATCCGGTGATTCCCGAGGTGGTGAGCCAGGTGGCTTACGAGGTGATAGGCAACGACGTCACCATCACCATGGCGGCGGAGGCCGGGCAGCTGCAATTGAACGCCTTCGAGCCGGTGATCGCCTACAGCCTGTTCCGCAGCATGGGCCACCTGGCGGCCGCCTGCGCCACGCTGACCGACAACTGCGTCACGGGCATCACCGCCAACCGCGAGCGCCTGCACGCCAGCGTGGAGAACTCCATCGGCCTGGTGACCGCGCTCAACCCCGTCATCGGCTACGCCGCGGCCACCAATGTGGCGGCCCAGGCCCACGCCACCGGCGCCAGCGTCGCCGACATCGTGCTGGAGCAAGGCTTGCTGAGCCGCGAGCAGCTGGATTTGCTGCTGAAGCCGGAAGAGCTGACCCGGCCGCGTTGGGTGACCGTGTAATTGCTTTCCCTTGTCTGACTTATCGTTGTGAGCGTTTCAACTTGATCAGGCCGCCTTGCGCGGCCTGTTTTTTTATCGGGGCCGGCCGCGCTTGCGGCGGGCGCGGAATGCGGGTATAAAAAATTGTGCAATGCACAATGAAAGGGCGACGAATGCACGCTGCGCTATGGTGGGGTCTGGAGTTTCCGCGCGGCCTGTGCGCGCTGGGCGCCGAACAGTGGCGCGTCCGGCGGCAATGGCTGCGCTCGGGCTGTTTTCACGGCGCCACGGTGTGGCGCGGCGCCGCGCCGTGGCCGGACAAGCTGCGCCGCGTGTTGACGCGCGCGGAGGCGGACTGGCTGGCGCTATGCTTTGACGACAGCCAGGCGGCGGAGGCCTTGCTCAGCCAGATGCGGGCGCATCCCCTCTGGCGCGGCGAGGCCGGCGACCGGCTGCTGGCCTGGCAATTGAACGGCCAGCGCCAGTGGCGGGCGGGCCTGTTGCAATGGGGACGGGCGCTGTCCCTTTAGCCGTGCGCGGGGAAACCGCTTCCAGCATCGGCGAATAGCCGCCATAATCGCGGCTTTCCATCGCACAGGGCGGCACGCCATGGCCAATCATTCCTTGTTGACCCCCGCTCAACTGCAAACGCTGGCTCCGCAATTGCAACAGTACGCGCAAGACCAGTTCGGCATCGAGCTGGGGCAGTTCGACGCGCAATTCCTGTTGGACTTCGTCGCCGACAAAATCGGCAGAGACATTTACAACAAGGCGCTGGACGACGCGCAGCTGGCGCTCGCCGCGCGGATGGAGTCCCTGCAGGCGGCGATTTGGGAATTGGAGAAGTAGGCGCGGAGCGCGCGGCCTTGCCGCTTGCATCCGGTTTGCGGGTACAATCGGCGTTCCACCCTTCACTTGCGGTACCCATGCTCTACTTGCGTTTGATGTTGAAAGGCTTTGTGCTGGCGATTTTGCTGGTGGTGCTGGGCTTCAGCTACGTGGCCTGGAGCATCGTCGATTTCGGCGGCAGCGCAAACGAACCGCAAGCCGACGCGGCGCTGGTGTTGGGGGCGGCGGCCTGGGGCAAGCGCCCGTCGCCGGTGTTCCGCGAGCGCATCAATCACGCAGTCAAATTGTACAAGTCCGGCAAGGTGCGCTGGATTGTGTTCACCGGCGGCACGCCGGAACCGGGTTATCCGTCCGAAGCCGACGTCGGCCGCGACTTCGCCGCCAAGCAAGGCGTGCCGATGACGGCGATGCTGGCGGAAAACCAGTCGCGCACCACTTGGCAAAACCTGGAAAACGCGCGCGAATTGAGCAGCCAGTTCGGCATCCGCTCCTTCCTCTTGGTCAGCGATCCGCTGCATATGCGCCGCTCGGTGCTGATGGCCACCGACATCGGCCTGACCGCCTATCCCGCGCCCACGCAATCCAGCCGCTACCGCACGCTGTCCAGCTGGTCCCGCTTCCTGGCCAGGGAAACCTGGCTCTATATCGGCTACCGGGTGTTCCGCAAGCTGTCCTGATCGCGTCCGCGGCTCGAAGCGTCCAGGCATAAAAAAACCGGCGACAAGCCGGTTTTTTCACGTCGGACGGAAAGGGATCAGCGGCTGTGCCACAGATCGATCAATTCGCCGCCTTCCACCGATTTCACTTCGGCGCGGGCTTGCAGCCAGGACAGCAGTTGCAGGCGCAGCTCGTCGCTGATCTTGACCTCGCCCACCGGGAAGGCCACGCCTTCCAGCTTGCCGGCGCCGTCGAAATGGCCGCCGAAGCTGATGCCGGCCTCGTCCACCTGGATTAGCCAGGCGTCCAGCAGCGCCTCGGAATCCGCGCCGTCGTGCAGCATGGAGATCAGATGAAAGCCCAGCTCGCGGAATTCGCCTACACGCATTTTCTTGCGTTGGCGGGTTTTCAGACGGCTCAGGCGGTGCGGGGAATTGGGGTTGCGCAGGGACATGACTGCTCCTTATTCAAAGACCTGGCGATGATAGCAGGCTTGCCGGCTTTGTGCTCCGCCGGCTGCGCGTAGGTTTCTGTCACTCTAACTAAACAAATATCATATAAAAAGGTAATTATTTGCCGTAGTCATTGCCATTGGAATGGAATTAGTATTTTTTCTCATTCTCAATACATGAAATGGATGACTACAGGGATGAAAAGCACAAAAACAATATTGGCTGTGTCCGTGATGTCCGCGTTGCTGAGCGCATGCGGCGGCGGTGGCGGCGGCGGTAACGCCGGCAGCGGCGGTTCCAGCGTCGGAACGTCGGCATCTGGCAGGATGCTGGCGACGGACGGCGCGGAAGTGGCGGCGCTGACGTGCTCGGGCAATGTGTGCCGCTTGCCGGCCTCGGCCGGCAGGGCGCAGTCCGGCTCCGTCTACCAGTACACCAATACCGGCGCGCAGGCGCAAACGGTGTCTATCAGCGGCAACCCTTTGAGCGCCGCCTGGCAGATGGTGGTGTCGCGCATCAGCTCCGGAGACACTTCGGGCCAGGCCAAGCTGGCCGCTTCCGGCCTGCGCGGCGGGTCGGACGCCGCCGCGGAACGCCTGGAGGCGGAGAGCCAGGCGGTGATGGCCGCGGTTGGCGCGTCGGCCCGCTCCGGCGCCTTGTCGCTGCGCGGCGCCGGTTCGCACCGGCTACTGGCGGAGCAGGCGAGCTTGCAGGCGGCCAGCTACGCGATCGGCGACAAACGGGTCTGGCACGATATGGACGGCGATAGCGCCACCAGCTTGCAAGCCATGCGCGATTTGCCCAACGGCGGCGGCAAGGTTTACGTCTGGGCGCAGGACGGGTTGGACGTCAGCGTGGGCAGCGATCAGGCCGACGCACTGGCCGAGCGCTTCGCCAACAGCGTCTATCCCTTGGAAGCCTCGGTCGTCAGCGAGCCCTGGGGCAATGACATCGATCCGGGCTGGCGCGCGCTGGCGCTGCCCGGCGACACCAAGGACGTGCACCTGGTGCTGAGCCGGCTGAACGATCCGAATCAGACCGGCGGCGGCCGCTTGCTCGGCTATGTGCGCTGGACCAACGCCTTGCTGGCATCGGCCGCGCCGGCCATGTGCGGCGGCGACCAAGAGTGCCGCGACGTGGTGGGCAAGAGCAATCAGGCCTTGGCCACCTTCGTGGACCTGGACACCTTCGCCCAGGCCGATCCGGGCCGCAACTGGAATATGAAGGGCAATGGCCCCAGCCTGGCCCTGTCCACGCTGGCGCACGAATACCTGCATGTGCTCTACGCCTACAACAAGATCCTGCGCAAACCGCCGGGTTCCGGTCAGCCTACGGTATGGGAAAACGAGCTGGCGGCCCAGACCATGGGCTATCTGGTGTCGGCGGACACCTTCACCGGCGGTCGCGGCAGCGACGCCAACTCCCATCCTGACCTGCGCCGCGGCGGCGATTTCGAAAGCTTTCTGCGCCGGCCGGCTTGCAATTTGAAGGGCTGGAGCGTGGCGGCGTCGAATTACACCTGCTACCCGAAAGCGCTGGCGGCGGGCATGCAGATGCTGCATCAGTTCGGCGCGGGTGTGATGAAGCCGTGGGTGACCGGCGCCAATACCGGCGAAGCGGCCTTGAACGACGGTTTGCGCACGGCGGGCGCCGGCGATTACAGCAGCCTGATGCTGCGTCTCAACACCACGCTGGCGCTGGGCGGCAATCCGGCCAGCGGTTACGGCTTCCCGGCCAAGACGCTGAGCCTGCCGGCCAACCAGTATTTCCCGAACGGCAAGAGTTTGTTGCTGCCGGCGGTGCCCTTCCAGGCGCAGGAAATCGGCTGGAGCGCGTTGGCGACGGCGGAAACCTATAAGCATAGCCTGCCGCTGTCGCGCGGCGTGGCGCGGGTGACGGTGCCGGCCAACAGCCATCTGATCCTGCTCAAGCCATGATGCGCGGACTGCTGCTGTGGCTCGGCCTTTGCGCCGGCGCCGGCGCGATGTCGCTGCCGCCGTGGGAGGAGGGCACCCTGGTCGCCGTCGGCGCGCCGCCGCTGGTGCGCTTGGGGGTGGAAAAGGGGGATGGCGGCACCTTCGTCATCCAGCCCGCTGCCGACGGCCAGGGCCTGGGGGCCGCGGAAGTGGCCGCGTTGAAGCAGCGGACCGGTTCGCGCATTCGCTATCGGGCCGGGCCGTTCAAAGCCCATCCGCTGCTGGGGCGCGAGGCCGTGCTGCTGCAGGCGGAAGTGCTTGAGACGCGTTGAGTCGTAAAAACCGCCTGGCTTCGAAGAAGCCAGGCGCTTGTCTTCCGCGTCTACAGACCCAAATCCCGCCACATCGCGTCTACGCGTTGTTTGACCGCCTGGTCCATCACGATGGGCACGCCCCACTCGCGGTTGGTTTCGCCCGGCATCTTGTTGGTGGCGTCCAGGCCCATCTTGCCGCCCAGGCCGGACACCGGGCTGGCGAAGTCCAGATAATCTATAGGCGTATGTTCGATCAAGGTGGTGTCGCGCACCGGGTCCATGCGCGTGGTGATTGCCCAGATCACTTCCTTCCAGTCCCGGGTGTTGACGTCGTCGTCCACCACCACGATGAACTTGGTGTACATGAACTGGCGCAGGAAGCTCCAGCATCCCATCATCACCCGCTTGGCGTGGCCGGGGTATTGCTTCTTGATGCTGACCACCGCCATCCGGTAGCTGCAGCCTTCCGGTGGCAGGTAGAAATCGACGATTTCCGGAAACTGCTTTTGCAGAATGGGCACGAAGACCTCGTTCAGCGCCACGCCCAGCACCGCCGGCTCGTCCGGCGGCTTGCCGGTGTAGGTGCTGTGGTAGATCGCGTTTTCGCGCAGGGTGACGCGGTCCACGGTCAGCACCGGGAAGCGGTCCTGCTCGTTGTAATAGCCGGTGTGGTCGCCGTAAGGGCCTTCCATCGCGGAGTCGTCCGGGTGGATATGGCCTTCCAGCACGATCTCGGCGCGCGCCGGCACTTGCAGATCCGAACCCAGGCATTTGGTGAGCTCGGTGCGGCTGCCGCGCAGCAGGCCGGCGAACTGGTATTCGGACAGGGTGTCCGGCACCGGCGTCACCGCGCCCAGGATAGTGGCCGGGTCGCAGCCCAGCACCACCGCCACCGGGTAAGGTTCGCCGGGATGCTGTTGGCAGAATTCGCGGTAATCCAGCGCGCCGCCGCGGTGGGCCAGCCAGCGCATGATGACGCGGTTGCGGCCAATCAACTGTTGGCGATAGATGCCCAGGTTCTGGCGTTTCTTGTTGGGGCCGCGGGTCACGGTCAGGCCCCAGGTGATCAGCGGCGCCACGTCGCCGGGCCAGCAGTGCTGGATAGGCAAGCGCTCCAGATCGACTTCCGCGCCTTCCCATACGATTTGCTGGCACGGCGCTTTGCCGACCTCCTTAGGCGCCATCGACAGCAATTGCTTCAGCAAGGGCAGCTTGTCCCAGGCGTCTTTCAAGCCCTTGGGCGGCTCCGGTTCTTTCAGGTAGGCCAGGGTCTTGCCGATCTCGCGCAACTGCATCACATCGGCGGCGCCCATGCCCAGCGCCACGCGCTCGGGCGTGCCGAACAGATTGGCCAGTACCGGGTAATCGAAGCGTTTGCCGTCCTTGACTGCCTGTTCGAACAGCAGCGCGGGACCGCCGGCTTTCAGTACCCTGTCGCCGATCTCGGTCATCTCCAGATGCGGGGAGACCGGGGCCGCAATTCGTTTCAGCAGGCCTTGTTGTTCCAATTGGGAGACAAACTCCCGTAAATCTGCATATTTCATGACCATCTCATGATCTGGCGCAAAGTTTGATATTAGGTGCTTGGATAATCTGCCACCGGACGCCGAACGCTACTGCTGCCCGCAGTCAAAGTCAACGATGGCGGCAAGCGCCAGGCCTGCATTCGACCAAACATGACAGGAGAACCCAATATGAAAAAGCTCGCTCTCGCCGCAATGATCGGCCTGGTTTCCGCTAGCGCCTTCGCCGCTCAAGGCGACATCCTGGCGCGCTTCCGCGTGATCAATGTCAACCCCGACGCCAGCTGGAGCAACTCTGGCGTAGTGTCGGGTTTGAATGTCGACGCCAAGGACAGCTGGGCGCCTGAGGTCGACTTCACCTACATGATCACCAACAATATCGGCGCCGAGCTGATTCTGGGCACCACCCGTCACGAAGTCACCACCAACACCTTCGGTTCCGTCGGCAAGGTATCGGTGTTGCCGCCGACCTTGACCCTGCAATACCACTTCGCTCCTGACGCCACCTTCCGTCCCTATGTGGGCGCCGGCATCAACTACACCCGTTTCTACAATGAAGGCCTGAAAGCAGGTAGTGCGACAGATCTGAGCGTGAAGAAAAACAGCTGGGGTCCGGCGCTGCAACTGGGCGCGGACTACGCGATCAACAAGAACTGGTTCGTCAACCTGGACGTCAAGAAAATCTGGATCAAGACCGACGTGACCGCGGATCAGCTGGGCGGCGCCAAACTGGGCGAACTGAAGATCGACCCGTGGGTATTCGGCATCGGCTTCGGCACCAAGTTCTGATCGGCTCGCCGCTTTGAATCCAAAACGCCCTACGGGGCGTTTTTTTCTTGCTTGTCGCGTTAGAATGGCCGATTGAGAACTTTCCGACACTGGAGAAGCAAGATGACTGATTGGGTTGCCCAGGCGGTGCGCAAGATAGAGGCCGATTTCAATCGCTCCAGCGACACCCATTTGATCCCGCTGCCCATCCCCGGCGCGCCGGAGATACAGCTCTATTTCAAGGACGAATCCACCCATCCCACCGGCAGCCTCAAGCACCGGCTGGCGCGCTCGCTGTTTCTATACGGCTTGTGCAATGGCTGGATACGCGAAGGCAGCACCATCATCGAGGCTTCCAGCGGCAGCACCGCGGTGTCCGAGGCCTATTTTTCCCGCTTGCTGGGCCTGCCCTTCATCGCGGTGATGCCCAAGAGCACCTCGCAAGAAAAGATCCGCGCCATCGAATTCTACGGCGGCCGCAGCCACCTGGTGGACGATCCCGCCACCATTTACGACGAATCCAAACGCCTGGCGGAAGAGTTGAACGGCCATTACATGGACCAGTTCACCTATGCCGAGCGCGCCACCGACTGGCGCGGCAACAATAATATCGCCGACACCATTTTCACCCAAATGGCCTATGAGCCGAATCCGGTGCCGGACTGGATCGTCTGCGGCGCCGGCACCGGCGGCACCTCGGCCACTTTCGGCCGCTATGTGCGCTACCAGAAACTGCCGACCAAGGTCTGCGTGGTGGACCCGGAAAACTCGGTGTTCTACGACTGTTTTCATACCGGCAGCATGGACTGCCGCTGCGAAGGCGGCTCCGGCGTGGAAGGCATAGGCCGGCCTCGGGTGGAACCCTCCTTCATTCCCACAGTCATCGACAATGTGATCCGGGTGCCCAACGTCGCCAGCTACGCCGCCATCCACTTCCTGGAAGAAGTGCTGGGACGCCGCTGCGGCGGTTCCACCGGCACCAATTTCTACGGTGTTTGCGAACTGGTGGGCCAGATGCGCAGCCAGGGCCGCAGCGGCTCCATCGTCACCTTGATCTGCGACGACGGCAACCGCTACCAGGGCAGCTATTACAACCACGATTGGCTGCAGGCCAACGGTTTCGATATCTCGAACTGGGTGGAGCGCTACCGCCGCTTCTTCAATGAAGGGCAGTGGTAAGCGCTGTTTGGCGGCGCGTAGACGGCGAGATGCCGACAGTTGTTGTCAAAAAGCATCAATTATTTGAATTGGAACCATGTTGCGCCGCACCGAAAACCCTGCGTGCGGCGCGCGGTTTTCTGCTGAGAAAATAGCAACTTACCGGCCCGGCCCGAACGCCCGGTTCGCACAATGGAAAAAATGCGCTGAGGTCTTGAATTTTCAAGGGATTTCAACGGCCCCAGCTTTATCTTTTTTGTTAAACTGGCGCCCTTTTTCTTGGGCGGGGAAGACAATGGCTCTCCTTGAAATCAAAAATGTCGTCAAGCGCTTCGGCGACTACACGGCGGTCAACAATGTCAGCCTGTCGGTAGAGGCAGGCGAGTTCTTCACCCTGCTCGGGCCCTCCGGTTGCGGCAAGACCACCTTGCTGCGCATGCTGGCCGGCTTCGAGCAGCCGGATTCCGGTCAGATCCTGCTGGACGGTCAGGACATGTCGCAGGTGCAGCCGGAAAAACGTCCGGTGCACACCGTGTTTCAAAGCTATGCCTTGTTCCCGCACATGACGGTGCGCGAGAACATCGCCTTCCCGCTCAAAATGGCCAAGTGGGACAAGGCCAAGATCGCTTCCCAGGTGGACGAATTGCTGGAAGACGTGCGCCTGACCCAGTTCGGCGACCGCTACCCGCACGAGATGTCCGGCGGCCAGCGCCAGCGCGTGGCCATCGCCCGAGCGCTGGTGGACCGTCCGCGGCTGCTGCTGCTGGACGAACCGCTGTCCGCGCTGGACGCCAAGCTGCGCGAAGAAATGCAGCTGGAACTGATCAATCTGCAAAAAGAAGTGGGCATCACCTTCGTCTACGTCACCCACGACCAGGGCGAAGCGCTGGCGCTCAGCCACCGCATCGCGGTGATGAGCCACGGCCAGGTGGAGCAATTGGACGCGCCGGAAACCATTTACAGCAAGCCCAAGAACCGCTTCGTCGCGGACTTCCTCGGCCAGTGCAATGTGCTGGAAGGCAAGGTCAAGCGCGTGGACGGCGACACCATGCTGGTGGACTTGAAGGGCTGCGGCGAAGTGCGCTGCCTGACCGTGCCGGATGTGCGCGAAGGGCAGACCGGCTGGCTGGCGTTGCGTCCGGAAAAGGTCAAGCTGGACAAGAGCCTGCCGGCCCATGACGACGAAGCCTATTTCAAAGGCCGCGTTCACGATTGCCTGTATCTGGGCGACGTTACGCTCTACGTGGTGGAAGTGGGCGAGGGCGTGATGGTGGAGGCGATGCTGCCCAACAGCATTCCGGGCGTCGCCAAATTCTTTGACGACAACGACATCGTGGAACTGGCCTGGCGCTTCGACGCCGGCAGCTTCCTGACGGAGTAAACGCGCATGGCGATTCGAGATCGATTCGGCAAGTGGGCGCTGTCGTGGCCGCCGCTGGTCTACCTGATCCTGTTTTTCCTGGTGCCGTCGCTGATCATGGTGGTGGCGGCTTTCCGCAATCCGGGCGATTACGGCGGCCTCGCGCCGATGTACTACCTCGAGGAAGGCAAGCTGGTCTGGGACCTGACGCTGGACAACTTCCGCCGCTTGGTGGAAGAGCCGCTCTACATCGAGCTGTTCATCAAGTCCGCCGGCTACGCGGGGATCACCACCGTGGTTTGCCTGTTGATGGCCTATCCGCTGGCCTGGCTGATCGCCCGCTCCGGCAAGAAACACCGCGACCTGATGCTGCTGCTGGTGATCCTGCCGTTCTGGTCCAACTTCCTGATCCGCATCTACGCCTGGATGATCATCCTGGGGCCGCAATCGGCGTTCACCAAGATGCTGAACGTGGTGGTGACCTCGCTGGGTTTTGAACCGGTGCGTCTGCTGTTCACCCCGTTCGCCGTCATCGTCGGCCTGGTCTATGTGCACTTGCCCTTCATGGTGTTGCCTTTGTACGCCAATCTGGAAAAACACGACATGGCCTTGCTGGACGCGGCGCAGGATCTTGGCGCCAACGCCTGGCAACGCTTCTGGCGCGTGACCTGGCCGCTGAGCCTGCCCGGCGTGTTCGCCGGCTCCGCGCTGGTGTTCATCCCGGCGCTGGGCATGTTCGCCATTCCGGACATCCTGGGCGGCACCGATTCCATCATGATCGGCAACCTGATCAAGCAGCAGATACTGGACACCCGCGACTGGCCGTTCGGTTCGGTGCTGTCCATCATGCTGACCGGCGGAGTGTTGTTGATCGCGGCCCTGGGCGCGATGGTGGGCAGAGGAGGCAAGAAACGTGGCTAAGAAACAATCCCGCTGGTTGTGGGCGTCGGCGCTGCTGACCTATCTCTTCCTCTATCTGCCGCTGGTGATCGTGGTGCTGTACTCGTTCAACGATTCCAGACTCAACGCGGAATGGGTGGGCTTCACCCTCAAGTGGTACGACAAACTGTTCCACAACGAGAAGATGCTGAGCGCGGCGGCCAACTCGCTGATCATAGGCATCATCGCCAGCGCCTGCGCCACCGTGCTGGGCACCTTGGCCGGCATCGCCATGCATCGCTACAAGCTGCGCTTGCTGCCCTTCCTGGTGCTGACGCCCATCGCCATCCCGGAATTGCTGATGGGGGTGTCGCTGGTGATCTTCTTCGTCATCGTCAACCAGCTGATCGGCATTCTGGAACTGGGCATGATCACCATCCTGCTGTCCCATGTCGCCTTCTGCATCGGCTTCGTCGCCATCGTGGTGCGGGCGCGGATGCAGGGCATGGACGACAGCCTGGTGGAAGCGGCGCGCGATCTGGGGGCGACGCCGTTCCAGGCCTTCCGCCTGATCACCCTGCCGGTGATCAAGCCGGGCATCATCGCCGGCGCCCTGATGGCCTTTACCTTGTCCATCGACGACTTCGTGATCACCTTCTTCACCGCCGGCGCAGGCGCCAGCATGCTGCCGCTGGAGATTTACTCGATGATCAAGATCGCGGTGACGCCGGAAGTGAACGCCGTTTCCAGCTTGCTGATGCTGTTGACCCTGGTGCTGATCGTCATTGCTTCGCGCGTGTCGCCCAGCGCGCTGCGGGCCAATGGCTGAGAGCCTGTTTAAGTAGTAGGGCCCCGGCCGGGCAACAAGGGAGCCGGCCGGTTTTTCATGTAGTCGCAACGCACTCGTGCGAATAGAAGGAAAAACGCAATGAAAAAAGTCCTGGTGACGCTTGCCCTGGCCGTATCTGCACAAGCGTACGCAGCGGAAGAATTGCACCTCTACAACTGGAACAACTACCTGTCG
This sequence comes from Chromobacterium sp. FG89, assembly GCF_057808735.1. Lineage (NCBI taxonomy): Bacteria > Pseudomonadati > Pseudomonadota > Betaproteobacteria > Neisseriales > Chromobacteriaceae > Chromobacterium > Chromobacterium sp. FG89. The sequence continues at coordinate 1,903 of NZ_JBMDIQ010000025.1, read as the reverse complement.
GAAAGCACCGCCAAGAGCTTCGAGGCTTATTGCAAGTGCAAGCTGGTGCAAGACTTCTACGGCGACAACGAAGAAATGCTGGCCAAGCTGGCCGCCGGTGCCAAGGGTTACGACATCGTGGTGCCGACCGGCTTCGCGGTGGAAGCGCTAATCAAGCAGGGCAAGGCGCAGCCGCTGGACAAAAAACAGCTGCCCAACTTCAAGAACCTGAACGCAGGCTATCTGAACAGCTTCTTCGACAAGGGCAACCAGTACTCGGTCCCCTATGCCTTCACCACCACGTTGCTGGGCTACAACGAAACCAAGCTGAAAGAACTGGGCTTGCTGGACAAGGCCAATAGCTGGGCGCTGATCTTCGATCCGGCCGTATTGGCCAAGCTCAAGGGCAAGATCACCGTGCTGGACTCTCAGCGCGAGCTGGTGTCCGCCGCCTTGATGTATCTGGGCAAGCCGGCCAACTCCACCAATCCGGCGGACTGGAAGGCGGCGCGCGACGTGATCCTGAAGGCCAAGCCCTACTGGGCCGCCTTCAACAACCAGAGCTATATCAAGGAACTGACCGTAGGCAACATCTATGTCGCGCTGGGCTATTCCAACGATATGTACCAGGCGCAGCAGGACGCCAAGAAGGCCGGCCGCAAGTTCAGCGTCAATTTCGGCTTGCAGAAAGAAGGCAACACCCTGTCGCTGGACAACTTCGTGGTGTTGAAGGACGCGCCGCGCAAGGACCTGGCTTACAAATTCATCAACTTCATGCTGGACGGCAAGAACGCCTCCGGTCTGACCAACGAGATGGGCTCGGGCAACCCCAACGCCGCCGCCGGCAAGTTCGTCAAACCGGAACTGACCAAGGTGCATGCGATCTTCCCGACCGCCGGCGAACTGCCGCGCCTGCAACAGCTGAAGGACTTGAACGCCAAGGACCGTCGCGAGCTGAACAAGGTGTGGTCCGAGATCAAGCTGAAGTAAGCGGGATACTCTATATAGGAAAAGGCCGGGATTCCGGCCTTTTTTTATTTCAGTCCCAGCGACGGCGCGCCAGCTCGCCGATGGAGGCGATGCGGATGTCCACATGCGCAGGCCGCCGCACCTGCTTGCTGACCCAGACCGTTTTCATGCCCAGCTTCTTCGCCGTCAGCAGATTGGGCAGCGAGTCCTCCACCATGATGCAGTGTCGCGGATCCAGCCGCTCTTGCGCCAGCACTTTACGAAAGGCGCCGACATGCGGCTTGGGCACGTAGTCCACTTGCTCGACGCCATATATAGAGTGGAAGTGCCGCTCTATCGCCAGGCGCTGCAAAATGCCTTGCACATAATGGTGCGGGCCATTGGAGAAGATCAGCTTGCGGCCCGGCAGCGCGCTCAGCGATTCCGCCAGATTGTGCTCGGCGAACAGCCATTGCTCCAGTTCTTCCAGCTTATGGGTTTCCAATAGGAAGTCATGAGGGTCGATGCCGTGGTGGGTGACCAGCCCATGCATGGTGGCGCCGTATTGCGCCCAATAGCGCTCGCGCAGCAAGCGGGCTTCCACTGCGTCCACTTGCAGATGTTTCATCATATAAGCGGACATCGCGTGGCTGATATGGGCGAAGATGCCGCCGCTGGCGTGGTGCAGCGTGTCGTCCAGGTCGAAAATCCAGGTTTTGTTGCGCATGATTGTGCTTCTAGAAGGGCGGACGAGGAGGGGAATTATCGTTTTTTCAATCCGGAAACGACAGTCCCTACCAGTGCATGGCGGCTACGCTGAAATTCTTCATATGGATGATTCAATATAAATCATGGGGATAGCTTGCGAGAGGCCTCTTTTGTCAAAAATCTTTCACGAAAGGTGTTGACGGGTTTAGGGGGCTGACGTATAGTTCGCCTCCTCAGCAGACAACGCAGCGACGGAAACGAAACGCAG